>JAICIG010000056.1 GCA_025924495.1 Pirellulales bacterium | reverse complement strand
TCAACTCGCACGCCGACAAGCGGCGACTCGCGGACGATGTCGACCGTGATGACCGTTTGAGCGGCCATCTCCAAGCCCGTGGCCGACAGCTCGCCATGCCCCATCGCCGCGTGCGCATCGCCCAGATAGAGATAGCCGCCAAGAACCGAGACCGGCAAATAGATGGTGCTGCCCGGAGCGACCTCCACCAGATCGAGGTTGCCGCCGTGCGATCCGGCAGGAGACGTGGAGGGCACGCCCCAATCGGGCGCCGTGCCGATGCAGCCGAGCATCGGCTGGTAGGGAATAGCGATCTCGTCGCTCCAAAAAATCCAGCCGTCTCGAATCGGGCAGACATGGGCGCCGTGCGGCACATCGGCGCCGAGCCATTCGCTCAACTGCTTCGGGGCGCCCGTGTAGGTGGCGCACTGGCCGTCTCGCGATTGAATTTCAAGGATCTTCACAGCCAATAAGTCGCCCGGCTCAGCGCCCTCGACATAAATCGGGCCCGCGACCGGATTGCTGTACGGAACCTTCGTCTTATCGCGCCGATCGCCCGGGGTGTGAATCTGACCTGAAAGCGCATCTTCCGATTCCACGCGCAGCGTTTCGCCCGGCTGAATCGTGCAGCGCCGCGCCAGGTGGCGGCTGAATTCATAAACCAGCGGCAAAGCGGAAACTTGTTGCATGCGGTCTCTCGTGTTGATTCGGATCGCCGCGTTCGGCCTGTTCCTTCGCCAAGCGTGTTCCTTTGCGCCTTGGCTTCCATGTCGCTGGCCCACTCGCCAGCATAGCCGGAAACCATCATGCGAACTCGAGGGGAACAGTCAAGCATCGCGTCCCGCTTGGCCTCGGCGCGCCTGCGAACGCGTCACGCAGTTTCGGAATTGTGAGATCGGCGCTGTAGAATGGTTGCAGCCGATAAGTCTGCGAGTGCGAATCGCCATGGCTGAGTTCTCTTTTCATGCGTTGCAGCCGTTCTACGACCAGAGAGACCGTTTCCGGAGGCGAATCAAGACACCAAAATCTTATCCCAGAAGCCGTCAGTGTTCTCCTAATTCTCACTGCGTCGCATGTGAAGACAGGTGCATGCATATGGACTTTTCACGACGTTACAAACAATCCCTAGCGCGCTCCAGCGTCGTCGCTTTGCTTCCATTAACTCTTGTGGCGGTGGCATGTACAAGCCGCGTCAACCCGGCGCCCATATATAAGTCTCAAGGATCTGATGCTGTTGTAACTGCATTGACCTACTCGAGCGACAACGCCCTCTTAGCGTGGGGGACGTCCGATGCTAAGATCTTCCTTGTGAGAGTAGGACGCTGGGGGACCCCGGAAAGTTTTCCTCCACATCGTGGCTGGGAGTCGCAAAGATCACAAATTGAAGGTCTCGCATTCAGTGCCGATCATAGGTTTCTTGTGTCGGCGAGCTTCTTCCTGCCTCCTCCCGCAGGTGGCGACATTCGAATTGATCGAGTTCAGGGAGGAACGACCCGGTTAGTGAAGAACGCGCATGCCGATGGAGTGGAATGGCTCGCATATGCTGCGGGAGATCGTGTTCTCGTGAGCAGCTCCGGAACGGAGATTGCGTTTTGGGACCCCCCCACGTTGAGCCGGGTCGGCACAATCAAAGTTGTTGACGATAATGCTCTCGACTCAATCAGCGGCGCCGCCATATCGCCGGATGGCAGGACGATTGCTACGGTCACTCTCGGCGGCCGGGGGACTATTTGGGACGTTGCAACGCGCGATAGCGTGCACTCTTTTCGCGGAAGCAAGGTTGTTTCGTTTGCATCCGACGGCCGGTCGATAGCGACGCTTGATCCAAGTGACGGCGCAGCATCAAAGAGGATAATACTCGTCGATGTTGTCACCGAACGGGTGACTAGGCGCTTCGAGCGGTCGCAAGGCGATATTTCGCAGATTATCTGCACCCAAGAAGGCCGCTGGGTAATAAGTGACAGTGCGGAAAGCGTAGAAGATCCAGGACGAATCGTATTTTGGGACTCCGACTCTGGGAAGGCAAAGGCCGAGTTCGTAGCATTTCCAAAGGCGATAAGTCAGATGGCGATATCTCCGGATGGGAACTTGCTCGCCGCGGTAGGGTTTGGCGGGCTTGTCAAGGTTTGGAGGATGAGAGATTTGCTTCCCGGCGACAAGTAAGAAAAGCTCAGAATAGCAGTCACCCAGCCATTCGCCTTGGCCCTACCGTCCCCGCGAAAGGCAAACCTAGACATCCAGATTCTACCGCCGAAACGCCGCAGCTTGAATCGCCACTTGTGCGAGCGGCGACGGGATGTGCCGCTCCAAAATCCCCGGGAGCAGGGAATGTAAGGATGGGTATCCGATTTGAAGTCTACCATGGGCAGCGAGCCGCGTGGCAATGCAAAAAGGATGGATGTCTTCGCTTCTCTCCCGAATCGTTACGATCCCAAATAACATGAAACACCGAGAGCTTTTCCCGGGCCAGTTTATCAAGTTCGGTAATAAGAGCAGCGCACGGCACTGGCTCGGTGGGAGGCACTCATGCGAAGGAGCTTGGTGTACGAACTGCGAGCTGCCGCTGATGTTGCACTTGAGCATCGACTGTTCCGACCCATCATTGTCTTTGTCGTTCATGCCGTGCGGCGAGCTGCCACTGTTTTATTGCATGCGGTGCTCACTTTCCTGGCACGATTTTTCTTACCGCATACTTGCGGATAGCGAAATCGAGATTATCGAGGAGTTCCGCGGCGAAACGACCTGGGACGAGTGGTACTCCGACGGCGGCGCTGGCGACGTAATCGAGCGGAGGGCGGTGCAATTGGCCCCAATTCCGGCGCGTCTACGAGAGTTATATGATCGTCTGAACGCAGGTGATGATTCTTTCCAAGTCCGAAGAAGCCGAAGTGGCATCGTTCACGGGAAACTATGCTCGGCCAGCGGTCGGAGGTTACCCGATCGTAGATGTGATTAACCAGCTTGGCGGTCGCTCCTTCCTTTGCCAACGACTTGACGATCCAGGCTGCCCCGGATGCAAGCGCGCCGGTCTGGGACGGCAGACGATGTATTTTCTGGCGAGCCTTACGAACGACAACGAGGCCGGAGTGAGAATTACGTATGATTCAATTCAAATTGTATTCTTCCTGTGCTCGACGTGTGG
Source organism: Pirellulales bacterium (assembly GCA_025924495.1). The sequence goes on along the minus strand of JAICIG010000056.1, from coordinate 21,101 downwards.
GACGATTAAAGTGCAACATAGCGCGTAAGCGCTCCCTAGTCAGAAAGGGGTGAGAAGGTCGGACTCTTTTTTCTATCCAGACGTGCCCCGCCTTGAGGCGTCGCTCGTGCGAGCGGCGACGGTATCTGCCGCCCGACACGTCCGGAACCGACTATGCAAAGGATGGAGGTCTGGTTGATGTTTGCCATGTTGCGCGTTGCAAGTTCTCAAAATGACAAATACTCGTCAAGAGTTTGATTCCCATGTCGGATTGGGTCGTATCGTTGACCTCATTCGTGATGCGGAATTTGATGAGGAGGCCGTCATCTTTGAGCCGCATACGAGAATATTAGCCATTCGGCTGCGGCAAACGGTGCCGGACAGTGGGGATTCTGCGCGTGGATGCCTGTTCTTCTGGCAGAGGCGATCGCGCACACGTCAGATTGTGCTGGAAGTCAGTGCCGCGCTCGATTACGAATTTATTCGAGCTAGCGACAAAGAACCAAAGCATCACACGATTGGCGGTATCGAATTCGATCCAGCAGCCAACACCATTGAGCTACTAACGTATGAGGGGGTCACGATGCGAGTGAAAGTGCAAGATCTGCGAGGAACGCTCATTATTGAGAACAGGTGCAATGGTGCGGAGTAGGGGACGAAAGAGGGTGCGGCAGTTTCTGCATGTGTGCTTCGGCTAAAGCGAATTCTGAGGAATTATGGACGAGAAGCCGATTCAGTTATACCGCTTCAAGAGCACAGTGGAACTGCTCGCGGCGCCTGCATCCATACAACTAGCGGCGCTGCCCGATGGAATATGCAAAGCAGATGAACTTGCGCTAGAATTCGATCACTGGCATGGGTGGCTCATCTCCTCGGGGATTTCTTTGGATGAGCAGCAAACGAAAGCGCTGAGTGACTTGGACAGTCTCTTGTCCACATTGAGTGGTCTTGGAGACGAGGAACTCTGGACCGACAGTGCGGTGGAGCATGATTCTCGGTGGGGGAAAGTTCGGGAACTAGCCGCCCTTGTACTTGGGGCATTTCAATGGCACGGTTGACCGTCCTGTGCAAAATCATTGTCGAATTGTTTGTCCACGACACCTGATTGCCGCAAGGCTCGATTCCTTAGCTCAAACCCTTTTATTTGTGCTCTGGAAATTCGCGAAGAAATCGCCTCACTTCGCAACGCAAAGTGGCGCTTACATGAAGACGACGGTGAAACCATCTCTGTTTTGCTTCGCGTCCGTTGCCGGCGCCTTTATAGTTATTATCGCGTTTTGCGCAGGACTGCGTCTGATCCCCGCTTCGCGCGGGTACGTCGTTAGGGCGGAGTTCGCCGACTTGCCAGCCAGCGACCGAAAGCTTGAGGAATGGATGCGCAGCCAACCGGGTGTTGTCGCGCACACAGCACACGTGATACGCGATGGAAAAGCCCTGCGCGTCGGCTGGATCATGACGCAGAACGGCTATCGAATTCCTCGCACTCCAGATTTGCAAACGGCATGGCGGCGAATGGGCTACTCCACTCCGACGAATGTCGACTGGGACTGGCGCTCCGAGTAGCTAGGCTAGCGCAAGGGCGCGCCGGGGCCGGAAAAGGCAAGAAAAGCTGTCAGGAGCCCCGGCACCTTTTGACCCCGATTGTTCGCGGCGCGCCATCGAGCGCGTCACGCAGTTTCGCAATGGGTCGATCGGCGCTGTAGAATGGCTGCAGCCGACAGGTCTGCGAGTGTGAAGCGCGATGGCTGAATTCTCTTTCCATGCATTGCAGCCGTTCTATGTCGAGAGAGACCGTTTCTTCAAGGTCTACGCATGCTCCGACGGGCTCTATGGCGCATGGGTGGCAGGGCAGGTTTTCAGTTGGCGTGCGGCAGCGGCACAACTACTGGTCTTTACGCCGCTGGCTTATTGGGCGCTCGCCGCCAGGAGAAGGCGCGAATCAATATATGACGGCTTAAAGGACGAACCGCAGCGACTGTTGGCCAGAGATGGCCGCAACTTTTTCCTGCCCCGGTCGTCGATCGCCGACTTTCAACCGACGGACCGCCGCAAAAGCTGGACGACGTTATACGGCGGCAGCACGCTGACCATTGACTTTGCCGAGGGTCGCATCGACTTGATCGCGTTCGCACCCGATACGCCGCAGTCGATCGCGGATCGACTGCGCGAGCTCGGCTATGGCGGGGCCTCGTTTGCGGCCCCCCTGGCCTTTCCTATCGACAGCGGCAATCCTTACCGCGCGCCGAGATTCAGCCGCTAATCGTCCGCAAAGCCGCATGGCTTCAGTTGGCTTCGAGCGCTTTGCCGATTGCCTCAACGAAGAAGAATTCACCCCACATTACCGACTCGTCGACGCCCAGATTCTTTTTGGTGTGGTAGACGCCGTGCTTCAAAATGCCCTCCCAATCCGGAGTTTCATTGGCTAGATACTCGGGTTCGACCAGCGCATCGAGCATGGCGAGCGCGGTTTCGCGATATTGCGAGGCGGTTTGCATCGAACGGGTTTGATTGGCCAGATCGAGCAAGCCGCTGGCGGCAATCGCGGCGGCGGAGCTGTCTTTTTGCGCACCCCAGGGAAGCGGTTGGCTGACGTCGGCGCGGAAATCCCAATGCGGCACTTTGTCGGCAGGCAGATTGGCCAGCCAGAACGCGGCGTTCCGCTCGGCGACCTCCAGGAACTCCTCGGTTCCGGTGAGCGCGTAACATTGGCTATATCCGTACAGCGACCAGGCCAGCCCGCGCGCCCAGGCGCTATCGGGCCGCCAACCTTGGTGAGTGTCTTCGCGCAAGAACTCGCCCGTCTCGAGATCGAAGATGCCCTCGTGCGCCGTCGAGCCGTCGGCGCGAACGATCTTGTCTCGCGTCGTGCGACAGTGGGCGGCGGCGATGCGCTCGAGCTGCTTGTCGCCCGTTTCGTTCGCTGCGTAAAAGATCAAGGGCACGTTCATCATGATGTCGATAAATAACGATTCGGGCGCTACGAACGACCGCAGATACCGCCCTTTCGGCATGAACCGCGACGCCAGCGTGCGCCCGGCCCGCACCAGCACTTCCTGTTTGTGCTCGTCGCCCGTCAGCTCATACCAGGGCCGATACGTGTTGAGAAAGATGAACCCCAGATCGTGCACCTGGCGGTCGTTCTGGCGATGTTCGAGCAGTTGAGAATAGTGCTTAGCGCGCCGCAGCCAGCGCTCATCGTCGGACCGCTCGAAGAACTTCCACATCATCCCTGCAAAAAAACCGCCAGTCCAATCGGTCCACAACTCGCCATCGTGCCGCCAGCGACCGCCCGTGGTGTAGATGGGAAAATAGTCGGGCGCATTCTCGATGAGCGCCGCGACCTGGCACTGAGCGAAATCGAGTGCGCGAGTGAATTTTTCGCTGCGGGAATCGATCTTGGTGGTTTCAGCTTGTTCCACGGGAATTAAGCCTACTAGATGTTCCGGGACGAGCAATGGCAAGAGGCCGGCCAGCGGAGCGAATTCTCAGCCGAGCCATTCGACCACTAGTTTTAATCAACGGCGGCCATTTTTGCGAATATCTAGCCGCAAGCAAAGGACAAACCGCCTGAGCCCCTGGGACTGGCCTCGGCCTCTGGAAACTAAAGAGCGTCTGCTGCCATATGAGTGCCTTAGGCCGCAAGACGGCGTTGCCGAGCAGTTCTCGCCGGCAGAATGCCGGATGCGATGGAGAGCGAAGGCTGGCTGCTGCTTGCGAGCGGCTACCGCAACGTCCGTGCGTCGATATTGACGATGCGCTGCGCCGTGACATGTTGGGCGCGCTGCTCGGGCAGGTAGCCTAACGTGCCGTGGATGCCGACGTCCTGATTCAAGTAGCGGCGCAGGTTGACGCCCGGAGAAGGCGAGACATAGTAAACTACCTGACCGCTTTCATTCAGCAAGGCGAACTGCGGCGAACCCGGATCGCGCGAGAGCACTTGCGTCAGCCGACCCACGCCGTCGTAGCGAGGGCCGTTGCGGTAAGAACTCAAGGAACTACGCGCGGAGCGATCGAGCCGCGCCAGTTTGTCGTTCGCCCGATCGGTCTCGCTGCGCACATTCATCACGGTGGCATAGCGCCGCTGCAAGTCGGCGAAGTTTTCGATCTTGTGCAGCACGCGGCGGATGCGGCCGCGATCAAGCGCCGTCTCCGCCCGGGTCAGCGCCGATTCGGCGCGCCGCTTGAGCGCCGAGAATTCCCAGGCGGTCGGCTCCGCGGCGACCATCGCCGACAGTTCCAGATCGAGGTCTGCCGCGACGTCCTTGATGCTTAGATCGGCGTCGTCGAGTTCAACTTCTTCGTCGGCGCGATCTGCACGTTTCCTATTCCGCGAGCGCTCAATCGGCACGCCGCCGCGGCGCGTCCAGCGATCATCGTTGCTATCGGCATCATCATCGGAGGCCTGCAGCGGATCGCGGTCGTCGTCTGCTTCTTCGTCGCGATCGTACCGCGCGTGTTTTGCGCCGTCGCCGCGCCTCGACTCGCGATGCCCTGCTTGGCGCACCGAATGATCGTCGTCCGCCAGTTCTTCTTCGTCGGCGTCGTCGCTGGCTTCCTGATCGACATCGTCATGCTGCGAATGCCGCGAAATCAGCAGATTGTTGTCGGGACTGGCCTCTCGCGGTTTCGTTTCCGCCGGTTCGCGGTCGACGAACTTGCCTGAAATCCAGCGAAATTCGCCGGCGGGCGGCACGATTTTATACCACGTTTGCGCTGCAGGCCCTGAATTAAAACGCTTGGCTTCGATCACTTCCACGACCTCGCCCTGATCCAGCCGGATTTGGATCACATCGCGGACATCACTGAACTGGCTGCCCACTCGCGAGACAACGCGGAGTTTGGTGACGACCGCCAGGTTGCCTTCGCCGGGCTCGATGCAATCGCCCGAAACCCAACTGAAGCATTTTTCCGTGGGACGAATGGCATACCAGCCGCCCGGGTCGTGGCGATAGATTTCGACGGCCTGACCTCGATCCAGTTTCGACACCGGGTAGTAGTTTTCGCCCGGCCCGCTGCGCAGATAGACGTCGGAAGCGTTGATATATCCCGTGTAGGGGAATTGCTGTTCGCCTCGCGCGTCGGTGGCAAAAATGCCGCCCACGATCGTCAGAATGACAGCGCGCAACATCATCGCCGAGCCTCCATGCCGTGGATGCTCTCCAGAGAGAAAACGCTGGAAATGCTTAAAGAAAGGTGAAGAACCGGCCTTGTACTGAAATCGCGGCCGCGGCTCAAGGGCAATTGGCGCTCGCAGGAGCGTTCTCTGGCAGGGAGAGAAGGCGCACCCGCGCCGCTATCTGCGCTTCTGAGGTTCGCCCAATTCGGCGCCGCAGACTTCGCACTTGGTCACCGTACGATGGTGCTCGTATTCGGTTCCACACTTCTTACAGGTCAGGTCCATGCGACGGACTATTTCGGAGAGGTCGGTGAAGTAAGTCCGGCAATGCGGGCAAATGTCGTAGACCGACCGCACTTCCTTTTTGCACTTGGGGCAGGTCTTCATGCCGCGATGCAGCGGCGACATGCCCGCCAGGCTGCTACCAGAAGAGGCGCTGGTATCGTCCGGTCCGACATTGCGATGCCTGGCGTCCTGATGAACGGGCAAGCCATCGGGATCTTCCGCGGGCGGCCCGAGCAATTCAAGAATGGCGTCGTCGCTCAGCTTGTCGGGCGTTGAGCTGGGGACGAGCACGCGAGTTTGACAGTGCGGACAAAGGCCGGTAAGACCGGCATACTTGTCCTTCACGTTCATCTCGTGGCCATTGGGGCACTTGAAACGGATCGACATCGCAATCTCCCGTTTGCACCATGACAAACCAGGATTCAGGGCGAATGCCTCTTCGCCGATCAAGGCAATTCCTGCCTTGCGACCTCTGTACCGAGTAAGTACCCCTAGCGTCCCCTTATCGTAGGTTGACCCTCACAACTGTTACGTTACCCTGTTTTGGCTCAAATCCCAATAAAAAAAACTGAATTTCTGCAGACACCTGATGGCGGGGCCGAGTTGCGAACCCCAGGCGACTGAAACCGGTAAAAAGGGGAAAGATTGATGGGCGCGGCCGGCGAAGCTCAGGGCATTCCTCTCGCCGTCGGCTCAAGCCATGATCGCGCGGACTAATTAGAATCGCCATATCCGGTGATCATGGCGCCTCGGTTTGCGGGCGCGGCGATCGCGAATTCCAAGTCGGGAAAATCGCGATTGCTGCGAAGTTTCGCGGTCAAAGCCTCGGCGGCGGCGAGATCGGCGGTCAGAGCAAATACGGCGGGTCCCCACGAAGATTGCCCCACGCCGCGAACGTGCTGCTGGCGCAGCCAGTCGACGAGCTGAGCAACCCGCGGATTAGCATAATCGCCGCCTTGTTCAGCGGCGAAACAGCGGCCGGCCAGGCGGCCAAAGCGGTAAAGGCTTTCGCCGAACCGCTCGAAGTCGCCCGTTGCGGCGGCGGGCGCCAGCCCCAGCAACGCCTCGCTGGTCAGCGCCCGAGTGGCCTCGGCCGCAACCGGCGGCAGCCTTTCGAACGCATTCGTTTCGGCCTCTCCGGAGAGTCCTTGCACGGCGCGCGGCCAGGCGAGGACAAACCTCCAATCAAGAGGCAACTCGACCCGGCTGATCAGCGGCGAAATCTGGTCTGCCGCGTATTTTCCCGCTTCGATGATCAGCCCGCCGGCAAGGGCGCCATAAAGTCCGATCGCCGAGCGCCGGCCGCGTCCCACGGCCCGAGCAAAGTCCTGCGGCGTACGCCAAGGACCGCCGAAAAACGCATTCAGACCTTGCGCCACGGCCATTCCCAGTTGCGTTCCGCTCCCTAGTCCTACATGCGAGGGCGGCGCGCTGACGACTTCAATCCGGCAGGGGATTCCTTCTGGCAGCCACTCGGCCTGCTGTGCCGCATGCTCGGCGAATTGGCGCGCTCGGGCGGCTCCTAGACCGACTGTCTCCAAACGCTCGGCAGGGCCAAACCGAAGCTCGAGCGGCGGCTGGTCGATCATCGCCCCTACTCCGCCGAACTGGCGCACTTCGGGACGACCGAAGGAAAACATGCCGAAATGCAGCCGGCTAGGAGACACGATGCGGACGGCGGGAGCCGAGGCTGCAGGACCGGCTATTCGCTCGCACGGCCGGGCGCCGCTCAGGGAGTTGCGAACATATTCGGCAAGGAATTCGAAGGCCCGACGTTCTTGCGGCCCCGCCGTTTTCTCGACGGCGATGGCCAGGCGGTCGAATTCAGCGAGGATTTCTGCGGCGGGCAGAAACTTGATGCGCGTCGCCAGGATCGCCGCCTCGAGCACGGCGTGCTTGGCTCGATTGAAGCCGAAGAAATCGCGTATTCGTCCGGTCTCTACGACTTCGGCGACGATCGTCGTCCGCTCCTGCCGGTCGTCAATGGACCGCACCTGAAATTCGTACCAACGGCACGCATCAGCCAGGATTTGCCCCTGTACTCTGTAAGCCGGAAGAAGTTTTGGCGCCGGAACAAGTTTGCCAACCGCCGTGCGGGCCAAAAGCTCGACGTCGTCGGTCACGTGCAACACGCCCTGCCCGGTCCGTTTGAGATTGCGATAGGTGGTCGACGTCTGATACGGCCGCAAGACGAGTTCTTTCATCGCCTCATCGACGATCGGCCCCATCGGCGAGATATTGACGCTGCCGTCTTCGTTGATCGTCGTGATCAGTCCTTCAAGGATCATCGGGACCTCCCGATGCCCATTCGGAACGCAGGGTGCGGGATGCGGCGCGGGCATCCGTTGGACGCCCGCGGTTCCATGTCCGAATTCCGCATTCCGCGTTCCGCATTCGATGGTCTCAAAAAGTAACGGGCGATTCAGGCAGCCGCTGATCGCTCTCAGGCTCGTGACGTTCGCTGGCGATGTCGGGAATTGCGGCTGGCAACTTCAGCCCCGAGAGCCGCAGGAATCCGGCCAAGAGTTCAAATCCGCCTTCGGTCAGGACAGATTCTGGGTGGAATTGCAGGCCAAAAATTGGCAATGTCTTGTGCTGGAGCCCCATGATCACGCCGTCTTTAGTGCGCGCGGTCACTTTAAGGCACTCTGGCAAAGACGCTTCTTCGACAGCCAACGAATGATAGCGGCATGCGCGAAACGGATTAGGCAAGTCCGCAAACAACCCGCTGCCGTCGTGCAAGACTTCCGCAGCGCGACCATGCACCGGTTCGGGTGCGCGCACGATCTGTCCGCCGAAGGCTTCCGCGATCACTTGATGTCCGAGACAAACGCCCAAAATCGGAAACTCGCCGTGCAATTGCCGCACTACTTCCAGCGAACAGCCCGCCTGCTGCGGCGCACAAGGTCCGGGCGACAGCACGATCGCGCGGGGCCGTAGCGAGCGCGCCTGCCGCGCGTCGATGGAGTCGTTGCGTACGACGCGCGTCGGCTGCCCCAGTCGCTCGAAGTAACGAGCGAGATTGAAAACGAAGCTGTCGTAATTGTCGATCAGCAGAATCATTGCAGCGAACGAATCAGGCCTTCGGCCTTGTGCCAGGTTTCTTCATATTCTAGGGCGGGCGTCGACTGGAAGACGACACCGCCGCCGACCGGCGCTTGCCACCAGCCGCGACCGGCGGTGAAGGTGCGGATCAGAATGTTCGCATCGAGCGAGCCGTCGAACCCCAGGTAGCCCATGGCGCCGCAGTAGGCGCCTCGCGCCGTCGGCTCCAACTCGGCGATAATCTCCATGGCGCGAACTTTCGGAGCGCCGGTAATCGAGCCGCCGGGGAACGCGGCCTTGAGTACGTCGAGCGGCTGCTGGTCGGTGCGCAGTTCGCCGCACACGACCGAAACGAGATGCTGCACGAATTCATACGTCTCCAGGCCGCAGAGCTGCGTGACTTGCACGCTGTCTGGACGGCACACGCGCGCCAAATCGTTGCGCAACAGGTCGACGATCATCACGTTTTCGGAGCGATCTTTTTCGCTGGCCTGCAACTCGTCGCCGCCGAATAGATCGGCCTCGGGCAGTCGAGTCCGCTGGCGCGTCCCTTTAATCGGCCGAGCTTCGACGCGCCGATTCTGGATTTGCAGGAACCGCTCGGGAGATGCACTGGCGATCTGAAACTCGCCGAGATCGAAGTAGCCGGCGAATGTCGCCGGGTTACGCTCGCGCAAACGCAGATAGAGCGCCACGGCGTCGTCAATCGCCGGATGGAGCAATCGTTGCGCGAAGTTAACTTGGAAAATGTCTCCGGCGGCGATGTATTCGATCACTCGCTCGACGGCTTGCAGGTAGCCGTCTCGCGAGAAGTTGCTCGTCAGGTCCGCGACGTTCGTGGGAAACTGCGGCGACAATTGTTCTGGGCGCACCCTCGCGGACGACTGGCGGCGAATTGCCGAGGGGGGCGATGCAAGCCAGGTTTTGAACTCGTGCAAGCGGGCCGCGGCTCGATAGCGCCGGCGCGCAGGATCGGCCTCCGGCCAACCGTGCGAGATCAGCCAGCTTTGCTCGCGGAGATGATCGAAGGCAACGACGACGTCGTACATCCCAACGGCCAAGGCTGGAACGCCGAATTCATCCTTGCAAGGCGCCGGCAAGCGTTCTAATTGCCGACCAAGATCGTAGCTGAATAATCCCGCCGCACCGCCTTGAAACGGCGGCAATCCTGGCTGAGTTGCCGAGCGAAACGGCACGAGCTGGGTGGCCAGACGCTCGAAGGCGTCTGTCGAATCAGCCCGCAGTTCCAAGTACTCAAACGGATCTGCCGTCACAAACGAATAGCGGCCGAGTTTTGGATCGCGCCGGGCACTATCAAGAAAAAGGCAATGGGGCTTGTTCGCGAGCCGCAAGAACACATCCTGCGCATGCAAGCCTGGAGAGAGTTCTTCGACGAGCGGGACCGCCGGCTCGCTGGCGATTACTGACTGACCTGGACTGGCAGGAGGCATCTAAATCTCCTCCTGCTCTGCGGCCGGCGCGAGTCCTCGCCTCGCACGCTCGGCCTTGCGCCCGCGATGGCTCTGTTCGGGGGCCGTCAAAAAGCCCCAGTTCAGCGCCTGGTCCTGGCGATACTGTTTGCCCAATGCCAGGGCTGTGAGGGCCTTGGCCAACTCGAAGCCTAAATAGAAGGCATGCCCGACGTCGAGATTCTTGACGCCGCTGGCTTGTAGTTGCTCGAACAACTCAAACGGATCGCGGTCGTGCAGGTGCAGCTCCGCGCCGACCACATGCAGTTCTCCCTGTTCGGCGAACAGTCGATAGCTATGATCCTTGATCTGACCGGCGAGCCGGTCCAGTTCGTCCATGCCCGCTTCGAGCACCGCCGGATCCCTGAGCGTCACCAGCCGCGGCTCGACATGCTTCGGCAATGAGCGCTGCTCGACGGCGTAATGCACCAGCCGCCGCGCCAAGTCGCACTCGCGCACCGACGTGCGGGCCCAATTGATCACTTGGGTCGTGAGCACGCTCCGGATGCCTAACTCCTGGCAGAAACCCAGGAGCAGCACGTTGATCGGGGCCGAGTCGGCGTCGGTCAATTCGGTGAGATTGCCGATCCCCATCATCATCTCGGCGTCGGGATAGCGATCGCGCACGGCCAGGTAGCGGCCCAAGCTGCGGGCAAAGCCAAAACCGATCGGCTCCAACACCGGATCGATTCGCAACGGCACGCCGGCCCGGGCGAGAAACTCGATCGTGTCGTCCAGTCCTGCGAGCGTCTCAGGAACATCGGGGACGGCGATCACCTCGCACCCCCAATCGACGGCGTACTGGCGATTCGACGAATTAACGGACAACACCAATTCGGCGCCCGCGCGAACGGCGGGAGCAATCTCGTCGGGGTTCAGACTGTCGATGCTAACTCGGTGTCCCGCGTCGCGCAACATCGACACCACGTCGCCCACCAACGGCCAGGTCATGCCCGGATCGCAACCGACGTCGATCAGATCGGCGCCATCGGCAGCTAGCGCCGCAGCCTGCCTCGATATCTCATCGCGCGTTAGCCGCGGGCAATGATTGATTTCGGCGATAATCTGAATGTCGTGGCGGCCATACTGACTTGCATCGACCGCCGGACGGCCAAAGTAAGCCGGCAGTTCGCGCAGATCCTTCGGGCCGCGCTCGACGGCGATGCGGGCTACTGCTTCCACCGGAGCCAGATCGCCATGGCAGTAGCCGGGCAGCAGGACCTTCGTCGCTTCAGCCGGCACGCGGATGTGGCGCGCAATCCACTCGGGAGTCATCAAAGCAGCCACTGTGATGCCAAGCACGTCGATCGAGTACTTGAACCCGGCTTTCGGCGCCAGGTCCGCCAGCAGTTTGCGCAGCGAATACTCGGCCAACCGTCCCGTGACAAAATGAATATGCATCAGAAAAAAGGGATGAAGGCGGAAGGATGAAGGACGAGTGGCGGACGCTGTGGCGCGCCTCTCTGTCTTTCTCTTGCTCCTCGCTCCTTACTCCTTATTCTTCACTTGTCCGACAAAGCCGCCGTTCACGTTCAAAATCTGGCCAGTGATGAAGGACGATGCGGACGAACTGAGAAAATGCGCCGCGCGGGCGACGTCTTCGGGCGCGCCCCAACGAGCCAACAGGCTTTCGGCAATGGCGCGCTGTTGCCAGGCGTCGCTGGCCTGCGCGCCCCAGGAGGTTTTAATCCACCCTGGCGCCACGCAGTTCACGCGCACTTCCGGCGCCAGGCTGCGAGCCAGGCTGCGGGTGAAAGCCATGATGGCCCCTTTCGCGGCGGCGAAGAGTTCGCCGCTATCGCCGGCCATCCCAAATTCGGCCTGGTCCCAGCCGACGTTGATAATGCTTCCGCTGCCCTCGGCCTTCATGCGAGCGCCGATGAATCGCGACAGGCGCATCGTGCCCGTCACGTCGACGCGCCATAACTGTTCGAGCTTGCGTTCGAACGACCATCGCGCCGCTTCGCCCGTCAGCACATCGGCCCCTGCGTTATTCATCCAAATGTCCACCTTGCCGCGCCAGTTCCAAGCTCGCTCGACCAGCCCTTCGTGCGAACTCGAGTCGGCCAGATCGGCCATGGCAACCAGTGCGTCGACGCCTGCGGTGCGGATTTCCTCGGCAGTCTGCTCGGCGGCCGCCTGGGAACTGCGGGCATGAACCACAACGTCGGCGCCGGCCGAGGCTAATTCCAGCGCCACCGCGCGCCCGATGCCGCTCGATGAACCGGTCACGACGGCGGTCAGGCCGGCTAGTTCGCGTGGGGGGAAATCGGACATCAAATTAACTTGCGGCGGCCAGTTGCGACGGGGCGGGACCTATACTTGTTTGTAGTCGGGGCGTCGCCGGCCAGCAAGGAGCGACCCGGGGCTGGTCGGGGCGTCCGCATCGGCTATGATGGCCGCTCGAATTGCCCGCCGAAAGCAGGGTCCTGTTAACGTTATGGCCACCGCCCATCGCCTGAAACCGTTCGAGATCAGCGACCGGTTGGGCGACACGGCATTCGCCTTCCGCGGGTATAACCAGACGAATCTCGGCCGCACTCCCGAATTGCTGGCCCATCGCATCTACGGCCCGGTCGTCGAACGTTACTTGCGCGAAGCCTCGCAGATCTGCACAGACATCTTGCGCCGACCGTTCGATCTGGTTGCGCGCGTTCGCGAGAAGCGCGAAAGCACGCTCGAGTCGTTTGGCGAAGACATTGGGCTGATCGTCGCCGCGGAATTGGCGCAAATCGAGCTGCTCGAGCAGCACTTTGACATCAGTTATCGCCAGTCGCGCATCGCTTTGGGCTATAGCCTGGGCGAAGTGACGGCTTTAGTGACGAGCGGCGTGTTTAACATGGCTGACGTGCTGCCGCCGCTGGTCGCCATGGCCGATGAAAGCGCTGATTTGGCGCGCGACGTGACCATGGGCGTCGTCTTCTCGCGAGGCAAGGCGATCGACTTCGAAGCCGTCGAGCGGCTCTGCTTGGAGATTACCACCCAGCGCCGCGGCATGATTTCGATATCCTCGTATCTGGCGCCCAACGCCGTGCTGGTCCTTGGCCAAGGCGATACCGTCGATCGGCTCAAGGAGCGCCTCGCCCAACATTTAAAAGGCCAGATTCATTTGCGTAAAAACAGCGGCGCCTGGCCCCCGTTGCACACGCCCTTGCTGCGGCAGCGCAACATCCCCGATCGTGCCGCGATGATGATGTATTCCAGCAATGGCGGCTTTCGGGCGCCGACGCCTCCGGTGCTCTCTTTGGTAACCGGCAAGGCGAACTACAACGATTACAATAGCCGGGCGATTTTAAGTCGTTGGATTGATGAGCCGCAACGACTCTGGGATGGCATCTACGAACTGCTGTCAATGGGCGTCGAGGTGATTATCCACGTCGGGCCAGATCCCAATCTGCTGCCCGCCACCTTCAAGCGACTCAGCGACAACGTCATCTCGGAACTCAACGGCCGCTCTTTGAGGAAGCTCGGCATGCGGGCCGTCTCCAACATGATCGCGCGACCATGGGTCGCCAAGCTGTTGTCGAATCGCGCCGCACTGCTCCGCACTCCCTATATTGTGCACGTGACCCTCGAAGACTGGCTGCTCGATCAGGCAATCGGCTGACGCCTCGGGCTCGCTTCCGGTCATTGAGAACCTGACGCGGGGCTGGCTGCTGTGTATTGCATTTGATTGCTACGATTAGCGCATCCGGCCTTGAGCATTCCGCCGCCAGGCGGATGCTGCAATTCATGCCATACGTAGTCTTTGTATGCGGTGCACTCCTGCGCGGCGATCGGGCAGGCCGCCGACTGGAGCATTCGTCTTGGTGCAATCCATTGGCACTCAATGGATTAGATATGCTAGATTTAGCCGAGCGACGAGCGCGTCTAAAAACCAGCGAAGAATGATTGGCGCCGTCGATCGGCGTTTGCAAAAGGTCCGCGGGTATGAATGAGAAACAGCTCGCTGTGACGCAAGAGAGCAAGGCGGAGCCCGTCCTGCCGCAGCTTTCCGAGACGTTGCTAAGTGGACAGCATACTCCGGTGAACCCGCCGCCCGCCTCGCCGCCTCCCGCCATTCCTGCCTGGCCGGTAAAGAATCTCGGCAAATACGAAGTCACGGGCATTCTGGGCCGCGGCGGCATGGGACTCGTGCTCAAAGCGCACGATCCGCAGATTGATCGCGACGTGGCCATCAAGCTGCTTGCCGAACAACTTGCCGCCGACGAACGGGCGTTAAGCCGGTTCCAGGCGGAAGCCAAGTCTGCGGGCAAATTAAATCACCCGAATGTCGTGTCCATCTATGAGATTGGCCAGGATGGCGACCGCCATTTTTTGGTGCTGGAATACGTACCCGGCGGCAGCCTTAACGATCGATTGACCGAAGGCAAAGTCTACTCCGTTCTGGAAGCGACCAAGGCGGTGCTCGACGCCTGTAAAGGCCTGATCGCCGCTCATGCGGTCGGCTTGATTCATCGCGACATCAAACCCGCCAATTTTCTCTGGGCCGCCGATGGCTCCGTAAAGATCACTGACTTCGGTCTGGCCAAGGTAGCGGCCGCTGAGGCTTCGCAGCAGTTGACGCAGGCCGGCCTGGTCATCGGCACGCCGTTTTTCATGAGCCCCGAGCAGTGCCAGGCGCAAAAGGTCGACGCGCGCAGCGACATTTATTCGCTCGGCGCGACGTACTACACGCTGCTTACCGGTCAAAGTCCCTACCCTAATTCCGAGAGCGTGCCCCAGGTAATGTACAACCATTGCCACGGGCCAATCCCCGATCCACGCTCGGTCTCGCCCGAGATTCCCATTGCCTGCACGCACATCATTGCCAAGGCAATGGCCAAGTCGCCTGACGACCGTTATCAGTCGGTCCGTGAGATGCAGGCCGATCTGGCGGCCGTGGCAGCGACCCTCTCTGGACAAACGCAGATCGCGCTGCCGAGTCAGAGCGGCGCCGCGTTGGTATCGACGTTGACAAACGTCGAGCAGCCGGCCTTGCGTCCTCGGCGGCGGATATTGGTGGCGATTCTCGCGCTGTTTGTAATTGGCGGCGCAGGCGCCGCGGCGTTCTTCGCCTGGCGGTCTGTAAGGGGGTCGTCGCAGCCGATGCCAATTGCAGCCCCGACGGGCGAACCGATCAAGGTGGGCATTCTGCATTCGCTCACGGGAGCGATGGCGAACAGCGAAATGGTCGTTGTCGACGCGACTTTGTTCGCCATCGATGAAATCAACCAACAGGGCGGCTTGCTCGGTCGACCGATCAAGGCCATGGTGGCCGATGGGCGATCCGACCCCGAAACTTTCGCTCGCGAGGCGGAACGACTGATCACCAAGGAAAAAGTCTGCACCGTCTTCGGCTGCTGGACTTCTGCATCGCGCAAAACGGTGAAGCCGGTCTTCGAAGGGCACGACCATCTGCTGATTTATCCATTGCAATACGAAGGCTGCGAGACGTCTCCCAACATTGTCTATATGGGCGCGGCGCCGAACCAGCAGATCATTCCCGCCGTCGAGTGGGCCGTAAAAGAGCTGGGCAAGAAACGGTTTTTCCTCATCGGATCCGATTATGTATTTCCACGCACGGCGAATGCCGTCATCAAAGACTACCTGGCCCGTCTGGGCGGCGAGGTCGTGGGCGAGGCCTACTTGCCGCTGGGAAGCCTGGAAGTGTATCAGGTTGTCGAACAAATCGTGACGGCTAAGCCGGACATGATCCTCAACACCATCAATGGCGACACCAACACTCCCTTTTTCCGCGCGCTGCGGTCGGCGGGAATTAAGACGGGCGAAACTCCGGTGCTGTCGTTCAGCGTCGGCGAGCAAGAATTGCGGACGCTCAGCCTGGCCGACATTGTCGGCGACTACGCCGCCTGGACCTACTTCCAATCGATCGACACGCCCTCGAATGCTTCGTTCGTCAAACGCTTCCACGAGAAGTATCCGCAGCGTCCGGTGACCGATGCCATGGAGGCGGCCTACGACGGCGTCAAGCTTTGGGCCAAAGCGGTGGAAGACGCCAAGAGCGTGGAACCGAAGAAAATCCGCCGTGCGATGCTGACGCAAAGATTCCAGGGTCCAGGAGGCGAAGTGCGGCTGGACGCTGATACTCAACATTGCTTCAAAACGCCGCGGATCGGCCAGATTGAAGCGGACGGTCAGTTCAAAATCGTGTGGGAGGCCCCACACCCATTGCCGCCGGTCCCCTACCCGCCCACCCGCAGCGCGGAAGATTGGCGAGCATTTCTGCACGATCTTTATAGTTCATGGGGAAATCGTTGGTCGGCGCCCGACGATTCGGCATCGCCGTCAACATCTCAGCCGTAAAATTTGGCTGGCCCAAATTCTTTCGCAGTTGGCATCTTTAGAAATGCCGTAAACTGCTGGTCAGCCGGCATGAATACGCGCGGCGAACTGAGATCTCGTGCGTCATCGGGCGACGCCCGGCAAGCGGGAATGGAGCCCAACTCTCTGGTCAAGCCCGGCGAAGCATGAGATAATGCTTACGTAACCAGCGAACCCGCCGCCTCGATCGATAACGACGCCAGCTTGGCGCATCGTGCCTGCCTTTGTATCGAGTCCTTGAAGATAGGTGTTTGATGCCGCGTGCACACGGACCGTTTGCAATGTTGGTTGCGGCGCTTGCGGCACTCTGCCCGACGCCCGCAGACGCCGAGGAACCGGCGGCGGAACAGGTCCGCTTCTTTGAAACGAGCGTCCGGCCCATCCTGGCCGCACGCTGCTTCCGTTGCCACGATGCCAACAAGCAAAAAGGCGATCTGCGACTTGACACTCGCGAAGGCCTGATGTCGGGCGGTTTTTCAGGTCCTCCGGTCGTGCCAGGCAAGCCCGATGAAAGCCTGCTGATCTCGGCGATCGGCTATGCCAACGAAGACTTGCAAATGCCGCCCAGTGAGAAGCTGCCGGATCGCGAGATCGCGCAGCTTCGCCGCTGGGTCGAACAAGGCGCCGTGTTTCCCGAGGCGATCGCCGCGGCGGCCGACGCCGGACGCGATTATTGGGCTTTTCAGCCGGCCCGCGAACCGGTTTTACCCGGGGTCAAGGACCCAAGCTGGGTCAAATCCCCGCTCGACCGCTTCATTCTCGCCAAGCTTGAAGAAAGCCAACTGCATCGCGCCCCGCCGGCAGATAAGCGGACGCTCCTTCGCCGCGCTACTTACGATCTAACCGGCCTGCCGCCGACGCCCGAAGAGATCGACGCCTTCCTGGCCGACGAATCTCCCGAGGCGTTTGCCAAGGTGGTAGAGCGGCTGCTCGATTCGCCCCATTACGGCGAGCGCTGGGGCCGACACTGGCTCGACGTGGCTCGCTATTCCGACTCCAACGGCCTCGACGAGAACGTGGCCCACGGCAACGCCTGGCGCTATCGCGATTACGTCGTGCACGCATTCAATCGGGACAAGCCGTTCGACGAGTTCTTAAGGGAACAAATCGCCGGGGACTTATTGCCGCCGGTCGAAGACATGGCGACGAAGTACGAGCGACTGATCGCCACGGGCTTTTTGGCGCTCGGGCCGAAGGTGCTGGCCGAAGTCGATGAACAGAAGATGGAAATGGACATCATCGATGAGCAACTCGATACGTTCGGCCGCGCGGTGCTCGGCCTGACGCTCGGCTGCGCCCGCTGCCATGACCATAAGTTCGATCCAATCCCGACCGCAGACTATTACGCCCTGGCCGGCATCTTCAAAAGCACGCGGACGATGGAGAACTTTAAGAAAGTCGCCCGCTGGTACGAGAATCCGATTCCCACGCCAGAAGACCTGGCCCGCAAGGCGGAGCACGACTGCCAGGTGGCCGAGCAGAAGCAAGCGATCTCGAAATTAGTCGCAGCGGCTGATGAACAACTCAAGTCAGCTGGCGGAGAAGCGCCTGCGGGCGAGAACGAGAAAGATCGTGAGGTCCGCTATCCCGAGGGGACGAAGGCCGAGTTGAAACGACTGCGCGATGCGCTGGCTGCGCTCGAAAAGCAGGCGCCGGAAATACCCTCGGCGATGGGCGTTTGCGAAGGGCAGCCGGTCGATGTTGCGGTGCATATTCGCGGCAATCATCTGACGCTCGGGCCGGTTGTAGCGAGGCGGTTTCCGCACGTGCTCGCCGGCGAGAACCAGCCGCCGCTCGATGCCAAGCATAGCGGCCGGCTGCAATTGGCCGAATGGTTGGTCAACAAGAACCATCCGCTGACCGCTCGAGTGATGATCAACCGCATCTGGCGCTGGCATTTTGGCCAAGGCATCGTGCGCTCGACCGACAACTTCGGCCGGCTGGGCGAACAGCCTTCGCATCCCGAGTTGCTCGACTGGTTGACGCTGCGGTTCATCGACAGCGGTTGGTCGGTCAAGGCCATGCACCGGTTGCTGATGCTCTCGGCCGCTTACCAGATGAGTTCGGCTTACGACGAGCAGGCCGCTACCGCCGATCCCGACAACCGTCTGCACTGGCGGATGGATGCGCGCCGGCTGGAGGCCGAGGAGATTCGCGACGGGTTGCTAGCCGCCTCCGGACAGCTCGATCGCACCGTGGGCGGTTCGCTATTGGAAGTGAAGAACCGCGATTACCTATTTGATCACACGTCGAAGGATAGGACGAGCTACGATACCCGCCGCCGCTCCGTCTACCTGCCAGTGATTCGCAATCACCTTTACGACGTGTTCCAACTGTTCGATTCAACCGATGCGAGCGTGCCCGAGGGCAATCGCGTGACAACCACCGTGGCGCCCCAGGCGCTGTTCATGATGAACAGCGAACTCGTGAGCCAGGCAGCCGATTCGCTGGCGAAAGATCTCCTGGCGCGGGCCGAGCCGGACGATGCCGGACGTGTCAATCGGCTGTACGTGGTCGCTTATGCCCGGCCGCCGAGTTCGGTGGAAACGAGCCGTGCTCAATCGCTGTTGAGCCGCTTCGACTCGTTGCTTGCCGCGGGTGAGATGGATGCCGGCAAACGGAAACAAAAATCCTGGGCCTTGCTGTGCCAGGTGATTTTGGCGGCGAATGAGTTCGTA
The DNA here is from genome assembly GCA_025924495.1 of Pirellulales bacterium. The sequence goes on along the minus strand of JAICIG010000056.1, from coordinate 2,205 downwards.
TATTTGCGATGAAACAGGAAGCGGTCTCGTTTGCCACCAGCTTTAGCTGGTGGTCGGCGGTCTCCCAAACCCTGTTGTAGTCACGAGCCGGCTTTAGCCGGCTTCTTACTGCAACTGATGCAGGACCAGGAAGCAGGCTAAAGACATCTTGGTTAAATGAGCTTCAAACCACCAGCTAGGCTGGCGGCAATTAACATTGATCCAGGCCACCTCCATGCACCATGAAAATTGCTCCTGTCTCTCCCGCCGCAGCTTGCTCAAAGCCACGGCCCTGGGTTTTGGCAACCTGGCGCTGGCATCGCTCCTGAGCGAGCAGGGCCGAGCCGCGGCGAGTGACAATCGGGCCCGCGATCCGTTGGCCGTTCGTAAGCCCCACTTCGCCCCACGCGCTCGACGGGTGATCTTCCTGTTTATGAAAGGGGGCCCTTCGCACGTCGACACGTTCGATCCGAAGCCGCTTTTAACTCGGGACGACGGCAAGCCGCTCCCCTTCGACAAGCCGCGAGTGCAGTTCGCCCCGACCGGCAACCTGCTCAAGTCGCCCTGGACGTTCGCGAAATACGGCCAAAGCGGAATCGAAGTCAGCGAGTTGTTTCCGCACGTGGCAAAGCACGTGGATGATATTTGCTTCATCCATTCGCTCTACGGCACGAATGCCGCGCACGGCGGAGCGTTGCTCAAGCTGCATACTGGCAGCGACAACTTCGTGCGGCCGAGCATGGGCTCGTGGATCACTTACGGTCTGGGAACCGAGAACGCCGACCTGCCAGGCTTCATCACCATCTGCCCGACCTTGGCTCATGGCGGCGTGAACAACTGGAGCTCGGCCTTTTTGCCGGCCGCCTATCAAGGGACGCCGCTGGGCAACGCCAGCATCCCCGCCGACCAGGCCCGCGTCCGTTTCATCGACAATCCGTCTACGCCGCGCGACGTGCAGCGGGCTCAGCTCGATGCGCTGGCCGAGATCAACCGCGAGCATTTGTCCGCCTCGGGGCCGAACCTCGCACTCGAGGGCCGTATCAACACCTTCGAACTGGCCTTCCGCATGCAAACGGCCATGCCGGAGATCGAAGACATCACGAGCGAGTCGGCCGCTACGCGTCAGCTTTACGGGCTCGACGATCCAACGACCGCTAACTTCGGCCGCCAGTGCCTGCTGGCTCGCCGTTTTGCCGAACGCGGCGTGCGGTTCGTGCAGGTCACGCACAGCGACTCGAAGGTGCAGTGGGACCAGCACGGCGACTTGAAGAACGGCCATGCCAAGAATGCCCTGGAGGTCGACAGGCCGATCGCCGGACTGCTTACCGACCTGAAGTCGCGTGGCCTGCTCGACGACACGCTGGTGCTGTGGGGCGGCGAGTTCGGCCGCACGCCGACGGCTCAAGGGGCCGATGGCCGCGACCACAACCCGGAAGGTTTTACCATGTGGCTGGCCGGCGGCGGCGTCAAACGCGGCTATCGCTATGGCGCCACCGACGACTACGGCTTTTATGCCGTGGAGAACAAGGTCCACATCCACGACCTGCACGCCACGCTGCTCCACTTGCTCGGCCTTGACCACGAGCGACTCACCTTCCGCCACGCCGGCCGCGACTTCCGCCTGACCGACGTCGCCGGCAACGTCGTGCACGAGATCATGGCCTGAGTCTTGATCGGTTGATAATTCACCATTCGGCGAGCCCGAGGCGTCAGCCTCCATTTCCCTCGGCGCCGTTCAATCAACGACATGTACGACAATGTCAACTCGACGCAAACTCTAAGCCCATGATCGCGATCGTCGCCGGCGCCCCGTTGCTGGCAGCGCTCGCATTCTTCTGCGTGACGTTGGCCCGCGCAGCGGCGCTCGGTCTCAACAACGGGCCGCTTGGCGTTCGAGGAATCGCTGTCGCCGGTCTCCTCCTCGGTACGGTCCTCTTAGCCTGCTGTTCCTTTACCATACGATTCGGCATCAAGACGATGGCGGATTATTGGCGACAGGGCGCCAAGCAGGCAAAGCACGTTCGATCTCGGTTGGAAACGGAGTTCGCGATCCAGCGAGCCTCCCAAGCGGAGGCAACTGAGTGAGATATGCATCTTTGTTTGCCACTAGCTTCAGCTAGTGGTAGCAATGCCGACAACGAAATGTCGTGCTACCGGTTTCAGCCGGCCTTGGAAGCTCCGACAATGCTCAAACGAAGAAGCCGGCTAAAGCCGGCTGAGGTTGAC
>JAICIG010000055.1 GCA_025924495.1 Pirellulales bacterium | reverse complement strand
CCCAGACCCCGCACAAGGGCTGGAATGCGGTAGCCCGTATTCTTATCGGGCCGCAAATCGAAGATCAGTTGCGCAGCCGATTTCGGGCCGCGGGCGAATCGCTGTAGAACTCGATCGGCAGACCGATCCACAGGCCATAATATCCCGTTGTGAAGCACAACGCCCTTGGGCCGGATTCCGACCCAAGGGCGCTCGTTGCAGATGTCAGGGTCCGGCGATGTTTCACCGCCGGACTTATGCGGCTCGACTAGCGGCGAACCACTGCCGGAGCGGCAGCCGTGTTGCTGGCGCAGCCGACGTTGCTCGCGCAACCCGTGCATGTCGGGCGGGGCACGTAACGCGGCACGCGAATGTTGACCGTATAGGGAACTTGCTTGCAGACGCAGTACGGGACGTTGCGCACGATCTCTTGCGGCACCAGCCGGCAAGTGGTGTAGGGCACATTCCGCACGACTTCTTGCATTTCCATCCGGCAGACCGGCACCTTGTAGGTGCGCTGCACCGTTTCGGGGACCATGCGGCAGACGCGCACCGGCACGACCTCGCTGACGGTCCTCGAGACGTAACGCGTCACCGGGACTTTCCGCTCAACGATGTTCGGCACCCAGACCGGTCGCGTGCACGGTTGGCAGCACGCACTGCAGCCGCCGCAACCTCCGCAAGGCGCGGTCGCAACGGGTTGCTGTTCCCAATGACCGCAGTCCTGGCGATACGTGCAGTAGGTGGTGACGGGCTGACAGACGACGCGGCAGCGCGTCTGTTGGACGGTCTGGACTACAGGCTTCATAACCGTGCAATTCTGTTGACGTTCGACCCACTCGGTAACGGGCCGGCAGACGTTGTATCGGCACTGGCGCGTGGCGGTCTCGTAGACCGGTTTGTTGATGACGCATCGCACTTCGCGGTAGGCCGTTTCATAGACGGTGCGATAGCAGGTGATTTGCTTGACGTCATAGACCACGTCGCAAGCGGGTGCGCAGGACGGAGCACAGGGCGAGCCGCAAACCGGCCCGCATGGCGCCGCGCCGCAGCCGTGGCGGAGCAAGCCCGCTTCGGCAGCGGGCGCCAAGGCCCACGTCAAAACAACTGTTGCAAAAGTCCAGATTAAAAATCGCCGGGTCATTGAACTAGCTCCTACAGAAAAACGAGTCGCACTGGAGAAATCAGGATGTCAGCCGCTGGCCTCCAAAGAGGCTCCGTTTCAGCTTCTCGCCGCCGTGTCGGCCATAATGACAAGTAATCCCAAAAACGCAAGCGCCGGTGCTATCGCGCATGCGCAGGCCGAAAGCAGTCCTGGACTTAGGTCAATTAACTGTGCGCGCTTTGGTTGCGATGCGAATTGACGAAATGGACCATGTTCCCGCCTCGGGGCGTTTTTCGAGCTAGGCTGTTCATTGGAACCGAGATACAGGAAACAGGCCGCGTCCAGACGTCGATTCTCAAACCTGGGCGGCGCGGCCGCCGACGAGGAGGCCATGATGAGCACCAACGTCACGTTGGCGCCAGCCGCCGGGGCGATCGCAAGAACCGAGCTGCAACAGCAGGCTCTGGAAAAGCTGTTTTGCCGAATTGGCGAAGTGTCTTCGCTGCCGGCCGCCGCGATTCGCATCGTTCAAATCGCCAATGACGAGAACTGCGGCGCCAACGACCTGATCGATGCCGTGGAAAGCGATCCCTCGTTGGCCGTGCGCATCTTACGGACGGTGAATTCAACCTTCTACTCGGTGCGGAATCGGGTCGGCAATTTGAAGACCGCTGTGACGCTGCTGGGACTGAAAGAGGTCCGCAATCTGGCGCTCACGGTGCACGTCTCGCGAATGTTCGTCTCGCCCGGCGATTACCGGACCTACCGCCGCGAAGGTTTATGGCGGCATCTGGTCGCCGTCGCAGCGACGAGCCGACTGGTTGCTGAAGTGTGTGATGCGGCGCCGCGAGACGACGCCTACGTCGCCGGATTGCTGCACGACATCGGCCTGATTCTGCTCGATCAACATTTGCGGCGGCAATTTAAAGAAGTGCTCGATTGCATAGAACAAACGCCTTCCACGATTGCTGCGGAGCGAGCGATCCTTTCGTTCCACCATGGCGAACTCGGACAGTTTGTCACGCGGCGCTGGAACCTGTCGGAAGCGGTCAGCGCTGCGGCGGGGTATCATCACGAACCCGAGAGATATCAGGGCCCGCATCGCAATATGGTCAATCTGGTTGCGGTGGCCAATTATCTTTGCACGCGCAGCGACATCTCGTCGCTGGGCGTGAATAACGTGGCGCCTCCGTCCGACCAGGTCTACCGGGAGCTGGGCATTCAAACCAACCACATGGCGACGATTCTCGAGCGTCTGAATGAGACGCTCGAAACCGCGATGCAGGCCGCTGCGATCTGAGCAGCAGGCAACATTGTCAACAGGCGCTATGCGCGACCAGCGCGACTGCAAGCAGGTGGAATGCATGCCGCGGCCGCGCCCAACAGGGTATCGTCTTACTCGTACTTGAGCAGGCTGAAGGTCTCGTAGGGCGTGAGCCGTTTAGCCCCGCCCAGGCCTGTCAATTCGATCACGAACGCACAGCCTTCCACCGTGGCGCCGCTTGCTTCGACGAGCCTGCAGCAAGCTGCCATTGTTCCGCCGGTGGCCAGCAAGTCGTCGACCAGCAAGATCCGTTGTCCGGCGGCAAAGCTGTCTGCATGCACCTCCAACGTATCGCTGCCGTACTCCAAATCGTAGTGAAACGATCGCTTTTCAAACGGCAGCTTGCCCGGCTTGCGAACCGGTACGAAACCGGCGTCGAGCTCCAGCGCCAGCGGAGCCGCGAAAATAAACCCGCGCGCTTCGGCCGCCGCAACCACATCGATTTGTCGCCCTCGATAGCCATGAGCCAGTCGGCGTATTGCTTCGCGCAGCGCCGCTGGATTGGCCAACAGCGGCGTGATGTCGCGAAATAGAATTCCGGGTTTCGGAAAGTCGGGAATCGAGCGGATGAAAGCATCGAGATCGATGCCGGATGAGGCGGGCTGCAAAGAGCTCATGCGAAACCGCGAGTTGAAAACCGTAGTCTACGCGGCAGTGGCTTGCTCGCTGAGGGCATTCGGAGCGCCTCGTGCGGCTTCGTCTCGCGGACGAACCGACCGCGCGGGCCGCGATAAAACCACAGCGGTCGCCGGGCAATCATACTCGGCGACCGCATGTTGAACCAGTCGGTTCGGCTAAAACCCTTTGCCGAAACAAGTGTTGCTAGCGATTTGCCGCTCGGCGCGCTGCGAGCTCGCTCTCGCCGATCCGACGCTGCTCGACGAACGGGTTGAGGATCACCTTCGGCGCCTGCGCCGTGCGATCGTTGGCGCTGGCCGCAGTCGGTTGCGCTTCGGGGACGACGTGAGGATTCTCGAGCGTCTTCGGCTCCGGAAAGAATTGGATCTCCGGAGTGATATAGCCTGGCGGATAAGCGAACGGGCTATAGCCATAAGTGCGCGGAACCGGCGCGCTGTAATACACGGGCGGATAGAGCGAATAGTACGGCACGTGCTCGTCGCCATAGCTATAGGGCAAGCCGCGGCCCAGGTTGTAGAGATACAGATTGTTGGGCATTTGTGCTTGGGCGGCCGAGCCCAGCAGTCCCCAGGCGGCAAGCGCGCCGCAAACCAGCGCCAGCCTTGCTCGAACGTTCATGGTAGTCACCTCGCGTAGACGCCTGTTCGACGGTCAAAGTCCGCCCCTCTCATTCCAAGCTAATCAGATGCACGGCGCGTACAATCAAAAAACGCCGTTCAGGCTGCCGTTTTGTCCGGGCTTAATGATCGTGTCCCTGATGGTTGTCGCCCGCGCCGCCGTGCGGCGATTTTCCGGCCCCGGGGGGCTCAGTTTTCAACTCGGGAAGGGTAAATGGTTTCTGGCCGCCGGGGACTTTCTCGGGATCGACGACGACCCGGCCCAGGTCTTCGGGCGACGGCGGGGACGGCGGTTCGCAGCCTGCAACGCAGGCTAGCAATAGCGCTGCCATTTTCCAGCGGTGGCCGGGCCGGCTTGCTCTGCGGGGCATCAATCGAGCGGACGGTAATTGCAAGAACAATGGCATACGAAACGGCCTCTGCAAGGGCGCGGCAAACGGGGCCAGGCGACCGCCAACGGCGATTATTCTGTACGATCATCTCTCTCAACGCCAGTCCCGCCCCGTCTTGCGGTTGAGATGATAAAATCGAGCTGATGCCCTCCACTGACCGGGACGCCTCGTCGTTGACTGCCGCCTTGAAAGCTGAAGCCGTGCGCGCTGGCTTTGCGCTCGCGGGCGCTTGCCCCGCGTCGACCTCGCGCGGGATTCACCGCTTTTATCAGTGGCTCGATGCTGGATATGCCGGCGAGATGGACTACCTCGCTCGCCGCCGCGATGCTTACGAGCACCCGCGTTCTGTGCTTGACGGCGCACGCAGCTTGCTCCTCTTGGCGATGAATTACCGCACCGACGATCCGCAGCCGCTTTGCCCCGGTCAGGGACGACTCTCTCGCTATGCCTGGGGAGAAGACTATCACGATCTGATCCATTCGCGACTTCACCGCCTGGCCGACTTCTTGCGGCAGCAGATCCCCGGCGCCAAGGTGCGCGGCGTGGTTGATACCGCGCCGCTCTTGGAACGCGAATTTGCAGAACTGGCCGGGCTGGGTTGGATCGGCAAAAACACGTTGCTCTTGAACAAGCGGCTGGGAAGTTGGTTCTTTCTGGCGGCGCTGATTACCGACGTCGAACTGGAATACGATGAACCGAATGCCGCCGATCATTGCGGTACGTGTCGGGCTTGTCTCGATGCCTGCCCGACCGAGGCGTTCGTGGAGCCCTATGTGCTCGACAGTCGCCGCTGCATCAGCTACTTAACTATCGAGCTGCGCAACAGCATTCCGGCGGACTTAAGATCGGGCGTGGGGGACTGGCTGCTTGGCTGCGACGTATGCCAGGACGTCTGCCCCTGGAATCGCCGCGCGCCGGAGAGCGAAGAGCCGGCACTACATCCGAAGAGCGGCTCAAATCCTGTCGATCTGATCGAACTCTTCGGACTCGATGAATCGGCGTTTCGTCGGCGGTTTCGGCATACGCCATTGTGGCGGCCAAAGCGGCGCGGCATCTTGCGCAACGCCGCCATTGTGCTTGGCAACCAGCGCTGCGAGGCGGCGCTTATGGCACTCCAGCGAGGTCTGACGGATATCGAACCGCTGGTGCGCGGCGCGTGCGCTTGGGCGCTTGGACAATACGATTCACCCGCCATGAAACATGTCTTGCAGGAACAGCTCGCGCGAGAGAGCGATGATTATGTCCGCAGGGAAATCGAAGCGGCATTGCGTCGTCGCTCCATTGCAGACGAGGGGCTCTATGCGAAAGACGAGGCGCGCGTCGAGGAAACGGAGCAATAAACTCAACGCCTTGAGTTATGCTGCTTCCACGCAGTCAGTCTCCAGATCGTCGCTCATGTCGGGATAGCGGCCCGGTAAATCTTCTGCATACCATCGGTCGAGTACGGCGGGCCAGTCTTCGCTGCGCCGCACGCCAATGAAAGCGTCGCGGACCTCAAGGGATTGCGGATGCAGCCGGGAATACTTGATGCCGAATTTTCGCATTTGCCGGCCGCATACGTCGGGCCCGTAGATTTCCGAGGCCAGCCGGTAATGTTCACGGATTACCTCGCGCTGTTCGTGCAGTCCTGGCGGTTCGGGTAGCGGCAGTCCCGCCGCGAGTGCGCGAGCTTGCGCGAAAATCCAAGGATTTCCGATCGCGCCGCGAGCGACCGTTACCCCGTCGACTCCCGTCTGCGAAATCATGTTCAAGCAGTCTTGCGCGGTAAACAGGTCGCCGCTCCCCAGTACGACTCGGTCGCCCGCATGGCGTTTCACCTCACGGAGAAACTCCCAGCGGCTGGGGCCGATATAGCGTTGTTTGACCGTGCGGCCGTGCACGGTGATCGCCGCGGCGCCGCGGGCAAAGGCGCCATCGAAGATTGTGAAAAAGTTGTCGCGGCTTTCCTGACTATCGTCTAACCCTCGCCGCATTTTCACCGTCACGGGCTTCTCAGAGGGCACGGCGTCGCGCACCCGCGAAACAATTTCCAGCGCCGTTTCCGGCTGGCTGAGCAGGAAACCGCCGCGGCAACGGCCTAATACCTTTTTTACCGGACAGCCGAAGTTGATATCGACCACATCGAAGCCGGCTGCCGACAGTTCAACCGCGGCGGGGCCGAACTCATTCGGGTCGCTGCCCATCAACTGGCCGCCGACCGGGTGTTCCTCGTCACGCACCTGCATGAACCGCCGGCGTGTTTTCTTGCCTCCTTCCAGAATCAGCCGGTCGAGCACGACTTCGCACAATGCATACGAAGCCCCGAGACGCCGCGCGACGACGCGCATGGCCATGTCGCTATAGCCCGACAAAGCCGCCTGGACCACGGGAAAGCCGATCTCGATGTTGCCGATTCTGAGCGAACGCAATGCCTGATTCATGCGGTCAATTCTGCCCTGTCGGCCGCTGCGCGGTCAAGGCCGGCGTGGCCCCGGCATGCGCGCAGCCATGTGCGAGCTGGAATTGCGCGCTATGTTCCCGCCCTCGGTCGCGGCTAGCTGCGTGGGACGCGCGAGGAGGGTGCATCGCTTAGGAGAGTTCGCGCGGCTGGCCGCGTTGCCGTCTAACGCTCTTCGAGCGCCACGCTCGAGTAGATTCTGGCCCTGGCTTGATTGGCAACGGATCCCGAGCTGAATTCTGCCAAAGGCCCGGTCTGCTCATCCTGAGCAGCCAGCAACTCGGCAGCCGCGCCCGGCCGCTTGCTCTCCGGCGCCGAAAACACCACGGCGCCACAACTCGGCACCGCCATCTGCAGGCGCTTGACTCCGGCGTCGGTCACGCGCGTTCGTTCGACGGCCAGCCAGCGCAACCGCTTCACGGCCATCAAATGCGCCATTCCGCGGTCGGTGATGCGCGTGTCGGAAAGCATCAGTTGCCAAAGGTCCGAAAGGCGGCCCAGATGTTCCAGGCCGTCATCGCCGACGTCGGTTCCGCAGCAATCAAGCGCTTCGATCCTTTTTAGTTTGGCGAGCTGCGCCAAGCCCGCGCTGGTCACCCGGCTCCCGTGCAGTTTTACAAAGCGAAGTCTTGGCAGCTTGGCCAGTTGCTCGCAAATAGCGTCTCCTTGGCTGCAGTTCTCGACTCTGGCGTCGGTCGGCGTGCGGTAAAAATCGAGCCAGCGGTGGACATCCCCCTGGCGGACTGCGATCGGCTGCCATAACGCCGTTGTAGCGCCGCTCGCTGCATCGAGATCGTACGTCACTTGTCCGCCGGCAGCGAGGATGGCAGCCACCGCCTGCTGTTGACGCAGCACGCTTTCCGCATAGCACCCAATTCCCACTGCCAATACGGCCGCAGGCAGCGAATACTTCCGCGCAATGAGCGTAATCGCCCGATATTTTGGCCCCCGCATGGTTTCGCCTCCGGTCTTGAACGACCGATTAGATTTGCTGGACGAGAACGGACATGCATTGCCCTTGCCGTCGGAATCGGCAAGCGACACCAGGAAGATAAGGGGAACAGCCTCTTGTTGCAAGAAAAATTTTTATATGTACTCATAAAATGCGCTTTTCGGCGGAAGGCGATGGCGGGGCCGTCACAGCCTTTACAGCAACTCCATGAACTACCCCTTTTTCGATTCGACCTGGTCGCCTGGGCCGACTGCGGCGTTGAATCGCCAGGCGAAAAGATTGCGACTTGGGCAATTGGCATGGCAACGCATCCATCGCGACGCAAGGGTCTGAATAATTCCCAGCCATTGCTTGAAAAAATGTGGCGCGGTTTTGCGCCGGCTATACCAATACTTCTAGCGCGCGATATATTCGCCTCCGCAGCGATCGGCCGAAGCGGTCGATTGGCGACGCGCCGCCGAGGTCGTTGGGCATTTGATGTCCGCGCAAGAGATGTACCCTGAGCGCTACCGCGTCGAGGAATTCCCCAGCGAGGAACAGTTCGCGCTACTCGCCGCCGCTGACTAATCGCGATCGAGTTGCCGCTGGGCTATTGCGGTGCAGCCGTGCATGCAGCTCAAATAACCGGCTTATACGCAGCTATCGCGTTGTCTCGCAAAAACTTTTTCAGGACCGTCTGTCCCTTTCCGCCAAAGTAGGCATGCACGATGCCATACAAGTCGGCATACGATGCAGCGCGCTCGCTGACCGGCCAATTACTGCCATAAATCAGCCGATCTGGCCCAAATGCTTCCCAAAGTGCATCGAGCACGGGCGTGTAGAAGGCCGGATCGGTCGGCGCGTCGCGATTAATCTTTCGCGTTGCCTCAACCAGGGCGGAGACTTTGCAATAAACGCGTTTATTCTCGGCTGCCGCCTGCATGCCGCTGCGCCACGCATCGGGCACGCGCCGCCCATCGATCGGCAGATTGCCGCAGTGATTGATCACGATGCGAAGTTGGGGCAGAGCTTTGCCCAACCGGGCTACATCCGCCGGCATGTCAGGCCCGCCGTTGACATCTAATTCGAGATCGTGTTCTGCCAGCAATCCAAACTTTTTAAGTCGAGCTGGCTCATCAAGACATTTTTTCGCATCGTCATGACTGATGCGAATGCCGCGGAAGCGTCGATTTTTGGCGAAGCGATCGAGCAGCCTGGCGAAGTCGTCGTTCGCCGGTTCGATTCTGCCGACAATGCCGACGAGAAACGGTTCCTTGTGCGCTAACTCTATCAGCCATTGATTGTCTTCGACCCAGGGGCTGGCCTCGATGACAATCGTACCGCCGATATGCTGCGGCCGCGTGAGTTGCTTGAACTCCCCAGGCAACACTGGGCGGTAGAGCACTTTGTCCTGCTTGCCCGGCCAAGGCACGCCCTGTGGTCGCGTCGGATCGTAAAAGTGCGTGTGCGCGTCAATCGCGGCGATCGGCTCGCTCTCGTTGGCCGCCACGTTAGGTGAAGACGCCATTGCCCCGAGCAGTCCCGCAGCGCCTGCCTGCAAAAACTCGCGGCGCGTTGCAGCCGAATCGGCGCGACGAAGCGAGTGTGGCTCTTGATCGTGGCCGTCAGCCATACAATCACACTCCCTGCGATCGCTGGATCACTTCTTTTCCGCTTCAACTAAGATCGTCAGCGGCTGGCTGGGCATCGAAACCAGCGTGTTCATGGCCGTCGCCGCAGGGTCTTTCTTAAAGGGAACTTGCGCCTGGCCCAATAGCGTTAATGTGTATTCGCCGGGCCGCACGTTGTTCAGTTGCAACGTGAAGGTCTTTTCATTGCTCCCTTCCGCAATCTCGCTCTCCGCAAACTGAAATCCGCCGGGAAGACTCAGTCCGATGACGCGAATGGCGGCTTTGCACTCGGGCCAATACCGCGCGGCCTCAACCTTGAATTCGAGCTTGCCATTCACGCCTAAAACGGCGCGATCTGGCACGGTCCGCAACGAGTAGGGCGCCTGCTCCGCAATTGCCACGGCAAGTTCGCGCGTTGACCGGCTGGAGTTCATGCTGGGATCGTTCCAGACTCGCGTGTAGGGCCGCACTTCGTGCACGATCGCCTTGCCGTCCTGCTCCCCTTTGGCTGTCAACCGAATCGATCCATTCCAAGGCGCCGCGCCCGGGTCGGCCCACAGCGTCATTACGCCTCGCGTGTCGTTAGGAATCTTGACCTCGGCCGCATGCAATCCCGGCGGCAAACCTTCGGCGGCGACCCTCACCGGCCCGCCATAGCCGTCCTCGCGATGAATCACCAGATCGAGATACGCAGCGCCCCCTTGTCCGACATTGATCCCCGCCGGCCCCGGGTTGGCGCCGTGAATTGCCGCCACGAAGAAATCAGGCCTCGAGCGGCGCACGGTCAACACGTATTGATAACGGGCGCCGCCGCGGCTGTAGCGGTCCTGCACTAGCAGGCGGTAAGTCTTCCCTTTCGCCAGATCGATGGAACCCACGGGATCGCGCAAGTGGCCGTCGAACGCGTTAATGCGATGTCCAAAATCATCGAATTCCGCCAAACGCTTGTCCTGATCATCCACGACGACCACGTAGGGATCGGCTTGACCCGATATCCGCTCAGAGTACGCTTGAATGTCGTAGCGCCCCCCTTCCTCGGCGACGAATTGGAACCAGTCTGCGTCGCGAGGCCGATCGAAGCGGCCGCTGACCGTTGCCGGCAGCGTGATGGCCTGCGGTTGCGCCGCCGTGTCATTGGCCTCTTGCTCGAGCGTGACCGGCCCCTCCGCGGCCATGAGCGTCATGGCCGGCGCCGAACCGCTTCCGACCGGCACGCGGACTTGAAACCCGCTCAAAGTGCAGGTGGCCGCGGTGGGCAGTACGCTGTAGTCGGTTGGGTGCTCACTGAAGCGAAACAGTCCGATTGCCTCGCCGGCTGGCGGCGCGGTGAACGTAAAGCGGTACTGCTCGAGCGGACGATCCTCGATCTTCCACGGCGACGGCTGGCCTGCCGTGCCGAAGTTGTAACCAACCGCCGTCAGTTCCACCGGCTTGCCCGGCTCGACCGCGCGTGGGAAGACATTTTCGACGAACGGTCGATCCGTAATTAACAACCGATACGGGTAACCGCCGCGATAGGATAAATCGTGGACCTCGACGAGATACTCGCCATCCGCCGGGCAGATGAAATCAATCAGCGGATCACGGCCGTGATAGTCGCCGCTCGCAGCCAGTGGAACGCCGGCGGCGCTGAAGACGGTCATCGAGGCGTCCAGATCGCTATCGAGCTTGCCGGCCTGGCAATCCAACGTGAGGCGTTGGCCTTGCCTGGCAGCGAAGCGAAACAAATCCTGGTTATTGCTGTCGCTCGTCCCGGCGACGGCGCAATTGATCGCAACCAATTGCGATTCGGGCGTCACATTGTTCGGCTCTTTCTCCAGCACATCGACAAGCCCCTGCGAGACGGCGAACAACCGCGGATTGCTGATGCCATAGCGCCCGAGCAAACGAGCGTCATAAGTTCCCTCGGGTACGTCGGCGGCAACCGTGACCTTGAACTTGTTCGGCGCCGCGAGTTCCGCGCGAATGCCGGGATGGTCGAACAGCAGTTGCGTCGCATCTTCCGCGTCGGCTGCGGCCACTTCCACTTCAACCGCGCCGCCGGCCGCTGCTCCGAGCGGTTGGATACGGTTCAGGCGAATCGAAGGCAACTCGGCGAAGGCTTGCGCCCCCGCGAGCAGGCTAGCTGCAAAGAGCCCCGCCAAAAGCAAACGCGCGCCGTAGGATCGGCGCCGCCCACCGTGACCCATGATTGACTCTGCTTCATGGCTGGCAATGCCCGCCCTGCGAGCAAGCTCAAATAAGTTCTTCAATCGCACGGCCTTCATTCAATACGGGCAGAGGACGCTGGGCGGGATCATAAAACGGATGATGGATGTCGATGCCCAGCACGTGATACATGGTCGACAAGATGCAACCGGGAGAGCAGGGGCGCGAGGTCGGATACTCGGCGCGCGAATCGGTCGAACCGACGACCTGTCCCATCCGCAGTCCTCCGCCGGCGTACAGCACTGACATGGCGCCTGGCCAATGATCGCGGCCCGCCCCGGGGTTGATTCGCGGCGTGCGTCCGAATTCTCCCATGGCCATGACCAGCACTTTTTCCGACAGCCCGCGCTGGTGAAGGTCCGTTACGAGGGCGGCCACGGCCTGATCGAATTTCGGCAGCAGGTTCTTCTTCAGTTGGTTGAAGTTGTCGCCGTGCGTGTCCCAACCGCCGCCCGCTTGAATGGAGACATAGGTAACGCCTGCCTCGACCAGTCGCCGGGCCAGCAGGCAGCTTTGCCCCAAGTCGTTGCGGCCGTACTCTTCGCGCAGCTTGGCGTCTTCCTGCTTGATATCGAATGCGCGGCGGGCCTTTTCGCTGGTGACCATCTCCAAGGCGTCGGCATAGAACTTGTCGAGTCCGGCGATCGTGCCCTGCGTGTCGAGGTCGCGGCGGAGATCGTCGACATCCTTCAGCAGTTCGTGGCGGCGATGCAGTCGGGCTTCATCAATGCGGCCCGGCAGACGCAGGTTGCGGACCTCGAAGCCGTCCGAGTTGGGATCGTTGTCGGGCGAGAACGGATTGTACGAGGCGCCCAAGTAAGCAGCCTTCGTAAAGGCGTGGGCCCGCGGCAAAGTCACATAGGGAGGAATGCCGGGCAAGTTGCTGCCGCGCAGCTTAGCGACCACCGAACCGCACGAAGGATAGATGTTGTCATTAACTTCGAGCGTCGGCTGATAGCCGGTCAGCATCCATTGCGAACCCATGCCATGGCCGGCGTTGGTATGAATGCCGGAACGGACGATCGCCAGCTTGTCCATGATCGCCGCCTGCCGCGGCAAATGTTCGCTGATCTCGATCCCCGGCACATTCGTGGCGATGGGCTGGAATTCGCCGCGGAATTCGGCCGGCGCCGACGGCTTGAGATCGTACATGTCGATATGGCTCGGTCCGCCGGCCTGCCAAATCAAGATCACCGAAGTGTCCTTGACCGGCCGTCCCTGTTCGCGCGCCGCGGCTTTATGACGCAGCAGATCGGCCAGCGTCATTCCGCCCAGCGACAAGGCGCCGACTTTCAGCAGACTGCGGCGCGATAAAGAATCGCAAAGCTGAAACTTCCGTCCGACGATGTCCAGCATGGGAATACCTCAGCGGCCTGCGGCCAGTTAGTGGTTGAACAGGAATTCTTTGGAGTTCAACAGCGTCCAGAGTACGTCCTCGAGCGCCGGGCGTGGATCTTTTTGTGAGGCGACGAACGTGAGGGTTCGCTCGCGCTCTTTTGTCGAGGGCAAACGAGACAGCGCCCCCAGATACAGCTCATCAATAATCTCGGCAACCGCCCGCTTTTCGTTCAGCATCCGGTCGATCACGCCGTCCTTCGCGCCGATCTTGTTTTCCACTTCGTCGGAATTCGACAACAGCAGCACCTGGCCTAGCGTGGCGCCGCTGGTGCGCTCGCACTCGCAGCCGGTCACGCGCTGCGGCCGATCGAACGTATCGAGGAAGTAAGAACCAAAACCCTCGTGCGGCAAGTCAACCGCGCGCGCCGAGGCGCTGGCTCGATCGAACTTCGTGCGTGCGCCGGAGGCCTGATCGACGCCGCCCAGCAGCACTTCCGCGATCAAACGCCGGGCGTAGAAACGGGCAAAGTTCTGTCGGTCTTGTTTATTGTCGTCGGTCGGCTGCGAGTCGAGCTGATACGTGCGGCTGGTCGCAATCGTGCGAATGATGTGCTTGACGTCGAACTTATGATCGATGAAGTCTTTCGCCAACGCGTCGAGCAGTTCGGGGTTCGAGGGCGGGTTGGTATCGCGCATGTCGTCCACTGGATCGACGATGCCGCGGCCGAGGAAATGCCCCCACATGCGGTTGACGAGCGCCTTGGCGAAGAACGGGTTTTGCGGATCGGCCATCCAGTCGACTAGCGCGTGCCGTGGATCTTGCTCAGGCGAGAGCTTCGCCGGCTCGCCTGCCAGGTACTTGGGTTCCGGCGTCTGGCCGGTCAGCGGATTGCGTTCGCCCGTGGTCACGTTGCTGGCCGAGTAATACGGCGGCGGCTGGCCAAATCCCTTGCGGCCTAGCCGCGTGAAGAAGCCGGCCAGCCCATAGTAGTCGTCTTGCCCCCAACGCTCGTAAGGATGATGGTGACAGCGGGCGCATTGCAATCGCATGCCCAGAAAGACCTGCGCCGTATCGGCAGTCGGCTGATGCAACTGGTCGTCGCGCATCTGCCAGAACCAGTTGATCGCCGGCGCGTCTTGCCATTCGCCGGCCGCCGCCACGACGCCGCGGACGAACTCGTCGTAGGGCCGGTTGCGCGCGATCATCGACTTGATCCAATCGTGGAAGGCGTAGGCCGCTTGATCGGCGCCGGCCAACCGCGAGTTGCGCAGGATGCTGCCCCATCGCAGCGCGAAGTAAGCGGGATAGTCGGGCGAGGCCAGCAACCGATCGATCAACTGCTCGCGCTTCGCGCCCGAGGTGTCGGCCAGGAACGCCCGGGCTTCCGCGGAGGTCGGCAGCCGGCCGCAAAGATCGATGGTGGCGCGGCGCAGAAACGCCGCATCGCTCGCTACGGGCGACGGCGCCAGCCCGAGTTGCTTCCATTTGGCCAGCGTCAGTTCATCGACGTAGTTGATCGGCTGGAATTCCGCCAGCGCCTTGCTCGGCGTGCCGTGCGGAACTTGAGCGCGGAAGACCGCCACCTGGCCCATATAGCGGACCATGATCGCTGCCTCACCCGTTAGGGCGCCGCAAGTTACCAGCCCGCGATCGTCGACCGTGGCGACCAGGTCGAGATTGCTGGCGTACTGGGCTTGTCGGGTTACGTCGCGACGGCTGCCATCGCTGTATTCGACCGTGATCGCCAGTTGCTGCCGCTGGCCTTCGTGCATCACTCTTTCAGCCGGCGCCACGAGCAGCTTCTTGACCGTCGGGGCGTCGGGCGAAGACCGCGGCGTCCCTTGCTTGATCCACCGGTAGAGCAGTTGATACGGCTCGCCCTCTTTCGCCAGCCGCTGTCCGCCGCCGTGCGGCACGGCGCCCACGGCCTTCTGTAACAAGAGACTCTGTTCGGGCGAGGCGGGGAACACTCTCCGCCCACGAGCGGCAAGAACGATCGCGTCGTAGTCGAAAGCCGGATCGAAGCCGAACAGCGACAGCTTGAACCCATTCTGGCCGCTGGCCTTGCCATGGCAGCCGCCCGAGTTGCAGCCGAAGCGAGACAATAGCGGTACGATCTCATTGGCAAAATCGACGCGGCGGCCTGAATCGAAGGCCGCCACTGTCACCTTCGCGCTTGTCTCCGATGCTCCGCGGCGAACGCGGATTTCCGCCTCTCCTGGCCCGACCGGAACGACATAGCCGCTCTCATCGATCGTCGCGACCGCGGGATTGCTGCTCTCATAACGGCAGTCGTGGGTGACATCCAACGCGCCCGTGCTGACAAGCAGTTGCTGCCGGGCAAATGCGTCATCCCAACGCATTTCGTTGGGGACCACCGTCAGTTTCTCTTCCGCCGCAAGAGCCGCATGAGACGCTGCCACAAAGCAAACCAGCGCCGCGGCGCTGAACAGTCGCGTATAAACAGACACTCTCGAGACTAAGCGTCGCAGAGGCATCGGCGAGTTTTCTTTCCAGGCGGGAGGGCCGGGGCGGGATCGAACTCAGATATCCATCAACGCTTATTGATCTTATCAGCTTTACAAAGGTCGGGCAACATTTGACCCCGGCTGGGTCTTGGCCGAGCGTCGTTCCGCGCTGTGTCAAAATGGGGCCGAATTCGATCGACCGCGCTGCAGAGGACCTACAAACTGGGCAACGAGGGTTGGAGAGATTTCCTTTTGACGTCTGCAGCCGAGCGCAGCTACCCTATTGATATGGGCGTTGTCGACGAATCACAGCAAGCGTTTCACCGTGGGACGGCTGCCGTTTTTGCATTGCTCACCCCTGAGCAAACGCGGCAACTGGCCAGCCTTCAGCGCGATCCGGCGATCGCCGTTCGGTTTGAAGATTTGGCGCGGAAGGCGAACGAAGGCGACTTATCAGCATCAGAGCGCGCTGAGTACGAAGCCTACATCGAGGCCAATAATTTTCTCGCCATCTTGCAGGCCGAAGCGCGCTTCCGCATTGCACACGATCCGCGTTGAATGCGATGGATGCTCAAACACGTGCCAGGGTGCGTGAGCGAGCGGCTGAACGATGCGAGTATTGCCAAAGGCGCCAAGTCGACTCCCCTCTCGTACCGCTGCAAATCGAGCACGTGATTCCGCGAAAACATGGCGGCTCTGACGATCTGGCGAATCTTGCCCTCGCCTGCGCGGAGTGCAATCTGCACAAATCATGCAATCTTACGGGAATCGATCCCGTTACGGGGCAGGTCACGTCCCTATTTGACCCACGGCGCCAAGCTTGGGCGGATCATTTCTCTTGGCATGGGCTACAGATCGATGGCAGTACGGCAATTGGGCGAACGACGGTCCGGGTCTTGGAATTGAACTCGCCTGAACGGCTGCGCGTCCGGTTGGCGACATGGCCTGGCTGAAGTCGAGGTCAAACTACTCATCAGTCGTGCAGTCGCTGATTCCCTGCAGCCTCGGCGCCGCCGCTGCGAACCTGCCGCACGATCCGGGCGATGTTACGAGCGTCGTCCAACCCGCGATGTGGCGAACCTTCGAAGTGGAGGCCGACGCGCCTCAGAGCCTCGCCGATTCCAAGCTTCTTTCGCAGGTTCAAAGTTCGCGCGAATTCGGCCTTCAGGTTGAAATGTCCTGAACGGAACGGATAGGCAATGCCGTGATACGCGCAATCCTGCAAAAACTGCTTGCGGTCGTATTCGCCCCACGAGCAGAAGAGTGCGTCAGTGAATCCGTGCATCCACTGCTGCATGACGGCAAGCGCTTGCGGGAACAATGGGACCTCTGCTACTTCCTGCTGCGAGATCCCCGTCAGCTCGGTACAGAACGCCGTGAGCCGCGGATGGCGAACCGGGCGGACGAAGGTCTGAAATTCGGATTCGATCTCCAGCGTGCGCGAGCTCTCGATGACCGCCCCGATTTCGATGATCTCCATCTCGTGGCGAGGCACGGCGCCGTCGTTTGAGCAGGTCGCTTCCAGGTCGACGATCAGGTAGTAGTTGTTGGGAATTTGCATCGCTCGTCGCTAGCGATTAGGAGCGGTATGAGGCCACTTGCCGCCGCGTTTTCAAAGAGCATACTTGAAATGCACAAAGGCGTCATCTTGCAACCAGCCGAGCTTGGCGTACAGCCGTTGTGCTGCCAGATTCTCGCAGCCGGTCGCCAGCGTGAGGCGACATGCCCCGGTCGAGCGAGCGAAAGCAATCGCCTGTTTGATCAACCTTTCTGCGACATGCTGACGGCGGGCCTCGGGCCGCACGAACAAATCGTTGAGCACCCATAGCCGGCGCAGGGCGACCGAGGAGAAGCTAGGGTAGAGTTGCGCAAATCCAGCCGCTTCCGTCCCGCGGCAGGCGAGAAAGACAACGGAATCCTGCTGCTCAAACCGTTCGGCCAAGAACCGCTCCACAACCGCCTCGTTCGATGTTTGCCCGTAAAACTGACGGTAGGCATCGAACAACGGCGTGAGTTGCGCGAGGCAGTCGCGATCTGCCTGGCGAATTTCGATTTCGTCGGTCATCTTGGCGCCAGCGCCCCCATGTATTGTCGAACCACCACAACGGCAGCTTGGTCGGCATGGTTGCGGCATAGCCGCGCCGTCTGCGAGGCGTTAAAACAGACGTCAATCCAGGGAAAAAGGTTCGCAAGGAGTCGCTCTTCCGTTCAGGCGAGACTTGGCTCGCTGGCAAGTCGCAACCTACGAGGAGGAATCCCTATGCAATTCTTGTGGGAGTTCTATCAGCAGGGCCAGATTTCGGCCGCCGATCGCAAATCGAACCAGGCATTGCGGGACGTGGAGCGAGTCGAACAGCGCATCGAGCGACTCGAGCGGGCGGTCGAGCAACTCAAGCTGGTCAACATCGCTCTTGCCGAGTTGTTAGTGGTTAAACTCGGCGTCACGGAAAGCGAACTCGTCGCCAAGATCAAAGAGATCGACCTCCGCGACGGCATTCAAGACGGCAAGGCTTCTTCGGCGCCGGCAATCTGTCCGCAGTGCCGCCGTCGCTACAACGCGAAGACCAATCGCTGCCTCTACTGCGGCTATAGCGACCACTCGAATGAAACAATCTTGGATCGCATCACGTAAGCCGCCAGGAAAACGCGCACATAAGAATTCAGCCTAATCCTCGCTGAAACGAAGGTTAGAGACGATCAGCGGTTCCTCCCTTGCCCGTCAGAGAGGCTTACGATCTTTACGGTTTGTACGTAATCCACATCGGCGAGGCCCAGGCGAGGTTGCCATCTTCCTGTTCGATGCGGACGTAGTAATAGCTGGTCTTGCCGGGCTGCGCGTCGGCGTCGGTGAACGTGCGATGCACTTCGCGCTCCTTCGGCTCGGAAAGATCGAGATACTTGTTGTCGCGGACGATGTGCACGCGGGCGATCGGCGCCGTGCCGTAGGCTTCGATCGAGATGGTCGGCTTCTCCTCGGTCTCGAACTCGTCCCCCATCAGATGCTCGCCGCAGCGGACGACAAGCAGGATGTTGTCGGTGGCGGCGTAACTATGACGCTGCTTGAATCCCGCAATCACGCCCGGCCGCGAAAATTCTTCGGCGAACACGATGCCATAGCTCATGTGCGTGCTGACGTGGTCGCTGGAGCTTTCAAAACCGAGACGGTAGCCCTTTTCGAGTGCGTTCCAAATAAACCCGGCCGGTTCGAAACCGCCAATCTGCGTCTGGGCCGTCGGCGAACGCGGGGCGCCGGCATGCTCATAGTTGTGGCGGTGCCCTTGATAGATTTCCACCACCGGCTCGACTTCCGGATCATTGTCGCGCCAGTCGGTCCCCATGCTCGTGGCGCTGGTGTGCGAGGCGCACATGCCGCCAAAGTGCTTGAGGTACGCATACAGCAATTTCGTATCGGGTGCGCCTTGCTCGGCCGTCCCCTTGATGTCGCCGCGCGGCAGCGGCCGGATGCCGCGGCGGGGCATCATCACGTTGCGATGCCCGTTGGGATAGACCAGGCTACGCTCGTAGGTCATCGCCGACATGAAATAGGGCGGATGGAAATGCAGGTCGCTCATTTTCTGAATCTGCCACCACATATATTCGTGCCCCATGCCGTTGTCGTGGTCGCCATTGCCCATCCAGTCGAGCTTGCCGGCATCCTGCGCGTAGCGCCAGGTGTCTTCCAGTAAGCCATCCTGGTCGCGATGCGCCGAGTATTCGGTATGCCGATGGAATTCGCCGCGCAACGGCCGCAATTCTTTGCCTTTGTAATTCAAACGGTAGGCGCGCAGCCGGGCCACGTCCTCGGCTTCGTTGGGATGCACGGCGGCCAGTTTGGTCGCAGGCGATTCTTCCGCGTCTTTCAACCGTAATTCTGCAGCGTCGGGCGTTTCCAACAGCGTGACATACAGATCGTCTTCGTTTCGGGTCTGCGTGTTCACGCGGCGGTCGCTGGAATAGACGGCCAACAGACCCTTGTCGAGCGGGCAAAGCGCCGGCCGATTGTCCATCAGGTTCGATGAATTGTTCAGATGCTGCGGTTCGCTCCACTTCTGGCCGTCGTATCGCATGGCATAACTGTGCCACACCTCGCCATTGCCATTGGCCAGCGGATGATGGCGCACGAGCAACCAGAGCCCGCCTTTGCCGTCCACGGCCAAACGAGGCACGCTCTTGCCGCGCGTCAGCGTGTCTCCGAACGCTTCTTCAAGCGATCCGGCTGGTTCCTTCCACTTGCCGTCCTCGAGGCACTTCACTTTGACAGTGCGGTTCACATATAAGGCAAAACCTGGATTGCTCGCCAGGCCGACTTTGCGATAGCCGTCGGCCGAGGCATAGTCCTTGCCCCATTGTTCGTCCCCTTCTTCATAAGCCGCCCAGAGCCGATCAGAACCGTCGCAAACGAGCGCCGGCCGCGCCTCGAAACGATCGGAAGATGCGATCGTCAGTCGCTGTGGATTCTTGCCCTTGATGAATAGCTTTACGTCGTAATTGCCGCGCTCATAGCTGTCCCAGGCGACGAACACGTTGCCTTTCGAATCGGCCGCAATCGCCGGGCTCCAATCGTTGGCCTTGCTGTTGGAGACGGTTTGCGGTTCGTTCCAGGAGCCGTCCTGGTTCGACTGAGCGAGCAGGATGTCGTAATTTCCGCCGCGGAAAGCTTGCCATGCCGCCCAGACGCGCCCTTGGCTGTCGGTCGCGGCGACGGCGCCAAAATCGTTGCCCTCCGCCTCGGTGACTCGAACGATGTCCGACCATTTGCCTTCGGCCGCCGCACCTTCAGGCGGCGTGTAGCGGCGAGAGAAGATCTCCCAATTCCCGTCGACGGGCTGCCCCCACATGAGCCACACGACGCCTTGGCCATCGACGGCGATCGTCGGCCGCCAAAGGTCGAGCTTATCCTTGGTAGCGTCGATCGGCGCGTACCATTGGTTGCCGTCGAACTTCATCAGGCGGATGCGGTCTCCATTGCCTCTCGGTTCGAGCGCTTCGAAGCCGCCTTGAACGACGCGGTCCATCAAGATCGGGGCCCCGGGCGTGTACGCCACGTAGGCCATCCAAACCGTGCCATCCGGCGCTTTGGCCATGACCGGAAAATCGTCTTCCGTCTTTTCGCCGGTAAGCCGCAGGGCGGCCAATTCGCCACTGACCGAGGCCTGGCCTTCGAGAAATTCCTTCGGCTCGCCTTGGGTTACCTCCTCGAGCGTGAAAGAGAAGGAGCCGCGCGACGTGACGACTTCGGCCTTAGCGCTCGTCGGCGCGTCGAGCGTGGCGCGGATACGAACGGGAACGAGGTGAAATTCTTGCTCAGCTGGCTTGTTGTCGGCGGGGGGGGCTTGCTTGTTGGCCTGGCCAGCGGCGGGTTGAGCGTCTGGTTGCGCTTCGGCCTGTTGCGCGTTTTTGCGCTTGGCGCCGGGTTTCGGCTGGTTGCCGCCATTGTTGGCCTGGGCATTCGCGGCTGCCTGTCGCCGGGCGCGATTTCTCGCTTGCCGCCTGGCTTGTCGGGCGTTGGCCGGCGCTTTGCCGGGTCGTCGTGCGGTGCGGACGTTGAATTTGGCGCCGTCCACTTTCGAGTCGCGACTGGCCTGCACCAAGTCGAGGCTCAGCACGCGTCCTTCGGAGAGTTTTAATTCGCCTTCCCAGCGGACCTGCTGTTCGTCCTCGATGCCGAGTTCAATCATCAGCTCGATCGGCCGTTCGGGAAGTTCGAGAGCTTTGCCCGGCGGCGCGTCGTCTTCATGCCCGACGCCGGCTTGCGGTCGCAAGACAATGAACAAGGCGAAGGCGGCGGTCAAGAATGCAAAGACGTAGGATGCGACGCGCAACCGTCTCATGGCGAACCCCCAGAGGAGAATGAAAGCCGGTTTGCCGACCCGAGGCACAACGGCGAGCCACGACCGCACGGGTTGGACGGCGCAGCGCCGCTATTCAAGCGTTTGAGATGAAGGTTTGCAAGTAAATATTAGAGAGACCGAGCCAGCCAGCCGGCCGGAATACGATTTCGGTGACGTCACAATAACAACGATTCGATTTTTAGCGTCTGAGCGAAGCCCTCGCTCCGATCTCAGCGTTCATTTCGCCCCTAGCGGGGCTGTTCGAATCGTACGCTCTCCGGATCCCAGGGGTTTGCACCCCTGGCTATAACCTCTCGCCGCTACGCGGCTGATTTCTAGAAGGAACTCCGCTGAGCAAAAGATAGTCCTGTAGGGACGAAATGATGTAGCCAGGGGTGCAAACCCCTGGACTTCATGCGAGGCTTCGTCGTCCTAGCCCCGCTAGGGGCGGCAGGGGCAGCGCATTTTCGGCGCCGAATCGCTCTCGATCCGGCCTGAATCTGCATCGTCCTATAGCCCGAGCTTAATGGCGACGCCGCACGACATGACGACCAACCCGGCCAGAGCGTGGCTGTAACGATGCAAACGCTCGAAACGCATGGAGTTGGCGCCGACGCACATCAAGACGACCATGCCGGTCATCGTGGCGAGCGTCGTCAAACCGAACAGCGCGGTGACGAGCACAACGCCTGCTGTATTGGCCTTCGCGGCCGGATACATCAAGAGGGGAATGAGTGGCTCGCAAGGACCAAACACAAAGATCGTCAACAGCACCCACGGCGTGAGCGAGGCCTTCCGGCGGACGGGCGGCGCCGCTGCGGCGCCGCCTGGAACGGTCGCAGCAACGCCAGCGGCGAAAGGCTTTGCGGTCCCGGCGATCGTTGGGCCGGCCGAGTCGGTCAAAGCTGCAGTTTCCGCCATAACCGGAGCGTGCAGATGCAAATGGCTGTCGCTATGCACGTGCTGGTGGGCATGCACCGTGCCATCGAGATGCAGGTGCAGATGCGTATGCGGCTGATTGCGAATTGCCCGCACCACGCCCCAAGTAAAATAGGTCAGCCCGAAAGCCAACAGCAACCAGCCTGCCAGATCGCCGCGCAGGCCTTCCAGCGTCTCCAATTGCAGCACGACAATGCCGAAGGCGATGCCGATGAATCCCAAGACGACGGAACTGGCCACGTGCCCGACGCCGCACAAGAGCGTTACCGTAATTGTTTTACGCAGGCTCCAGCCGCCGACTTTCGACATGGCGACGAACGGCACGTAATGATCGGGGCCGTAAAGCGTATGAAAAAAGGCGATCGTCACTGCGGCAGCGCATAAGGCGCCTAAGTCTGCATTCATCGCGCCCTCAATCGTGATCGCAGGCAGTGAACCACGTTCGTTTGACCCTTACGCGTTGCAATGGACCCCACTCGACGTCGGCCGTCTGCCGCACGATAGAGGCTGCCATTTCTAGTGCGACCCTGGCGGCCTTCGTAGCGTAGCATGAACGCTGAAAGATGCCTACCTCGCGCCCGGCCAATCAGCCGGGTCGCAGCGCTGATCATCGCTCATCCTGCCGCCTTGACCCTTTTCCTTGACACCACCCTACGGTCCACTTAGCCTGAACCGGCGCTATCTGTGGTCTGTGCGGCATGCGCGCCGGCACAGCAAGTTCCAGCGCCGGCAATGGGGAGGCTGATCGCTGATGCCTTTCTTGGGCAGGTTTTCGTCATGCACATGCAGTATCAGGCCGACCCGGACGACGCGCTGGCTTTGCCGTCGTTCCGCGGGCTGTATTTGCTGACTGCCGCGGTCGGCCTGCTGCTCGCCGCCGATTTGGGGTTCCTCTGGTTTGGCCTGGAAGGATGGCGCAATCCTTGGGGCGTAAACCTGGCGCTGCTGGCAGCCCTGCTGGGCGGCTCACGAATCATCTATGCGGCAGTTAACGCGTTGGCGCAGCTCCGAGTCGGCGCCGATTTGGCGCTCGCCATCGCCCTGCTGGCGTCGCTGGCGCTGAAAGAATACTGGGTCGGGGCCGAAGTCGTGTTGATCGCCATGATCGGCGAATCGCTCGAGGCACTTACGTTCGCCCGGACGCATCGCGAGATCAAACGGGTGCTCGACGTGCGGCCGCGATTTGTGCGCGTGCGCCGCGGCGATTCGGAGCAAGAACTCCCCGTCAGCGAGGTCGCGTTAGGCGAAACGGCCCTGGTGCGACCGGGCGAGCGGATTCCGGTCGACGGTATCGTTCTTGCCGGTCGTTCGGCCGTCGATCAAAGCATGCTGACCGGCGAGAGCTTGCCAATCGACAAAGGGCCGGACGATCCGGCATTCGCCGGCACGCTCAACCAATTCGGCGCGCTCGAAATTCGCATCGACGCCGTGGGCGAGCAGACGACGCTAGGTCAAGTCATCCGGCTGGTGATCGAAGCTCGGCACGACAAGGCCCAGGTGGAACGCATCGCCGATCGCTTGGCCCGCTACTTCCTGCCGCTGGTGCTTGCTTGCGCGGCGATCACGTTTGCTTTTACCAATCTTTCGCTATTCCGCAGCGGTGGCTGGGCGACGCCGGCTCAGTTTGTCTGGATGCCGACGCTGGCCGTGCTTGTCGTCACGTGTCCATGTGCATTGGTGTTGGCAACGCCGGCGGCGATGATGGCCGCCTCGGCATGGCTGGCGCGGCGCGGCGTGCTGATCAAAGGGGGGGCGGCGCTCGAGCGTTTGGCGACGGTGCGGCGGATCGCCTTCGATAAGACGGGCACCTTGACGACCGGCCGTCTGGAGCTGGGGGATTGCCTGGCGCTGCCAGGGCACGCCGAAGAGGAACTATTGCGGATCGCCGCAACCGC
The DNA here is from genome assembly GCA_025924495.1 of Pirellulales bacterium. The sequence goes on along the minus strand of JAICIG010000055.1, from coordinate 661 downwards.
TGAGCAGGCCAGCGAACACCCCATCACACGAACGTTGGTGCAGGCGGCGCGTGCGCGAGGGCTGTCGTTGGCAGCGACGACTGAGTTTATGGCGCTGCCCGGCGCAGGCGTGGCCGTGCGATTGGCGAATGCAGCGGGCGGCGATACAGCCGGAAGCGAGATCGTGATTGGCAACCGTCGGCTGATGGCCGAACGTAACATCGTCCTGCCGCGCGAACTCGATGGCTTGTTAAGCCAACTTGAATCCTCAAGCCAAACGGCGCTCTTGATCGCCCTGGGCGGACAGTTGATAGGCGCAATCGGCGTCCGCGATACGGTGCGACCCGAGGCGGCCCAGGTGGTGCGGGAGTTGCGCGACCTCGGTATTCAAGAAGTGGCGCTGCTCACCGGAGATCGTGCGACGGCCGCCGCGGAGGTTGCGCGCCAGGTCGGCATCGATCGCTGGCAGGCCGAACTGCGCCCCGATGAAAAGGCGCGCTGGCTGGCCGAGTGGCGCGCCGAAGAACGGCAGTCTGCCGCGCGGGCCGGACTGTGGTCGGAAACCGGCGTGGCGATGGTCGGCGATGGCATTAACGACGCGCCGGCGCTGGCGGCCGCAGATGCCGGCCTCGCGCTGGCGGGCATTGGCAGCGACCTGGCGGCCGAAGCCGGCGATGTGCTG
>JAICIG010000054.1 GCA_025924495.1 Pirellulales bacterium | reverse complement strand
GACCAAGGGCGCCCTTTCGATTATTCGTGGCTCGATGCGCCGGCGCTCGCCGCGATCCGGAGAAGTTATCTGCCCGCAGATCTGCGGCCGCATTTACAGGCGACCCATGTCGACCGTACAGTCTTCGTGCAAACCCAACATCATCTGGCGGAGAACAGTTGGGCGCTGGAACTAGCAGAGCGGCACGAGTTCATCGCAGGCGTTGTCGGTTGGGTCGATCTGGCCAGTCCAGCCTGCGAAGAACAATTGCTGCAGTTCAAGGACCATCCCAAATTTGTCGGCATTCGCCACGTGACGCAGGACGAACCGGACGACGACTTCATCATTCGCGAACCAATTCTACGCGGGCTGAAGATTCTTGAGAAACACGACGTTCCTTTCGATCTGCTGTTCTATGTCAAGCATCTGCGGCATGCGCCGGCGCTAGCGCGGCAGACGCCCAACTTGCGGATGGTGATCGACCATCTCTCCAAACCGCACATCAAGGATCGACGTTTTGATGATTGGCTCCCGCAGTTGCAGGCGGCGGCGAAATTTCCCAACGTCTACTGCAAACTCTCCGGACTGATCACCGAGGCCGATTGGCAACGATGGACTTTCCAGGATTTGAAGCCGTACCTAGACGCAGCGTTGGAATGCTTCGGCCCGGAACGATGTATGTTCGGTTCGGATTGGCCGGTATGCGAGTTAGCCGGCTCTTACGAGCAGGTGCATCAATCAATGCTCGACGCGCTCAGTCAGCTCAGCGCCGACGAGCGGGTCCGCATTTTTGGCGAAACCGCGCGGTCCTTCTATCGTCTTACGCCGTGAGCGCTCCCTGAATCTTCCTTAGCGGCCTATCTCCCAAGTCGTCCGCATCACGGCCTGACTTCTCCAATCACACGGCGGCACGCAGTTTGCAGAGCTAGGCGCCCGACCGCGAATGGACGCTCGTTTTTGCCTTTAAGTGATCATGGCCGCTCACTTGACGGCCATGGTGGTATGAATGGGCGCATCATGTCGGAGCGCGGCCGGACCGAATCTTTAATGCGTGCTTGAAAGGAGAGCTCGGCATGAGCATGGGACCCATGTTTGGCGGAGGCGGTTTTTATCGGCCTACTGGGCCTTATGGCCCCTGGGGCGGTTGTGGTTGCAGCAGCGTGTTCATGATCCTGGCGGGCATCCTGCTGGTGATGGGCGGCTGCCTGCGTATGTTCGGCCAATAAGACCTTCTCAGGAGAAGCCAGCAATGCGAGCGATTTGCGGAGCAATTATCACGGCCGGAGCCCTGGTCGGCTTGGGGCTGACGGCGGTCGGCTACGGCCTGCGATACCAGGCTTTCCAAGAAATCAATCCGAAGACCGAGCATCTTTACGGCGCGCCATCGTTGATGATTATTCTCATCATCTTGGCCGTCAGCGTACTCATCGGCCTGGGCGTTGCCTTCCTTGGACTGGCGTTTCACCACCATCGACGCTACATGGAGTTGCTGCGGTACAGCGAGCCAGAGCATCACCGTCCGAACACGGCGGCCTGATAACGGCCATCGAGAACTCAGCGCCGCTCTTCAGACGTCGCCTTCTAGTCGGGGAGAGTTGTCGAATCGGCAATGCTTGCCGATCGGAGCAGGTTCCACTCGCTATAAAATAAAGTTCAGCGCAACCTTACGGGCAGCGTTTCCATGCCGCGCGTTCCGAGCTGACGCGACCATCTGATCTGCGAGCCTGGAATGGCGAGTTCCAATGCGGGAAAACGCCCGAACAGGCGCCTGAGCGCTATCTCGGTTTCCGCAACCGCCAGCTTCAATCCCAGGCAAACATGAGTGCCGGCCCCGAATGCCAGGTGAGGGTTTGGATGCCGGTGAATGTCAAAGCTTTCCGGGCGGTCGAATTGGCTGGGATCAACATTGGCGGACGCCAGAAAGGCGACGATTCTTTCGCCGCGTTTCAAAGTCCGGCCCTGCCATTGCATATCCCGAATCAGCATCATTGGTTTGGTCATCTGCACGGGAGAGATATACCGCAACAGCTCATCGATGGCGCTTTCTATTAAAGACCAATCCGAAATCAACTCCTGCTTTTGCTGTGGATGTTCGAGCAGCGTGTAAATGCCCGCCCCGATCAGATGCACTGTGGTGATGTGGCCGGCGAACAGGAGCAGAAGAATCATCGCCGTCATTTCGTCTTCCGTGAGCCGGTCGCCTTGCTGTTCCGCGGCGACCAGCGCCGAAATCAAACCATCTTCCGGCGCGGTCCTGGCGGCTTGAATGCGCTCGCGAATGTAGCCGGTCAGGCGGCGCAACCCATTAAGCAGCTTGAGGAGACTAAGCCAGGAGGCATTGCTGGCGAGCGCTTCGGCATGCCTGACAAACATCGGCCGATCAGCCTGCGGCAACCCTAACAATTCGCAAATTACGGCTAGAGGAAAGGACCTCGCCAGACCTGCAACGAGGTCGACAGGCTGTGACGTCCGCCTATGCTTTGCCTCTAGCTCATCCAGCATCTCTTCGACGATCGCCTCGAATCGAAGACGCAGTTGCTCGATGCTGCGGCGCAAAAATGCCTGCTCGACCAGACTGCGCAAACGACGATGGTCTGGCTCGTCTCGGTTGATCATTCCTTCGGCCATCGCTTTGATTGATCGCGGAATCCACCACGGCAGATTCGAACCCTTTTTCAAGCCCGCGGTGCGTGGGTCGCGCACGAAGTTCTGCCGGTCCCGCAGCAACTCGTTGCAGGCTTCATAGGTGGTAGTCATCCACATGTTGCCGATCAGTGGGAATCTGGCCTTTATCAGCGGCCCCTGCTCAACCATGCGAGCCAGCGTCGGATAAGGGTTCCGCTTATAGTCCTGCGAACGAATGTCAAAAGTAAGCCGTTTCATAGCGACCTAAGGGAGAAGTCAAGAAGGGCCGCCGCAGCGATCAACCTGTCTGGCATCGTTCGCGTCGGCCAAACCTCCACGGCGCCACAGACGAACCAGGCGCCTGGCGTCGGATGATCATGAACCGACCCTCAGCGGCGGCCGGTCCGACTCGGCGGGTTTGCTCTGAATCTTGTGGATCAAATACCACAAGCAAGCCGCGTTGACGATTGTAATCAGCGATTTGGCCAGAGATAAGCTGCGAAAATCCTCGTAGAATTCGAAGGGAATCAATGAGCCGGTGATAATCACGGTGAGATATTCAGCCCAGCGTTTTCGCAGGCACAACCCGCCTCCCTCCACCAGAAATAGCGCCGCATAGACCAGCGCCAGCAGGCTGATTCTTGTTAGCACGCCGTCGTCGCCGGCCGTCAAATAGGCGATCAGTTTCTGCAAAGGATCGTGGAAGATCCCGGGATGCAAGGCGGAGGCCCAATGCTTCAACGCCGAGGCATTGTTCGCGTCGATTAGCTTCAAGGCGCCAAACGAAACGCCGATCAGCACCAGGGCCTTTATCAATTTGAACCCGCCGATCGCAAGCAGCACCCGATCGGGCGGTTCCTGTTTTCCCCAACTTACCACGGATTTGCTCGCTTCTACTCTATTGCGCGCCCGTTCGGCCGAAGCAAATTTCGCTTGTTGCTGCGATTCTTGGGCCCGCGACTAAAAAAATTATATCGACAACGCCGGAGCGTGGCTCGTTGGAAGCAAATCTCAGACGAATCATGAGATTCGCACAATGTCAAATCTGTAATGCAATCGCATCTCGCTGGTGAACCCGTCGAATTGCATGATGGCGCCGTGGCGAGGCAATAACAGCTGCAATCCCGAAAAAAGTCTAGTGAAGCTCGTCCCCGCACAATGAAAAGCGGCGCTCCGTCCTCAGCGACGAAATTCGTAGAGTATCTTTGAGAATATCAGAGAAGGAGCGGGTTGATGGCTACGGTGCTGGTGGTGGATGATGTGCCCGATTACGCGCGTCTGTTGGGGTTGGAACTTAGAAAACAAGGCTATGAGGTCGAGTTAGCTTTCAACGGCGCGACGGCGCTCGACTATCTGGCCAGTCACGCCATCGATGCCGTGCTGCTCGACGTCGTGATGCCTGGCATGAACGGACTCGAACTCTGCCGTCGGCTGAAATCCGACGAACGCCTGCGGTCGATTCCCGTGATTATGGTCACTGCGTTGGATTCTCAGGATGACCAGATTGCCGGTCTTGATGCGGGCGCCGATGATTACATCAGCCGCCATTGCGATCGCCGCGTGCTGGCGGCCCGTCTGCGAACCGCATTGCGATTGAAATCGTCGTTGGATCTGCTGCGCGACATGAACCAGCGACTCGACGAGTCTCGCCGCGTGGCCGAAGCCGCCAACACCGCCAAAAGCGAGTTCCTGGCCAACTTCAGCCACGAACTTCGCACGCCGATGACCTCCATTCTCGGGTTTGCCGAGATGCTGCGCGAAAATAGCAGATCCGACGAAGAATTAGCCTCGATCGACACCATCAAACGCAACGGCGAACTCCTTCTGAACATCGTCAATGAGCTGCTTGACCTTTCCAAGATTGAAGCCGGACGATTCACCATCGAGCTTGGCCCCTGCTCGCCGCGTGCGATCATCAATGACGTGATGGCCTTAATGAAGCTACGGGCGGAAGCCAAAGGCATCGCGCTCGGAGCCGCCTTCGAAGGCCCCTTGCCCGACTTGATCCATACCGATGCGCTGCGGTTGCGGCAGATTCTGGTCAACCTGGTCGCCAATGCCATCAAGTTCACCGAGCAGGGGGGCGTGCTGGTTTCTCTCCGTCGACTCGACTCAGAAAAAACCTTAACCGCCCTGCAATTCGAAGTTGCCGATACCGGCATTGGGATTGCTGCCGACCGCGTGGACGTCATTTTTCGTCCTTACGCTCAGGCCGACGCGTCGGTGTCGCGTCGTTTTGGCGGCACTGGTTTAGGGCTGACCATCAGCAGACGGTTGGCTCAGCTCCTCGGCGGGGAAATCACCGTGACGAGCTCGCCCGGTGTTGGGAGCACGTTTTGCCTCACGATACCGGCGAACCTGCCGACGACAAAGCGCGCCGCAGCCGATGAGTTCGCGCCCATCATGCCCGCTCTCGCTAGCTAGGCATTGCTTCAGTGCAACTGTTCCACGGCCACTTGTTCCGCTTCGTGCAACGCCTGTTGCGGGTTCATTCGTCCCGGCAATAAAGCGGCGGCGTTCTGGGCCGCAGCAGCAACGGCAATTCGAACGCAATCGAGCGGCTGCTGGTGCAGGGACATCCCCCAGGCCAAACCCGCCGCCAAACAATCGCCGCAACCGATCGGATTTACAACTTTTGCCACTTTTAACGGCTGCAGGCAATACGCTTCGTGACGAGAACTGACCCAAACCGCTTTGGCGCCTTCAGTGACGACGACCCATTCCGCCCCGCGCTCGTTCAGCTCTTGCATGCCCGACAGCAGCGACTCGTCGTCGTCCAGACGACGCCGCAGAGTCGTCGTCAGCTCTTCGCGGTTCGGCTTGACGAAGAAGGGCCGCTTGTCCAGCGTTGCCAACAATTCCTCGCCTCGGGCGTCGAGCACCACGCGCCCGGGCGTCTGTTCTATCAATTGACGATAAAACGCCGGCGGAGTGTTTGCCGGCAACGATCCGCTCAATACAGCGATGTGGGCGCGAGCAGCCGACACGGCATAAGCGCGAAGAAACCGCTCCAAAACATCCGGGCGGAGCGGCCTGGCGTTTTCCACCAACTCCGTTACATCGCCCGCAGCATCATCGAGCAACGTCGTACACACGCGAGTCGTCGGACCTTGCTGGATTAACTGCGCTTCCACGCCGGCAGCGGCGAACTCTGCTTGCACGCGATCGGCGACATCGGCCCCAATTGGACTGATCACGCGGCATTCGGCGCCTAGGTGCACAAGCGCAATGCCCACGTTGAACACTTTGCCCGAGGCGCACCAGTGAGCCTCGGCGGCACGGTTGACCTCGCCCCGCCGCAACAAGTCGAATCGCAATATTTGCTGCCAGGCAGGGGTGAGACCCGCCGCGATAATCACAGCAGCTCCTCCAACAGACGCGTTAATTGTTCGTCGTCGAGCTGCCGCGGATTGCCATTCATGCTGTTGCCGCGCGAGCCGGCGACCAACTCGCCGATCTGATCGCGCCGTACGCCAAGTTGGCTCAATCGCTTGGGTACGCCGACCTCTTCGGCCAGCCGCTCGATTCGGTCAATGAAAGCCCGGGCTGCTCGGGCATCATCGCTCCATGAGCCCGCAAGCGTCAAGCGGGCTAACTCGGCCAATCCCCCTCGGCTTATTTCGTAGTTCACTCGCAATGCGACCGGCAACATCACAGCACAGGCCAGTCCATGTGGCACGCGGGCCGTCACTCCGAGCGCGGCGGCCACTCCATGGGCCAGGCCCAGGCCCGAATTGGCTAGCGCCATTCCGGACAGCAGCGCTGCATGCGCCATGCTTTCACGCGCGGGGCGCGAAGCGCCGTCTCGCACCGCTTCCGCTAACGCCGGCAGCGCTCGCCGCAGGCCTTCCGCGGCCAATGCTTGTGGAATCGGGCTGGCAAAGCGCGAGACATAACTTTCGATGAGCTGCGTAATGGCGTCCATTCCTGTCCAGGCAGTCGTCTGGGGTGGAACGCCAATGCTCAGTTCCGGATCGATCAGCACCAGCTTGGGGACCATCAGCTCCGAGCGCAAGCTCTTTTTGAATGGCGGATCGTAGGAAGAAATGACTGCATTCTTGGTGGCTTCCGTCCCCGTCCCTCCCGTGGTCGGCATGGCAACAAGCGGAAGCGGCGGCTGGCAAATTTTCAGCCCGCGTCCGACCCCTTCAAGGTAATCCTTAACCGTGTCGCTTTCGCGATTGGTCGCCAAAGCGCTGGCGGCCTTGGCCAGATCGATCGCCGAACCGCCGCCGACGGCCAGCAAAAGATCACCCGGCCCGGCGCCCAATTCGCGCAACCGTCGGACCGAGGCGTCGACATCGGCCACTTGGGGCTCATGCGAAATGGCCGCCAAGGTAACGCTCTCAATTCCGGCGCTTCGCAGTAGAGCGGCGATTTCCGCCATGGCGCCGCTAGCCGCCAGCGTCCGCGAGCCTTCGACGATCAGCGCTCGGCGCCCCCAGCGGCGCGCCAGCGTGCCGAGGTCGCGGCGGCGGCCCCAGCCAAATACAATCTGCTGCGGAGCGAAAAAATCGTAGGTCAGTTCGGCGCTCGACATGGCGGCCATTAGACCATCGCGACTGGATTCTGGCGAGCCGCTAGCGGCCTGTCGTCTCGGCTGCTTCGGGAATCAACTGCAGTTTCAAATTGCGGAACCGCACTTCGGTCGCTCCGCCGGAATGCAACTGAAAGGCGAAGATGCCGTGCCGGGCGCCATCGGCATCCTCCAAGTCGACACACGTCTGACCATTGATTTTGGTGACAAGCTTGTCGCCAACGGCGATGATTTCATAGGTGTTCCACTCGTCCGGCTTGACGTGCGATTCGCCCGAGCGATCCCGCAGCAGGCCGCGGCCGTGTTCTTCGTAAAGTTTTCCCCACCAGCCTACCCCAATGTCGGCCTGATAACCTTTCACTTCGCCTTCGGCGAGCGGTTCGCTGCGGAATTGCACGCCGCTATTGCCTTGGTTTTTTACTAGTCTTACTTCCAGGGTAAGGCGGAAGTCAGCGGCTGCCAGCTCGCTGCGCAAGAACTCGTTACGGGCAAGGCCGGCCGTTTTGCCAACGATCTCGCCGTTCTCCACGCTCCATAGCTCTGCATTGCCTTGCCAGCCTGTCAGGTCGCGGCCATTGAACAAAGCACCAGCGGTTTCGACCGAAGCCAAAATCGGCGTTTGCTGCGGACTGGCGAGGTATGCGACGAGAGAACGCACTTCGTGATCGGAGAACGGTTTGAGCTGATCATCGGGCATCATCGACTTCGCGCTCAATTCGCGCTCATCGATCTCGGCCTTGGGGATCGTGACCGTCTCGGTGGCAGTGGCCAACGTGAGCGCGTTTTGGTCTTCGCTGCGCACAATTCCGGTGAGCGTGCGACCATCGGCGGTCTGAATAATGGTGGCCTGATAATCTTTGCCGATCACGGCGCTGGGATCGATCATGTTCGAAAGAATGTAATCGAGATTGGCGCGGTTCGAGCCGGTCAGCTCGGGACCCACCTTGCCGCCGATGCCAAATAACGTGTGGCACTGCTGGCAAGTCTTGGCAAAGATCGCCCGACCGAGCGCCACGTCGGCCGGCTGCTCAGGCGGTTGACTCAGCATCCGTTTGTATTGAGCGATCAGCTTCAGCCGTTCCGCCGGCGTATCGTTGACGGCGCCCCACACCTCAACGATCCGCTTGTTCAGATCATCGTTCTTCAAGTTCCGCAGCTGCCGAATCAGATCGGCCGGCAGGTCCGTTGCCGGCACTCGCTTTTCCGCGACCGCTGTCAACAAAGCCTGAGCATATTCGACGCGAGAAGCCAAGGTAGCCAATGCATCTCGTTTCTCGTCGGCGTTGAACTGCGAATACAGAGCAAGGACCACTTGCGGCGTTTGTGCGTCCTCGTAAGCCGCCAGGCTGCGCAGCGCGGCGCGGCGCAATGCTCGATCGTTCAGCAACTGCGCCAAAACCGGCGGCAATTCCGAATCGCGCGCTTTGACGAGCGCTGCCAATGCTTCTTCGCGTAGCGGGCCGGCAAGTGCTGCGTCTAAAACCAGTTGTCGCGCGGGTGCGAATGCAGCCGGATCTCGGAACGTCAGGGCCAGCGCCAACGTCTGGCTGCGGATCTCGCCCTGGCCGCTCTTCATCAGCTTGTCGTACGTTTTTCGCCACGTTTCCGGCATGGGCAACTGTCGCGTTCCCTTGAGCCCCTCGTTGATCTCCTTGAGCATCGCCAGTTGCGCTGCCGCGTCGTCCGTGCGCACTAGCTTGTCCGCGAGCAAAGCCACCGCCTCGGGCGTGGCCAATTGCGACAACCGCCGAATCAGGTACTGTTTTACGAGCGGAACTTGGGCCGACTCGACCAACTTCATTCCCGCCGCCGGGTCCGCTGCGGCTAAAGGCTCGGCGGCATACCAATACATCAGCGGCAAGTTGTGATCGCCGGCATCTTCGTCATGCTTTAACAAGGCCGTGATGATCGGCAGACGTTGAGCCAAACTCAATCGATCAGCCGCCGACGCCAGATACAGCCGTACGACCGGCGAGACATCGTGCTCGGCCAATTGTTTCAGCTTCGCCAGCACGTCGTCCGAAGGCCGCTGATTCTCTAGAGCCAACTGAATCGTCCATGCCCGGACGTAAGGGCTGTCGTTGGCTAGCCCGCGAGCAATGTCCGCTTCAGTCAATCCGCCCGCCGCATGCAAGGCCCAAAGACCGCGCAAACGCCGGGTTTCGTCGGCATGCTCGAAGGCAAGCTTGGCCAGGCTTTCATGCAGCTTGGCATTCGCTCCGCGCTCCTGCAATATCCGCCGCGCATGGCGCACATACCAGTCATTCTTTTCCAGCAGTAGTTCGATCAGTTCCGCGTCGGATTTCTTTTTCAGATCGACCTGCGACGGCTTCGCGCTGTGATAGCTGACTTTGAAGATACGACCGTTCGTCCGATCGTGGCCCGGCGCATTGCCATGGTGGCATTGGTTTTTGTCGTACCAGTCGATCATGTACATCTGCCCGTCGGGACCGTACTGCAAATTCAAAATCTGCGACCAGGCGTCGTTAGCCAGCAGAAAGTCAGGCGCGCGATCGCCGACATAGCCGGAGCCTTTTGGCGCAAGTAGGTCTTCATTCAGCCGGGCGCCGTGAATGTTGTTCATGAAGATCTGGTTGCGATGCTTCTCGGGCCAACTGCCGCCGAGATAAATCATCGCGCCGGCGTGGGCATGGCCTCCGCCAGCCGCGTCTGAACGGTTGTTGCCTGAGTGGGGCGTGGCGCCGATCCAGTGGCGGTGCACGGCGATGGTCTGAATATCGCTGTAGGTATAGGGGTTGAAATGCTGGCCTGCTTGCCGCTGGTAACGGCCCCCTTGAATGACGTGATACAGGTGTGGAATGACACAGGCGGTCAAAAAGCCTTGGCCCTGGTCGTTGAAATCGAAGCCCCAAGGGTTGCTCGTGCCGTGAGCGAAAACTTCGAACTCGTGCTTCGTCGGATGGTAGCGCCAGATGCCCGCGTTAATCGGCGTGCGTTTCTCCTCCGGAGTGCCTGGCTTCCCCACGTGCGAGTGCGTGAACACCCCGTGACAGCCGTAGAGCCAGCCATCGGGGCCCCAAATAAACGAGTTCAGCGTTTCGTGCGTATCTTGAAAGCCCCAGCCGTCGAGCAGCACTTCCGCTGGACCGTCGGGTACGTCGTCGCCATCACGGTCGGGAATGAACAACAAGTTCGGCGCCATGCCAACCCACACGCCGCCAAATCCGACCTCCAATCCGCTAACAAGATTCAATTTCTCCGCAAATACTTTGCGCTTATCAAAACGGCCATCGCCGTCACCGTCTTCGAAAATCAAAATCCGGTCGCGGGCTTGCTCGACGGGCACATGGAATGGGTACGAATAGGCCTCCGCCACCCATAACCGGCCGCGGTCGTCGATCGCCTGGGCGATCGGTTGCTGCACGTCGGGTTCGCCAGCGAACAGGGTCACCTTGAACCCGTCGGGCACGGTCATGGCCGCGGCGGCTTCTTCGGGGCCCAGCCCGGCATGCTGGTAAACATCGGCGGCGCTGTCGGCGTTGCGCTGCGGAAAATTAGGCTTGGTCTGATGTAAACGGAAATCGTCAAAGTTGATATGGCCCCACCCGCCGCTGTGCTGGTCGACGAGGCGAATCAAAATCTTTTTGCCCTGGTGCGGCTGCAAATCGACCGCCACTGGCTTGAGGATTTCGGTTTCATCGCCGCTGGTGCGAAAGATTACCTGGCCATTGTCCTCACGGACCAACTCGACGCGGGTTTCCGGATGCGGGCCGCCGGCCACCAGAAAACTGGCGAACGGGTGGGTCACTGCAAAGGCGACTGAAGTCAGCGTACCTTGCGGCGCGTCTCCTTGCCGTTCATACGTGCCGATCCAGAAGCGACCGGCATGCTGGCTGCTCATGTCGCCGCGCCGCGAGCGTACCGTATCTCCCTCGATCGGCTGCCGGTCAAACGCCTTGCCTTCGGCCCGCCAGTCCTTGAGCCTGCCCGTCTCGAAATCGAAATTTAGGGGCCGGCCTTTTTCATCGGCCGGCAGTACGCCCTGGGTGACGCGCTGGGCAACAGGATCAGCAGCCTTCGCGACGCTCGGCATGCCTAAATACACAGTCGTCAGCCACGCCAGACCACAACCAGTAACATGGAGGAGCAACCGCATGATTCCGCCTTACCTGTGCAACTTGGCCGCAAACAGAGCCGTTAAGACCTTACAGCATGGCCGAGGGCGGAAACACTGTCAAACTCCGCCAACTGCAGCCGCCAACATGGCCAAAGCATCCATGCGAACGTGGCCATCTTGGGCGCGGGCAGCTCGAGTTGCGGCAAGAAGAGCCCGTTTTTTGTCGGTTCGCTTGGGGCACGTTCCGGTCAGAACTCGTTGGTTCTGCATCTCCGCGGGCTGCAACCAATCGCGGCAAGCCAGTCTCCGATGCCAAGATGCCCACCTCCGAAGATAGCCAATCGAACTTGGCCAACTTCGATGCCCAATCCACATCTGGCGATTGCGGAGCAACGTTTTCCAAGGCGGTCACATTAAGTTGGCCAACTTCGACGGCGCTTCAAGCCGGGCGCCTGGCATCCGCATCCGGGCCGGCAAGGACGCGATTCCCCCCCTGCGAGTCGCCAAGTTGGCTAGCCAGTCGGCCAGTTCTCCCGGATACCGCGCGGCGTTGACCACCTTCGATGATCCGATTAAATGCAACCCTGATTTGATTCGCTCTTGTCGGCCGCAAAGACGGCCGTGCACGACGGCGCGCAAGGGTACTGCCTCGTTTTTCGCAGGCTACCGCCCGGCTGGCTTGGGAAGGCAACTTCCACGTGCGCATAAATGAAAAGGTCTAACCCTGCAGGCTGGCTCGGACGGAGATGCTTTCCAAGTTGCAAAGTAGCACTTGCAAAAGCGTCCGAAATCCGCTTCGAGCTCCAAATGGCCTGGCGACAGCTATGCCATTCGGCAGGTCAGTGTCGCAGAATCGGAAAAACTACGGGCGGCCCCGCAAGTTGCATTGTAACCCGCCATTGCCGCTCCGCACTGAGATCAAGGAGAACGCTAACAATGCCTTAGCCTGCGACTCAATGGTCTTATGGGTTGCAGATAATCAGGGCGGCTGTCGTTTGCCGCGTCGCCAAGTCGTCGCTTAGCCCGGCATTCGTGAATCGGAAAGCGTGGTGAATATGATTTCTGTTCGAGCTTGCGTCGTGCAAGAAGAGGGCGGGCTGACGCTGGGCCGAATTCCCGTCAAGTATGACGCTCACCGATTGTGCAAATGGTTCGGCGAGCAGGGCCGCCCGGCCTCGGTCGGTCTTGACCTGAGCAGCAAGATGTTCTTCGTGCGAATTCCAGGCGTAACCTGCGAAGAGCTTGCGCGGCTAGTTGCCGGTTCCGACATTGACTTGATGTGACTTCCGCTCGCCGCCATGCATCTCTTTGCATGCATCGCTGCCCCGTCATCAATGCCTGGTTGATCTGGCATCGATTTCGCGAATATGGCTTTCGGGCGCGGGCAGTTTCACCGCACTGTTCCCTGGACCGATTCCGCGGAGCTCATGTCGATCGGCGGCCTTGCATGATCGTAGCGAGTTCGCCGAGTAGCCGGGCTCAAAACGACCGCGCAGTGACGCTTTTCCCAATAATCTCGAAAGAAGTCGTTTTGGTCGCTATCGCCGATCCATGCGGATCCGACATAGGTCGCGGTGTAGAGCACGATGGCAATCAGGAGGGGTTTCAAGCGTATTGTCCTTCTCTGTTTCGTTAGGAAATGATTGGACCAACAGGCGCTCCGCCGGACGGGTACTCATTCGTCCAGCGAGCGCCGCAGACCGTTCCTGGCGTCTGCTACCTCCTAATCAAGCGGCGGCGCGCAAGCGTTACATCGGCGCGCAATTTTTTCTGCCGGGCGATGCATATTTGCCCCGGCTTCGACATGACCGCGAATGTGATGATGCAGGGCGTCAGTGCTTAACAATCGTGCGAAAACCGGCCGCTATTTGGCCGGGGGGCCGAACGTAGCGGCAACAGCGTGCATGCTTGCACTCGGGTCGGCGCGAACAGCGGCGCCCAAAGGATGCTCATGACCTGCAGCCATAAGTCGTTGAATGGCCCAGCTGGCCTGAGCGCATGGAAAGGACGCTAGCGCGGCCTTGCGCGTCGAACAACTGGGTCCAACCCGGCGGAAGCCTGGAGAGCTACCTTTCTCTTTTGCGAGCGCCCTGAGGGGGACGTTGGCCGAGCGGCCCGGCGCGACCTAGCGGTGGTCCCGGCGGCGTGTGCATTGTGGCGGGCATAACATGGGGCGTAACGCTACTCAAATCGTAGAGCTGGTTTGCCCGAGCCCACAATTCGCGCCAAACCTGTCGCTCGGCATCGGAGAGTTGCCCGATGGCGCCTGGATTGCGAAGGTCAGCCAGTTCAGGCACGACCCGCCAGAGCCCAAGTTGTTTTGGCGGCAAGGCGCGTTCTGCCGGAGTGCCGCTTTCCACGAGCGTGCGATATGCGGCCAGATCCGCCTCAAGCCACTGGCGCGCTTGCTCTCTCCATTGGCGGCGAGCGGTCTCGTCCGGGAGCGGCTCGTCACGCCCATGTCCGCAACCCGCCATCGCGGCCGAACATGCAGCGGCAAAGCGATTGCCCGCTTTTAAGTCATCCGCCAGATCGGGCCGCTCGGTAAAGGCCTCGCTCCAAAGTCGCGCCGATGCGGCGAACAGCCTTTTGCTGGCGCAAAGACGAGCAAACTCGGCGCGCTCATCTGCATCGGCCGGCGTATCATCTCCGCGCAACACCGCCGGCAATCGCGCGTCGAGCGCAATCCGTCTCTCCACATCTTCGACCATGTCGTCAAAGGGATGATGCCATCGCTTGTCAGACGCACTGAGGTAATGTGCTCGCCGGAATGATTCCAGCGCCGCCGATAGTTCGTCCTTTGCCAACAAAGCTCGGCCCAAGTTATTGTGGGCCGGTGCAAAATCGGGGGCCAATTCGATTGCTTCTCGCAGCGCCGCGACGGCATCGTCAACCTGCCCCGTCTTAAAGAGCAGTACGCCAAGCTTGTCGAGCAGCATCCATTTCGGCCAGTGATGCCCGCGGCGCCGCCTTAGCTGCGGTTCATGAGCGACCGCGTCTCGGAGCTCTTGAATCGCCTCGTTCCACTGCCCGCTTCCGGCAAGCGAGTCGGCGATTGCCATGCGAACCATTCCATTGTCAGGCTCCAATCGCTTTGCCTGGACAAATTCTGCCAAGGCTTCATCTCGTTTGCCTAGACTCATGAGCACCGTGCCGAGATCGACACGCGCATGAGCGTCGTCGGGTTTGAGACGCAGCGATTCGCGGAACATGGCAGCGGCATCTTCGAGCCGGCCTGCATCTCGCAACGCGTTGGCCAACGAGCGAACGGCGAAGGCGCTGCGCGGCCGGATGGCGACGGCAGCCGAATAATAACGGGCCGCGTCGTCAAACTGGCCGGTCCTTGCCAACTGATGCGCAAGATCGCTATTGATCCAAAAGTCGTCTGGATGTGCGCGCTGCGCGCCGCGAAGCAATGTAATCGCCAGGTCTCGATCGCCGGACCACGATAATGCGCTGGCCAGACGAGTGACGCTGGCGGTAGACAGTTTCTCCACCTCGGCCGAAGCTGCAAGCTCCTTCAGGACTTCGGGCGCCCGCTTCCGATCGCTCAAAGCGTCGCGAAGTCGATTGCGCCAGGGATCGGGGTCGGCCGTTTTAGCGATGGCGACAAGGCTGCGGGCGCCCGAAATATCGGGCGACGGCCCCCGCCGGAACGATGCCCACTGATCGAGAGCGCCAGCCAGCTCCACCGCGGTCGGACGTGCCGCGATGAGTCGACCGGCCTCTTCGGTATCAAGCGAATCCAGGTCGATCCCATAGTCGCGGAATGCCGCGGCATATTCCGCCTCTGTCTTGGCCCGATCCAAATGAACGGCAAAGTCGGCATGAATCTCGGCGAGTCGTTCCACCATTCGGCGATCTTCCAGCCTCGCCTTTTCGTTGCGCTGCTCGTGGATGACGGTCGTCAGCAGCGATTCCGCCCGATCGCGCAGTTCTGCCGCACCCTCGCCGCGCGCAGCGATCGCTTTGGCCCGCTTGGCCGATTCAGCGGCTTCGATCCATTTCGATGCATCGTCAGCCGGCGCCGAGCGCGCCTGTGCGCGTAACATCAAGGCTTCGTCGTAGGCCGTCTCGAATTCACGATCTGCGACCTGGCGGCGGACCGCTCGCTCGTTGGCAATCCAGGCCCAACCGCCGGCGCCCAGAACCGCAATGACGACCATGGACATGGTCAATCCGAGAGTCAGAAGACGCCGCTTGCGCTCTTCCGCCACACGGGCGTTGGCTTCGGCCTCGGCCAACTCGGGTGCGCGCAGCCTTTGTTGTACTCCCGACAGATAGGCGCTCAAAGATGCACATACCATGCCGGCGTCGCGCGGCCGATCGGCCGGCGAAGCGGCCAGGCATGACCGTGCAAGGGCAATCAACTCGGCATCCGCTCCGCAGGCGTCGAGTCGGGCAAACGTTTCCGCAAGGTCTCCATGCTCTGCCCAGCGACAAAGATCGACCTCCGACTTGCCAAGATAGGCCGGTTGTCCCGTAAGCATCTCACAGAGAATCGAACCAAGTCCAAACACGTCGGCGCGCTCGTCGACGGTCGCCAGTTCGCCGCGAGCTTGCTCTGGCGCCATGTATGCCGGCGTGCCCACGACCGAGCCGGCTCGTGATTCGCCGGCGTCCGTGCCGCTGCGCATGGTGCGGATGGCGCTAGTGTCCTCACGCGAGTGCGACGACTGCTCATCGTCGACCGCACCGCCCTGATCGAGAACTTTGGCCAGGCCCCAATCCATCACTTGGACTTCCCCGAAATTGCCGACCATCACGTTCGACGGCTTTAAATCGCGGTGAATGACGCCTCGCGCGTGCGCGTACGCCATCGTCTGGCAGACTTGTTCGAAGATCGACAAGAAACGCGATCGGTCGTCGGCCGGACTCCGCCGAGCGTGCAGCAACGCCGCCAGCGTCCGGCCTTTGACCAGCTTCATTGCAATGTACAACCGGCGATCCGAAAACTGACCGATCTCGTAAACCGGCACAATCCCCGGGTGCTGAAGCTGCCCGCCGATCTGCGCCTCTTCGACAAAGCGGCGGACCATTTCGGGATTGTCACGATGTTTTTCCAAGAGCACTTTAACGGCCAGGTCACGGCCGAGATCCACGTCGCGTCCTTTGAGCACCGCGCCGATTCCGCCGCGTGCGATTTCACCCAGCAACTGGTAACGGCCGGCGCCTCCTGCCACGTTGGGCATTTCATCGGAGCCCGGACGAACCGGACGCATTTCCTCGCCGGGCCCGTCGCGCAATAACACGCAGGGAACATGGCCCATCGTCTCGGCAAGATTCAGCAACACGCCCGAGGCGGGTGATTGCACTGCGGCCGAGCGGGAAGGAAGAAAGGCAGCTTTTCCGCCCACGGCCGCGCCCCGACCGGCGCCGGCGGCCGAAACGAGTTCGCCCGAAGCGTCGCTCTCCAGCCCCAAGGTCAGCAAACAGCGAGGGCACGCGCCGAGCGGGGAATTCGCCGGTAACTTGGCTCCGCAGCGAGAACAGACATGGTGATTGGGCATCGGGCGATACTTTTGTTATTGGCGCAGGCTTTACCCTTCAATCACTAGTCAAGCAACCGGATCGAATCGTTACCGTTTTACGGCGTTTTTCCGCAAACGCTGGCATCCCTTCTGCGGGCGATGCAAGTAATTCGTCGACAAGCACTTAGCAGTGACAACTGGAGTGCAAGCCAGAGCCGAGTCGACGTTGAGTTTAGAGCTCAGTGGGAAGCGTCAGCCTTCGAGTGCCGCGAACAAAGCCTGAATCTCATCATCGACTTCGGCTGGATCTTCCACCGTGGCGGCGATCTCTTCACGGAGTAGCAGCCCGAAGCGTCGGCGCAAGCGATGCGCAGCCACCCGGACCGCGCCCTCGGTCATTTCCAGCTTCGCGGCGATAACGGTATAGGAGGCTGCGTCAGGGTCTTCGGTGACAACCGAACGGAGCTCCTGAAAAATCAAGCGGCGCCCCGACTGTTCGTACTCTCTGCCAAGTCGAGCAACGACGCGCTCGAGCAGCGTCAAGGCCCAACTGCGATCGAACATCTTTTCAGCGGTGAGTTCGTGCGCGGGCTCGTTGGCGTAACGTCCCTCGGCATCGCCGGCATCGATCCGCAAAACAGTCTGACCGCCCCCGCGTTTTTCCGCCGTTGCCCAGTCGTGCTGGTTCGCAAGGAAATGGGTGCAAACGGTGCGAAGAAACGAGCGGAACCGGCCGCGGCGCGGATCGGCTTGCGCGAATAAACCCTTCTCCAAGATCCGGGCGAAAAAGCCTTGCGTGAGATCTTGGGCTTCTTCCGCCGTGTGTCCGCGACGACGAATGTAGGCGTACAGCGGATACCAGTACGCAGTGCAGAGTTCCCCCAACGCCTGCTGGTTTTGCGACGCATGCGGGTCGCCGGCGGCGGCAATCCGGCTCCAACGAGTCGACGGAAACTGCCCGGGCGACGAATGATCGGGGAAAACTTGCGACAAACGCCAGCCTCGCGGAACCGAGAAGAATTCAGGCAATACTCGGGGACGGGAGCGTGCCGGCAAGCGAACGGCGCCCGCCGAACGGCATCGCCTCATTATAGGCTTCAAGTCGCCGCGCACAAAGTAAAAGGTTTAACAAGAACCCGATTGGCCAAACCATAACACTTTCTGGCCGCCTTGCTTAATTACGTTGAGAACCGGCAATGAGACAAGTGGTAAGTCTCTCCCTTTGGGTCGCGGTTGCCTCCGGCTGAGGCGGTTAGCGTGCCTTTAATCCTCGACGACATCCGTGAAGCCTATCTCTGTTGCATCGAACAGAGCCGGCTACAATGAACGGCTCTCATCTGGAGCCGATCCATGTTCGCTGAGACGAATTGCCCGCAGTGCGGGCGGATGCTGGAGCGAGGAGTGCTCCGCACACACTCGTTGATTGTGCACCCAGAGCAGATGCTTGCGGCGCTGCGCGAAGCGGCGGAAGCGGAATGGCAAGGCAGAAGCGCCCGAGTCTTTGCGGGAACCGCCACGACGATCGTGTATCGCAATCAGCGCGGCGAGAAAATGTTGCGCTGCCTCTATTGTCCGGGTTGCGCGGTTGTGGTGGCGGCGCGCAATGATCTGATTGTCGACGCGCCCTCCTTTTTACGTTTCGCCAGGCGAGCATCGGGAGGTCACACGGTATTCGCCAGTCGCCTGCGGGCGTGGCGGCTGGCGCGCGGCGTCGTGGCAGGCGCGGTGATTGGCATCGCTTGTGGAGCGGTTTTACTGGCGAAACGTCACCCGGCCGCTGAATTCGCCATGTTTCTGGTCGTCTTTTTCGCGGGACTCGGTCTGTGCTGGGGCATGTGGGGAGACGTCCGGAGTTCGTTACGACGGGCGCGAGAGCTGCGTTTGACGCAAACTATGGACGATCACCGTCGGGCCAAAGGCGAACCGCCGCTGTGCGCTCTTTCGCCGGTCAAAGACAGCCCCAGCAGTTTTCCCCCAACTCAAGCGAATTGGGCTGTCGCGGAATCTAACCCGAAGGCGCCGACAGCGTAAACGGCTTCACGCTAACCTTGGGCGCTCCCAGGATTCAGGATCGTACGTCGACGCATAGTCGGCCGCCCTGTAACGGCGCGTCGGTTTTTCTTGCCCCGGCCCCCGATACCTGTCAGCGATGAATGCTTGCAATCGCCCGCTCGCCGGCTATATTCTGACAAACGTTTGTATGTTTGAACGTCGATCGATCGCGCCTTGGTTGGAGAGGAGCGCCTGATGTTTTCGGCTCGTCGACGCGGATTTACGCTCGTGGAACTGCTCGTGGTGATTGCCATTATTGGCATTTTGATTGCGCTGTTGCTGCCGGCCGTACAGGCCGCTCGCGAAGCCGCGCGTCGATCGCAATGCACCAACAACTTCAAGCAACTGGGCATTGCACTGCACAACTTCGAACAGATGCGGAAGTGCCTGCCGACGGGCACGACTTCGCAGACCTACGCGGCTGATCCCACCGTGCCGGCCAACTTCTATCGCTGGTCGGCGTTCGCGCATCTGACTCCCTTCCTTGAACAGACGTCCGTCTACAACGCGCTCGACCTGACGGTGCCGCTGTATGGCGGCGCCGCCCAGGGGTACGCGGTGTTTGCCGTCAACAAACCGGCAGTTCAAACGGTCGTCCCGTTGTTTCTCTGCCCGAGCGACATGGGCAAGCCGGTCACGAATTATCTGGGCACGATCTTTGGCCCGTCGAACTATGCGGCGTGCATGGGAACCGGCATCAATGGCGGCAGCGAATATTCCGCGGATGGAACGTTTTACATGAATTCCGCTACGAAATTCGCAGACATTCAAGACGGCGCGAGCAACACAGCCGCGATGTCGGAAAGCATTTTGGGATTGTCCCAGGTCGGCACGCCGCCCGATCCGCAGACGGTATACGCGTATGTCGGCGGGTCGCCCATTACCGACGCCAACTGTTTGGGCGCCACGCAATACAACGTGAGCGATCCGCGGAGTTTTTCCTGGGCCAATGGGGACACTCGCTGTGCGCTCTACAATCATTACCTTCCGCCGAACTCACAACGCCTTGATTGCATTGGCTACGATCCGAGCACAGCCTATACCGACACGGGTTGGCGGACCGCGCGAAGTTGGCACCCGGCCACGGTCAATGTCCTGATGGCCGATGGCTCGGTGCGCCCTATCTCGGATAGCATCAATCAATTCGTGTGGCGCGGCATGTCAACTCGCAAGGGCGGAGAAGCATTGACCGATGGAAGTCTCTAATGCGAGTCGATCCGCGTTGGAAACCAAGGCGGACGATCGTCTGCCGGTTCGCGAGCCAAAAGCGCTCTCGGCCGAGGAGCTTGATCAATATCGCCGTCTCGGCTTCCTCGTCCGCCGCCGCGTGTTCGACGCTCAGGAAGCGGCTGCGTTTGCCGCGGAAGCGAAGCTGCTCAGCGAGCGCGCGGATCTGATCGATCGCAAAAACCTGCGCTGCCGCTTCATGCCTCACGTCGATACGGGCGAGCCCTTGTTCGAGGTGTTCGACCCGGTCAACGATCTCTCGCCGATTTTTTCTCAGCTCGCCGCCGATCCGAGAATCTTGGCGATCGTAGAATCGATCTACGGCGAGCCGCCTTGCTTGTTCAAGGAGAAGCTGATTTTCAAGCCTCCCGGCGCCATGGGCTACAACCTGCACCAGGACATCCCCAGGCAATGGATTGGCTTTCCCCGCACATTCCTCACGGTGCTCATTCCAATCGACCCCGCCACGGTGGAAAACGGTTGTACGGAGTTGTTTTCGGGTTATCACCACGACTTCCTGCTCCCCGCGAGCAGCGAGGCGTACATGCTGCCTGACGAGTGCGTCGATCCTGCGCGCGGCGTCAAGCTGGCGTTGGAGCCGGGGGACGTGGCGGTTTTCCATGGGCTGACGCCGCACCGTTCGGCCCCCAATCGCTCATCCCAAGCGCGGCGGACTTTCTATGTGAGCTATAACGCGCGGTCGGATGGCGGCGATCAACGCGCGAAACATTACGCCGAGTTTCAGGATTGGATCAAAGAGCGGTTGTCAGCCGGCGAGGCTGAGGCGGTTTATTTCCGATGAAGCGTTTTGCCTTCGCTGTTCGGCCCTCGTATGGCTGGGTCATCGTGGCAGTCGCCGCTTTGGCGATGGTGGCGACGCTGCCTGGACGGACCCACGGCCTGGGAATGGTCACCGAGCGACTGTTGGCTGACGAGTCGTTCAAGATGGACCGAGTGACCTACAGCGACATTAACCTTTGGGCCACGCTCCTCGGGGCCACGTTTTGCTTGCCCTGCGGGTACTTGATCGATCGCTTCGGGCTGCGGATTACGCTTACGCTGACCGTAGCCGCACTTGCCGGCGCAGTGCTCTGGATGACTTATCTCTCCGGCCGCTGGCCGCTCTTCGTCGCCATCTTATTGACGCGCGGGTTCGGCCAAAGCGCGTTGTCGGTGATTAGCATCACGATGGTGGGCAAGTGGTATCCAGGCCGGCTCAGCATGCCGATGGCAGTCTATTCGCTGTTGCTGTCGCTGGGCTTTGTCGGCGCCGCACAATGGGCCAAACCCTTTGCCAATGCAGACTGGCGTTTCGTCTGGGGCAGTATGGGTTGGCTGCTGCTGGGCGTCATGACTCCGATCGCCTGGTTCTTGACGCGTGATCCGCCGAAATCTGTCGATGCAGCCTCGACCGCAGGAGACGCTGACCCCCTGGAAACCGAGGGCTTCACCCTGCGGCAGGCTTTGGGAACCGGCGCATTTTGGGTCTTTGCATTCGCCATTTGCCTGGTTGCGATCATCACTTCCGGACAGTCGCTGTTTAATGAGTCCGTGCTCAAACAGCAGGGATTTCGCGCCGAGGCCTATTACGATTTAATCGCGCTCACCGGAACAGTCGGACTGCTAACCAAACTTCCCGTGGGATGGCTCGCGCGTTACTACTCGCTTGGCGGCTTGCAGGCGATCGCATTACTTCTCATGGGAGCTTGCCTTTTCTGGCTGCCGCACATTCATGAGCAATGGCAACTCACAACTTATGCCGCCGGCATGGGGCTGGCAGGGTCGATGACGACCGTACTGTTCTTTACGGTTTGGGGCCAGGCGTTCGGCCGTGCGCACCTGGGCGAAATTCAGTCCGTTGCGCAAATGATGACTGTACTGGCGTCGGCATTGGGACCCAAGTTGCTGGCAGAGTGTGAGGCCCGAACGGGCTCCTACATGCTGATCTTTCAGGCGTTGGCGGGACTGCTTCTCGCCGTTGCCGTCGCCTCTTGGCTAGTATGGGTTCCTCGTCCTCAAGACGCGCCGGACGCCGAGACGACCTTAGAGCCGATTGCATCGGCAGACTGAGATGAGGTCGCTAACGGAAACCACCCGCCGCGAGTGTTTTTAGCACGGAACTACCTAGAGGGTCTTAGGCCAACTTCGCCGTGCACCGTATTCCGCTTGTTTCGGATGGATACGACGCATTAGAGGAACCGATAGCGAATCCGATCGCGCTTAAGATACAATGCCGATTGCGAAGGCGAGTCGCTGCATGGGATGATCGGCCAACAGAGCGCCATCGACCTGAAGCACCTTCTTCCGACGGCATATGACACGAGAAACTTCCCATTGATATGCAGCTTGCTCTGGCAGGGCTGCCGACTGCGGTTCAGCCACATTAATTCGACTGATGTTCGCCTTCGCTTGTTAAGGAGCTTTCAACCATGTCCGTAGCCGCCACCGAAGCCCAGACGAAGTTCCATCTCTCGCTGAACGTCGGCGACCTGACGCGATCCGTCAAGTTTCTCGAAGCGCTGCTGGGAGTTCCGCCAGCCAAGCTCCGTTCCGATTACGCCAAATTCGAACTGGCCGATCCTCCCCTTGTGTTGTCGCTGGAGCCTCGCGGCGTGGCGGGCGTAGGAGCGCTAAATCACGTCGGATTCCGAATGCCAAACTCTGCGGCGCTGGTCGAAGCGCAACGCCGCTTGGAATTGGCCGGCATGCCCACCGAGCGCGAAGAGGGAGTCGAATGTTGCTACGCGCGACAAACCAAGTTTTGGATTACCGACCCAGATGGCACGCTCTGGGAAGTTTATATCTTCGAGGAGGATCTCGATCATCGCGGGGCCGGACAGGTCCCATTGAAGGTGCTGTCGCAACGTCCAGACCCCGCCGAGCCGCGGAAAGTGACCGTGCTCCACCGCCTCGGCCAGTCGTTTGACTCAGCTTTGCAAAGCGCGGCCGGCGCAGAAAACCCATCGGAAAGCGTCGACGAGTTCCTGCTCCAGGGAACATTCAATGTCTCGCTCGAGGCTGCCGAGCGCCGCCGCATTCTGGAGGCCGTTCAGCAAGCGCTGAAGCCTGGCGGCCAGGTCTTGGTGCACGTGCTGACGGCCGATCGTCCGCTTTCGAGCGCTCCCAAACTCCCCGGGCCGGCGGCGGCAGTCCAAGTTGCGCCGGTCGACCGGGAATTGCTGGCGGAACTGGAATCAGTCGGGCTGGTCGACATTGAACTGACAAAGTACGGAGAATCTCCTTGTTTCCGTTGGGACGGCGCCGAGCTGCGCGAGACCAAGATTCTCGCTCGCAAACCGGGTAAAATGGACTCGCCACGGCGAGGAACCGTAGTTTACAAAGGACCTTTCCAGCGCGTGGTCGACGACGCGGGACACGCCTTTTGCCGCGGCGAACGAATTGCGGTCGACGCCGCAACCTGGGATCGGCTCAAGGCAGGCTCCGCGGCGAGCCAATTTTTGTTTCTCGGTAGAACTACGGAGAGTTAGCGATGTCACGCTCGAGGAAAGGCAAACAGCCCAAAGCGAAACGTCTTTCCCCCAAAGCACGGCAGCCCGATTCGCGGCAAGAAGCCGGCGAACAGGCCAATGAGCAGAGTCTCGATATCCTGCAGTCCGATCGTTGCGCTCGGTTGTTGCGCGCCGTGGCCGATCCCGATCGGCTCAAAATCGTCGAATGCTTGCGAAGCGGAGCAAAGAATGTGGGCGAAATTGCGGAAGCGCTCAATGCGGAAGTCGTCAACGTGTCGCATCATCTCGGCGTACTGCGAAACGCCGGCATCGCCCTCGACGAGCGCCACGGGCGGTTTATCGTCTATCGCCTGAACCCCGAAGTGTTTCAACCCGACGCCGATCAAGAGCAATCCGAACATTTGGACTTCGGCTGTTGCCGATTGGAGATCCCAAAATCATGACCGGGCGACTAGCTGCGGCGGTCCGCATACCCGCCCTTCGCGGCAGATGGCAGTCGCTGCCAGGCGCCATTTGGGAGGCCCCTGATGCCTGAAAGTTGGTACTGCCTGGTCTTTGGGATGGAACTCGGCCCCATGTCCTGGGAAGATCTGTTGCAGCGTGCCGCGCGGCGATCTGCAAATGGACAGTCAGGTGCGGCAGGGCGATCGCGGTCCTTGGACCAATGCTGGCGACATTCGTGGACTGTTGCACGCCGGCCAGGCGGGCTCCGCTGACGTTCCGCTCTGGTACTGTGAGATCCTTGGCGCTGAACTAGGTCCCATGTCGTGGAGCGATCTATGCGAGCTAGCGCGCCGAGGCAATTTGCGTCCCGACAATCGAGTCCGTTCGCAAACAGCTGAGGATTGGTCGGCGGGCGCCGAAATCGCAGGTCTGTTCTCGAACGTTGCTCCTCCTTTTGCGGCAGCCAAGACTCCTGCCGCCGGAGCCGCGAGCGGGCCGACAATCGCTGGTGCTGCATCGCCGGCAAAGTTGGCGCCGCACCTGCCGGATAACGCACTCGCAGCG
>JAICIG010000053.1 GCA_025924495.1 Pirellulales bacterium | reverse complement strand
ATTCCGTCGGGGCTTGGGCGACGAGCTTGCCCTCTTTGAAATGGCAGATCGTGCCTTTCACGTGCAGACTTTTGACCTTTGCCATCGCGTCGGCCATCGCCTCGATGCCATAAGCGGCTTTTGGCGGCGCAATCGTCGACCACATGGCGAGCAGCAGCGCGGCTGCGGCAGCCAGGCCGAAGGAAGACTGCAGAATCCGACGTTTGAGTCTCCCACGCGACAGGCGGTTACGGTTGCGATGGAGCTTGACTTGCGACAGCACCTGATCGGCCAATGTGCCATTGCTCGCCAGGATCCCGCCGAGTTCGACTAAGCGGGTCTCGAGTTCTTGTTCGTCGATCATAATTCTTCCTCCGCCAGCCAGCGTTTCAATCGTTCGCGCGCCCGTGAGAGGCGCTTCAAAACGGCGCTTTCCGTACAGCCCGTCGCCTCGGCGATCGCAAGAACGCTGTATCCCTCGAAGTATTTCAATGTCACCGCCAGCCGCTCGTGAGCACTCAGCCGATTTACGAATGCCAGAAGCCGCTGCTGCGTTTCTCCTATTTCGCCGCCCTCAGCGATTGCCTCACGCGAGGAATCAGCGGCATCACAAGGAACCGTCTCCAGGGAAACAACCGGCCTGCGCTGCCGTGACGCTCGCACGGCGCGGCGTCGGGCGATCATCAGCAACCACGGGCCGAACGCTCCGGCAGTGCGCAGGCTCTCAAGTTTCTGGAACGCTTGTACAAAGACCTCTTGGGTCAAGTCTTCCGCCGCGTGCTGGTCGCCGACGATCGACCAGGCCGCGGCGCGCACCGACCGCTCATAACGCCGAACCAGTTCAGCGTAACGGTCAATGGCTCCGGAGAGCACCTCGGCGATCAGCTCGCTATCGGAAATCAATGCCATCCATCCTTTGGACCCTCGGGACGTTTCCTATTGGTAAAGAGGCGCCCTGACCGCGAAACCTGACCGGAAATCTTGGCAGTTTTGCGATCCGCGAACCGGGGAGACGGGCCGATGCCGGCCTTGCCGCTACCGCTCGCACTTGGCGACGCCCAACTTTGCGGCTTCAGTCGACGGCGTTTTTGTCTTCCTGACAATCTTAGACCGGGAGTTCAGACCTTGGACTTCCCACGGCGGGAACGCATCCTCATCGCGCGAGCGTGAGTCACTCAAGGCTTTATCAGCCGCCTCGCCAGCCAGCCTCGCGGAAGATCGTTCACCAGAATCTTTTCGCTTTGTCCAAAGTTACTCAAGACCGCCTCGGCGGCGAGGTAGCCGCTACGGACGGCGCCTTCCATGGTGGCGGGCCAGCCGGTGCAGGTCCAATCTCCGGCCAATGCCAGGTTGGCGATGGCCGTTTGTTGCGGCGGACGCAGTTGTTCCATGCCCGGGCTTAAAGAGAAGACGGCAGTTTGCTCGGTGACCAGCCGGGCGTGCAGCAACTCGGCCTCGCCGGCCGCCGGCCAGATCGCAGCCAACTCGGCGACGATCTCCCGAATCACCTGCTCGCGGTCGCGACCGGCGAGCGAGCGCGAGGCGCTGATGACTACCTGGTAGTAGTGCCCGATCGGTGCGTTGTCTTCGCCGCTTGCCACGCGGCCGCGATTAAAGAGCCACTGGCTCTGTCTGCCGACCAGCACGGCGTGGGGCAGGGGGGTGATCTCGCGGTCAAACCACAAGTGGACGCCGCTGATCGGCGCTGACTCGATCTGGTCGAGCCGTGCGAGTTCGGGCAAGCCGGCGAGGGACGCGGCGCTGAACATTTCGCGCACACGCCGCCAAGGCAGTGCGACAATTACTGCATCGCACTCGCGGTACGAGCCATCGGCCAGTACTAATCCCGTGGCACACAGGCCGCCTCCGGTGGCGTCGTGCTCTGCAAAATGCCCGGCCGCCGTAGCGACGTTTTCTGTTTCGCGGAGCGACCTTCCTAGAGCGCCTGACGCAGACGGCCTGGGAAGGCCGCCCCACATTGAGCCGCTTGGCGCGGAGCGATCTGCGGCGGGCGCCGATTCTAAGAGTACGTGATCTATAGCCGTGCCCAGCGAAAGTCTCACCCCGTGTTGTTCGAGCCAGCTCTCGAGCCGCCGCCCGAACAGGTCGCCAAGCGGAACCTGCGGCACGAGAATCTCATAGGCTTCGGCATTTGCCATGAACCCGTCGACGAACACCTTTCGGGCCGCCGCCAAGCTAGCCCGGTCAACTTCTTCTCCCAGAGCGCTGACGAGTACGACCGACCAGAAGCGTTCGATGGCTTGCTCCGATTGGCCTTGCTTCCGCAGCCACGCGCCGATGGTCGGCTGCCGCTCGTCGTCGGGAATGCGGGCCTGCGCTAGCTTCAACATGGCGCGAGCGATGCCGATTTTCTCTCGCAACGTCAGATAGCCGAGCCGCAGAAACGCCGGTCCTAAGTGCAAAGGCGCCGGCAGCCAAGGCGTCGCGGCGAAGTCGTATCGCCGCCCGTCGGGGCCGAAGAAATGCAGCCGGCGATCTCGGCGGAACTCGCCGGCGATGCCGGTGCGGCGGCAGAAATCGGCCAAGTTCGTGCAGCAGCCCATACTGACATGCTGGCAGTGATCGACCAGTTCGCCGGTGATGCTGTCGCGGAAGCTCGTCGCGCGACCGCCTAATTGCCGCCGGGCTTCGTAGAGCGTTATTGCGTAGCCGCGGCCGCTCAGCGCCACGGCCGCCGCCAGGCCGGCCAATCCGCCGCCGACAATGGCGACTCGCTTGGCCGCGCCAGGCAGTTCATGCGTCATCGCGCCACGGCCTCAGATCGCACTGGGGCTGGCTCTTGGTTGGGGCGCGTCAGCAACCAGCGCCCGGCAATGCGCAACTTGCGCCACGTGCTGAGCCGGACCCGATAATGAAAGACGTCGGCGTCGTGACGCTTGATCTCTTCAAGTAAGCCGCGATAGATGCCGGTCATAGCGCCGAAGATGATTTTGCCGTCGGGCTCCAACCAATGTTCCAACTCAGCCGCTTCGGCATAGTATTGCTCGGCGCGGGCAATCTCGAACCGCATCAGCTTCTTGAAGCGCTCGTTGCTGACGCCGCGGAGCAACTCGTCGACCGTGTAGCCGCACCGCCGCAAATCTTCAAGCGGCAGGTAAACGCGGTCTTCGGCGGCATCCTCTTTCAAATCTCGCAAAATGTTCGTCAATTGGAAGGCGACGCCGCACTTGCGAGCAGGTTCCAGCGCTGCGTCGCTGGTAAAGCCCCAGATATGAATGCAACACAGGCCGACGGCCGAAGCGACCTTGTAGCAATAGTCGCTTAGTTCTTCGAAGGTCTCGTAGCGAGTCGGATACTCCAGATCCATCTCTACGCCGTCGATCAACGCGTGTAGATAAGCGGGAGAGAAACCGTATGCCTGGGCGGTATCGACCAGGGCGGGCAAAATAGGACCTTGTGCATTGCCAGCCAGGGCCCGGTTGAGCGCCAGACGCCAGTCGGTCAGCGCCGCGCGGCGCGATTCGATCGGTTGGGAATTATCGCCCAGGTCATCGGTTCTCCGAGCGAATGCATACAAGGCGCACATTGCCCGCCGCTTTTCGCGGGGCAGCACCAGGAACGAGTAGAAAAAATTGCCCGCCGTTCGACGCGTCAGTCGGCGACAATAGGAATAACTCGCCTCAAGCGTTCCACTCATGGCATCCTTTCCCGGCTCTTGCCAAGCAGGCTGCGCGAAAGGCAGCCGATCAGCAGCCGCAGTTGATCGAGTCGCGAGACCTTGGGTCGACGTTTCCAGACGTCGTAGTCCAACTCCCGAATACGCTCCAGGATTCTCAAGCCCCCGTGAACGAACAACCACACATCGCCACGCAATCGGCCGGGCATTTTATCAACCAACGGCAACCCGTCGTGAAGCCAGCGTTCCGCACGATCGACTTGGAACTGGAGGAGCCGGCGGAACTCAGGACTCGAGCGGTGCGCGGCGAAGTCGCTCTCGTTGTAGCCGAAATTTCGGCAGTCGGCCAGCGGTAAATAGATGCGGCCGCGCCCCCAATCGTTCGCTACATCTTGCCAAAAGTTCGCAAGTTGCAGACCTGTGCAAACCGAGTCCGACAATCGGCCCCTGGCATCATCGTGGCAACGGCCCAAGTACAATACCAGCCGGCCGACTGGGTTGGCGGAATTGCTACAGTATCCCAGCAAGTCGTCGAACGTTTCATAGCGCGCCACGTGCTGGTCCTGGCGGAATGCCGTCAGCAAGGCCAGAAAGGGTTCTTTCGGAATGTTGAACTCCCGGATCGTCTCGGCCAGTGCGATAAATACCGGGTGTCGCACTTGGCCCGCGTAGCAAGCAAGCAGCTGCTCCTGCCACCAGTCCAGCAGTTGCAAGCTGCGCTCGGGGTCGCCCGTTTCGTCGGCCAAGTCATCGGCCCAGCGGCAGTAAGCGTAAACATGATAGAAGTGCGGCCTCAACTTGCGCGGCAGCAGCCAACTTGCCACGCGGAAGTTTTCATAATGAGTCAGGGCCAGGCCTCGGCAGTAGGCCCGCGCCTCGGCCGCTGACAAGAGCCGGCTCGAGGAGGAATGTTCGGCGAGAGCCTCGGGGCCATAACAGCAGAGATCGGCGGCAAAAGCCTCGCTGGCCATGGAATAATATTGCTAGCAACCGGAACGAAAGTCTTATGTTGCGGACATGACTCCGCTTAGCCGTTAATGGATGCGGGGGACTACGGGAAATAATGGCAGGGCAGTTGCAAGGCAGCCGACGGTCGATCCGCGCGGCTATCCGCCGATCGGAAAACTCATTATGATGGTTTCGGTGATTCACGACAAACGCGATACACAGATGAAGATCCTTCTGGCGAGTCCTCGCGGGTTTTGCGCCGGCGTCAATATGGCAATCGAGAGCCTGGAGCTGGCGATCCGGCTTTACGGCACGCCAATCTACGTCTATCACGAGATCGTACACAACAAATACGTCGTCGAGACGTTCCGCTCCAAAGGCGTGGTCTTTGTAGACGGATTGGATGAAGTGCCCGAAGGCGCCCATTTGCTGTATTCGGCCCACGGCGTGTCGCCGGAAATCCGCCGCGTCTCTCGCGAGCGGCGGCTGCATACGATCGATGCCACCTGCCCGCTCGTCACGAAGGTGCACTTGGAAGCGGTGCGCTATGCCAAAGAGGGCTATACGATCGTGCTCATCGGCCACGAGGGGCATGACGAGGTGATTGGAACCATGGGCGAGGCGCCTGAGGCGATGGTGCTGGTTGAAAGCCCTGAGGACGTCGACCGGCTGAACTTGGGCGCTGATGCCAAGCTGGCGTACTTGACGCAAACCACCTTATCGGTCGACGACGCCAATCGGATCATTCGCCGCCTGCGCGAGCGTTTTCCGCAGATTGCCAACCCG
The DNA here is from genome assembly GCA_025924495.1 of Pirellulales bacterium. The sequence continues at coordinate 19,185 of JAICIG010000053.1, read as the reverse complement.
CCAAAGGAAGATATCTGCTATGCGACGCAGAATCGGCAGGAGGCGGTGAAGATGCTTTCTCAGGAGGCCGACGTGGTGCTGGTCTTAGGGAGCCAGAACAGCTCGAACAGCCAGCGACTGGCCGAACTGTCGCAGGAGAACGGCGTGCCGGCTTATTTGATTGACGGCGCCGGTGACATCAAGCCCGAGTGGTTTGCCGGCGATGAGACGGTGCTGGTGACCGCCGGAGCTAGCGCGCCCGAGCTTGTCGTGGAAGATTGCGTCGAATTTCTGCGAAAGAAATTCGACGCCACGGTCGAGGCTCGCACCGTGCGCGAGGAAGAAGTTTACTTCCCCTTGCCGCGCGAACTGCGCATCTTGGTCAATACGGTCGCTCCCGCGGAACAACCTTAGACTTGCCGGACGGGCGCAGCGAGACGCTTCCGCGAGTATCGCGCCGGGGCAAACTCAGCCGGCATTGCTGCTTTGACGCGCATCAAAGCATGCGGCGATCATCCCGAACTCGCGCCGCGGCGACGTTGCAAGCCGCGGCTAGGAGATCCGAAAATCGAATTCGCCGAGGCCACATGCGAGGCGGCTTTCAACCGCCCTCATTAGCTCTGGATATAACTCTTCAGATAATGGTTTTCCAAAGCGACCTGATCGTGGTGCGCTTTGACGACGTCGCCGATGGAGATCAGCCCGGTCAGGCGATCCTCGTCGAGAATGGGCAAATGCCGAATGCGTTTGTCGGTCATCAAGCCCATCGTTTCTTCGATCGTATCGAACGGAGTTCCGGTAATCGGCTCGCGCGTCATGACGTCGGATACATTCAGTTCATTGAGCTGGTTGCACCCGGCGGCGCAAACGCGAAGGATATCGCGCTCCGTAATGATCCCAACCATCTGGCCGTGGCGATCAGTTTCGTTCTTCTGGCAGACGACGAGCGAGCCGCAGTTGTGAGCGATGAGTTCCTGCACGACGTCGTCCAGCGTGGCGTCGGGCGAGATGGAATGGACGGCGGTTCCTTTGGCACGGAGGATGTCTTGCAAACGCATGATTCACCTTTCCGCGGAGCGACGTGTAATGGTGCGATTTGAGATGTGATACGCTGGCCCGCCTCTCTGACCGCGTCGCTCCACTGGATTATTAATCTAATGCGCTCGCCCCCGTTCCGTCAAAGAAAAACCTGCGCTAGCGGGGGGCGCCGGACTAGTTTTGGAAGGCGTTGTCCTTCGGCCCGCGGCTTGCATTGAGATCGCCATGCTAAGGATGCATTCGCGCCACGACGAAAGCACTCATTAAACTTGGCGCCTACTTACTGCCTGCCAATTCGGCCGCACGGAGGTTGCGGAACGAGAGATCCGTCGTCGGGTCGTGGCCTTGGATGCCGAGCGTGCCAGCCTCAAGCCGCAGGCCTTGTCGCGGGTTGGCATTTGGCGCGCGCGTGTCGGTCCAGTCGGTCACCTGATAGCCGTTTACCCACACGGCCATATGGTCGCCGGAGACGACGAGAGTGTTAGCGAACCACTCGAAGTCGTTGGGCACGACCTTGCGGGCCGGCTGACGGCGGTAGACGCCCCCCGTGCCAAAATCCTTAGGCTTCGAGCGGTCGCCGTCTTTGTAGCCGTTGTGGATCTGACTCTCATATCCGTTGGCGAACTCGCCTGGAATACTGCGGAAGAAAATGCCCGAGTTGAGTTCCTTGCCATTGGAAAAGGCTTCGAATTGCAGCACAAAGTCGCCGAACCTGGCTTCGCTTTCCAAGAGGCCGCGGCCGTTCTTCACGTTCAGCTCGCCTTTAGGAGTGACGGAAAAGACGCTCTTTGATTCCGGGTGATCCTTCCAGCCCGACAGGTCGCGGCCGTTGAAGATCGGTTTCAGCCCGAGCGGCTTGAGCTTGATATTACGGAATGCGACCGGTCCGCTATTCAGCTGCAGTCCAATCAGCCCGCGCGGCAGAGACTTGGGATCGGTGTAGTCGAGTACCGGCCTGCCATCGAGCTTGATCTTGAAATGGCTTCCCTCGGCCGTCACTTCGAAGGTCTGCCAATCGCCCGTCGTATGGCCGCCATCGCTCTTCTTGCGAGCCACGAAACCGCCGGTCGGAAAGGGATTGTCGTCGGGAGCGATGTTCAGCTCATAACAATCGACGGCCGGATTGGTCGGCCGCGCCGGCGTGCGCAGAAAGATGCCGCTGTTGGTGCTTTTCTCGGCGCGGAATTCGGCTTTCAGCACATAATCGCCGAACTCACTCGTCGTGCAGAGCAGCCCTTTTTCTCCTTCGGAGACCGAAATCATGCCGTCGGCCACTTTCCAGTTGGCCTTGCTCGCGGCCTTCCAACCGAAATCTGTTTTGCCGTCAAACAGCAGGAGCCAGCCGTCGGCAATTTCCGCTGTGCTGAGCGTATTTGGATGCTCGTCCGCGGGGATATTACTCGAAACAGCCAGACTGAGAACGAAACTGGCTAAGGGCAGCAGGATTCGCGTGCAGCGCATGGTGATCTCTCGTCGTGGTTTAATCCATTTACTGAGCTGGCATTCTGCTCTGCGACGATACGCCGCCGCCACCCGCAGTGCAAGAGTCGGGCCGTCGCGGACAACGTTTGACAGTCACGCGTTTGCATTGTTAGAGTTGGCCTTCAGCGAATCGGCCAATTCGACCTGGCCGTTCGCCTTCGGATGGGTGGCCGAGCGGTCGAAGGCGGCAGTCTTGAAAACTGCTTTAGGAGTGATCCTAACGGGGGTTCGAATCCCTCCCCATCCGCGTTTTTGCGCTTAGAGGCATCTAAAGCGATTTGTGTTAGGCGGCTTTGGCGACCGGCCGCACCAAGCGACCTAATGGACAAGGCTTGCGGACGCCCGGTGATTTCGGGTCGTCGAGGCCTATTTGCTTGGGCCGCAATTTTTGTAGGCCGCGTCGAGTTCTTCGCGGCCTTGTGCTGGCGAGCGGCCAGGCTCAGGCCGCCCGTTTGTGTCGCCAGGCATCCAGTTCGGACAGCGACGATTCGTCGATACCGGCGCTGTGCCGCAGCATAAGCCGGCGCTGGACTTGCGCTGGCCGGAGGTAATCACACATCACCTCATCGAACTTTTCTGCGCTACAGCTGTGGCCGCAGGTGAATAAGTCGACGAAGCAAGCTTCGTGCTCCGGATAGGTATGGATGCTGGCATGACTTTCCGATAGCAGCAGAACCGACGTCATGCCGTGAGGCGAAAACGAGTAATCCGCGCGGCCGAGCAATGTAGCTCCTGCGGCTTTGATGGCGGCTTCCATGGCCGCCGAGAGCCCAGCGTTGTCTGCGAGAGCGGCGGGGCGACAGCGATTATAGTTGGCGAGTAAATGGCGCCCGAAAAACTCGAATGGGCTAGTGCCTGCCGTTGTGGAGCTTCGCGGCGGATTTAAACAAAGGTTTTTAGGTCGAGCCATTTTCCGATTTCCCGGCGTCATTGCATTTTCTCAGAAAGGTCCCGATTTGGGCGCAGATTCACGGTGGGCGGGCCGCCGCGACTTGCGCACAACTCTTTCGAGAGTTTGAGATTAACGGACGGCGTGCAGGCGCCAAACGGCAATCGGCTTAAGCTTTCGTAAGCTGAGATGCCGCCGACCGCCAAACGTGTGGTTGCCGAATGGGACCACACGCCAAACGGCAATTGCTCCGAGGCGCCGGTCCTCGAACTCCAGACGCGGTGACGCCGCGCTGCCGTATCAAAACCTAGCAACTCGCCCTGAATCCCCCACTATTGCAACCGCTGCAGATAGGCGACTGCATCAGTCAACCTTGCCGCCAGATGGCGTGGTCTCTATAAGTTCTGTCCTCATTGGCCCTTTTCGTCATCTTGCAAATCAATGCCGTTCGGCGTTGCAAGCTGCAACGCAAGTAACTTTGTGTGCCTGGCGCCGGGAGTCCGAGGCTTATCAAGCGGCCAAGACCGCTGCTGCGCCGCTGCGCGCAATGCTCGTTCTGGGCTGCCTCGGCATGTTAACCGCCTTGGCGCGTGAGGCAACCGCGCAGGCTCCGGCGAATGCAGAGCAAAATCACTGGCGTTTTCCCCCGATTTCGCGTTCGTCGAACTCCGGCAACATTCATCAAGAGCCGCGCGACCTGTCGGTCAATCCTGGAGCGGCCCGACCATTCGGCACTGTTCCACCCGCTCCGTCGCCGCCAGTAGACCGCATCGACCGCCGCAATCTTGGGCCAGTTGACTCTCGTAACGCGCCGCTCCGAATACCGCGCGTAAACAATCCGCAAGCTGTAGGCGCCGCAAACGCCAGATTGCGTGCTAATCCCGAGTCGACGACATACGGTCCGCCGGCGCGGTCCGATTTTCGTCCGGCTGAAAGCATGCCGCCAGGCAAGCCTGTGCCGCCTTTGCAAGCGCCGTCACAAACGGAAGACGACGAAGAGTCTGACGATGAGGAAGACGACGAACCGACTTATTTCCCCGAGTGTTTTTCTTGGGGAGAAGACGCTGAAATGCCGCTCGAGGCCCACGATGAGATCCTGGGACAGGCGCTGCTGAGCCCTCAGTTCGTCGAACGCACTCAGCTGCATTTCTTTGGATGGCAGGAGCAAGGCCTCACCTTCAACCCACAGAACCCTTCGAATCGACTCAACGGGATCGTGGCGCCTAACGATCGGTCGAATGCCTATCAGATGAATGAACTGTATTTGGTGTTCGAACGGCGTCTGAACCGTGACGCGGACCGGATCGATTTCGGCGGCCGGGTCGACTTGCTGTATGGGACGAGTGCGTTCGCCTATCAGGCTGCCGGCTTGGATAATGAAATCGTCTCCGATTCCGCCAGCCGATTTTATCAATTGGCGCTGCCGCAGGCGTACGTCAGCGCCTACCTGCCTAACCTGCCGCTGATCAAGGGCGCAACGCTTCAGGCGGGGCACTATTATTCGACGCTCGGTTATGAGTTCCTCGCTCCGCACAACTTCTTCTATTCGTTTGCCAACTATAACCTCGGTATCCCATTCACGAACACCGGCGGAATGGCCACGCTGCAGTTGACCGACAACATCGTATTGCAACAGGGCTTCTCACGAGGCTGGGACATCTGGAACGCGCCAAAAAACAATCAGCTCAGTTATACGGGTTCGCTGCAGTGGTTCACCGCGGAAACCGAAACCTGGCTCTACCTTGCTTGGATGGTCGGACCCGAACTGGTCGGGCGCCACGGACGCCGCGGCTTCAATGGCATCGATAATCCGCTCGGCGGAACGGGGCCTCTTAGCGACCAAGGAAACAACGAGAAGGAACTGCGAGCCGTGGTCTCGCTGTTCCTGGAGCACTCATTCACAGATAACTTGGAGTACGCGCTCATCAGCGGCGTGGGACACCAGAATGGTGACGTTGCAGCTACGCTGCCGTCGTTCGACTGGGCGTGGATCGCCAACTACGTGTATTACACGATCAATCCCCAGTTGGCTGCGGGCGTGCGGGCCGAATGGTTTCACGATGGCCATGGCTTGTTCATTACGCCTCCGCGTCAGCCAGGTTCATTTGCCCCCGGCGACTTGTATGAAGTGACTGTTGGGTTGAATTGGCAGCCGAAAAGCTGGATTCGCGTTCGCCCCGAGATTCGCTACGACTGGCAGCGGCTGAACGATGCGAGCGCGATGCCTTCGTTCAATGACGGCAAGTCGACCCATCAGATCCTCTTTGCTGCGGACGCCTTGATTACTTTCTGAAAGAGCCAGAGAAGACGAGCGCGGCATCGGTGAATCGCCGCACGCTCGATTTGCCGCAGTCGTTAAATGCTCAAGCGGCTCGTGCGCGTCGGGCTTGGTGCAAGCGATCGGAGTTCGGCTTTACTTTGGTGAGCGAGCGATGATCTTAACAACGATCGAAGCCCCGTTCTTTTTGGCGGTCGTCAATTTCACCAAGGAATCTTCTTCGAGCTCCTCGAAGTCAGAGTCTTCGCCGTCGATGATCACCACGCAATCATCGTCAACATCGAACTCCATTTCTTCGCCCTTGCGGTTGACGATGGTGAGCTCGTACTCCTTGATGTCGATGTCGTCGATCTTTCCTTCGTAAGTCGCCGCTTCTGCGACATCGAGCGCAGGCAGCGTCGCGCATCCTATTGCCATCGCCACGGGTAAGAATAAACGATAGATCATTTCGGTCCTCCTGAGCGCCCAGCCTTTTTCCTTGTCTGTTGATGCGAAGAGTATCCCGGCTTTCCGCGCATCTGGCCAGACCAACAATGATGCGCAGGGAATAAGCCAGCTAGCGGCGCCGCGCCGCCCGCCCGAGGCCGCCTGTGCCAGGGAGGGCTTTTTTTCGCATTCTGTCGCCGATTTTCGTTGCTTTTCCGTAAGACTTTTTTCTTGGCGCTAAATCCGCCGATAAACTCTACATATTCGGTCATTACCGCGGAAAGGGGTAAGTCATGGGATTTCGCGTCCAAGCCAAGTTCACAGGCAACGGCACATTAATCAGGAGCTTCGACTCGCGTGAAGCTGCCGAGGAGGTTGGCGACTTGCTTGGCGACCTGGGGTGGGCGGCGGTTGCAGGTCCGCTGACTCCGAGCGGATTTTACCTGTATGTCGTTCGCATGACGCGGGATGAACTAAAAGCCCTCGGCAAAGACCTGGGTTTGGAGTTGATCGAGCGCCGCCACCGCCGTTCGTTGAGAGCATGCGGATAGGCTGCCGGTGAGAGCTACAGGCTTGTATCGACGGGACCGCGCGCAGCGCGGCCAAACGAGCGCACGCCATACCGCGAGTCATTGATCCAACTCGCTCGCAGGTCCAGCGCTTTCCGAGTCATTTGAACGCTCGAACAACTGGATCGAACGCTGCTTGCGCTCATCCTTTGAGCAGCATGTCTATTTCCTCGGCCAGCGCCGCCCTCAAGACCTGATAACCGCTGGCGCTCAGGTGTTTGTTGTCGGACAGATAGAGATCAGTCGCCAGCGAACCGTCGGTCCTGAGGAACGATGGCGAGGGGTCGGAATAGAATATCTGTGAATTGTCCGCGATCCCTCGGACTAACTCGTTCGCAGAGGCGGCGCTCTGCCGCGTACGATCAGTAGGGTCTGCAGCGCGCGGTAAAATGCCCAGCACCAGAATTTTAGCGTCGGGCAGTTGCTGCTCGAGCGCGGCGACGACGGCTGACACGCCCGTCGCGATGTCCGACGCTGAATCGGTGTCGACGTTATTTGTGCCAATCTGCAGGATCACTAGTTTGGGATGAGCGCCGGTCAACTCGCCCTGCTGGATCCTCCACAAGAGGTTTTCCGTACGATCGCCCGGCACGCCCGCATTCAGTGCGTGGAGCGGCGCGTAGTACTGGTTCCAGACCGTCTCGCCAATGTTCTGCCAGGCCCAGGTCAGCGAATCCCCCAAAAACAATACCTCGGCGTCGCCCTGACTCGCCTGGGCTCGAATTCCCGGGCTGAGCGCAAGATCTGAAGCCGTTGGGGTCGCCACCACGGAGGCTGGCTGCCCCGTGCTGCGCGTAAAGAACTCGCTTGACGCTACCAGAGCGCTTACCAGATCGGTTTGCGGCGAGCCATGCGACAGCTGTGCCGCGAAATAATCGAGGGCCGCGGCGTCTGCATTGCGACCGAGATAATGCTGGAAGTCGGCAGCGACGCGCTGTCGCTCGCGCTCGGGGCTAGCGAGAACCTGGCGCGCGACATCGAAATAGCTGCCCCCTCCCGTCAGCAACTTGAGCCAAGCGGCTAGGCCTTGCGCATCGGCAGTGCGCCCGAGTTCATCCTGGTACAGTGAGCTAACCCAATCGGAATCGGTTGGTCCGGCGCGATCGCCATATTCGGCAGATGCCAACAGGCCGGCTTCGATGAGTTCATCGTTTACCCCCGTATTGAGTTGAGCAGTCCAGAACTTCAGGCCGGCCGAATCGGGAGCCCGATTGAGGATTTGCTCGTAATCCTGCCCGACCAGGCGCGCAAAATACTCATCGCTCTGCACCAGCGCGGTGGCGAGTGGAACGCGAATGCCCGCCAGATCGGGTTGTTGGGCCCAGGCGCTGAGAGCGATCGCATCGACAGACCGCGCCAAGACATGTTGATATGCTGAATCGACGAACGCGCCGTATGCGACCGAGACGTCGATCGATGCCAAAACACGGCGTTCTTCTAACGTTTCGAACATGCGGCGCGCGAGGCCGCGGGGGCGATGAATTGTGGAAACGTTCTGCATGAGGAATTCGACTGATATTCGGCGGCAAGTGTGCTGCAAACGATGAATTCTTTGCCGGCGGTTGATCACAGATTGCCGCCGGCGCTCGAGCACGTCAAGGGCCGCTCATGAACTGCGCTCGGCGGACCTGCCTTGACCGGCTGCATTGCGTTATCTATAAGGCTTTTCATGATTAAATTCTGGGATTTACCTATACTCGGTCTTGTTCTGGCGGTTTGCTTGGCGCAAGCATCGCCGCTCGCGCGGGCCTCCGTCGACGTCTGCGATAATCTTCCTCTCGAGGAATCGCAGGATGAAGAACGCATTGATGCCGCTGTGGCCGACGCGGTAGTGAACCGGCGACCAGAATTCGAGACCTCCTTTCCGTGCGTCGGCGTGACGCCTCGTGTAAAAAGGCCGGGCCAGTGCGGCCAAATCTCGCGATCTTCCGCTCAGCCGCTGACGAACGGCTTGGGGGCGCCACTGAGGCTATGAAAGGCGGCCTGCAGGGCTGTTCTTTCGGACTTCATTTGCGTGCCTCAGATCCTTGTATGGGAGATTTCGCGTGGTTGAACTCAAAATGTTTGAATTGGTTGACAGCCTGGAAGCAGGCGGGAGTGCGCAAGCTCTGTTGCTCAAGTGGAACGGCAAAACCTACGTGCCGTTTGGCGCCATGATTACACTGCACGAATATGTAGGCGAGTACGGGATTGCAGGCGATCGGGGTTATTGCTTTCAGTCGCCGGAGTCGGGGCAATGGGAGGTCGTCTCGGGCCTCTTTTCCCAAAAACATCGGCTTGTGGGATGACGAGTTCGGTTTCTGATCGTGTTTCAAGCGACTTGCTAGAGCTCTCGCGCATCGTCCTGGGGGGCCGTGCAGCCGTAGCCGACTGCATGGCCCTCCGCCTTTCTGTCAGTTCGCCGGTTCCGGGCCGCTTGGTCCCAAAGTCTCGGTCCTGCACTCCCCGGCAGTGTCTCCTGGCATCTCATAGCGTAAGACCTTCCGCTCGGCTGGCATCTACGCGCAAGTCCCTACCTCATCGACGGTAGCGTCAGTTTTGAGGCGGCATCACTCGCATTCCATCGGGCCTTTAATCCGGATCCGGTCCGGGGAGCATGTCGTTCGCCAGTCCGAGGGGTATATTTAACCTAGACTGACAGATAAGGCCCGCTTGCGGGCCGACGTGCACCTGCATTCGGCATCGAGTGCTCCGTTCTCTAATCGAGACGATGTTCCGACCGCGGCGACAATGATGCGCATGAGTCCGTTGGCCGGTTTTTCCGCGGCGAATTGATCGAAGCCGCGGCCACTTTTTCTGCGATGGGGAGTGAGACCATGAAACGATTCGTGACACGATGCAGTTTCTTTGCGGCGGCGTTGATCATGACGTTAGGGGCGCCCAATGCTGGGCTTGCCCAAGTCGAAAGTCTGAATCCGAATCCGCTGCAACCCTCTGGCGTCGGCAGCGGTACAGTTGGCGGCTACTCCAGCAGGCAGGGCAGCGGGCAGATGGGCATCAACGTTGGCCCGCGAGCCAGCGGCGGCAACGAGAACCCTGCAGATACCTTGTTGCGCGAGCTGAATGGCCCGAATTACAATCGCTCGTCGGGCAAAGTACGGTTTCGCGGCCCTGCCGTGCGCGCCGCTCGGCGCGTTGATCCCGCTTACGGGAAATTTCCTACCATTGAAGGCGGCGCCGTCTACTTTGCAAATCGGGGAGAGTACGAAGATCGCCTTTATCGTCCCCGGCAAGGTTCATATCGGCAAACAGCGCGGACGCAAACATTAAGACCTGTCGCTCCTCGCGCCAATTGAGCCGGACGACGTGAGCACGCAATTCCGCATCGCGGCCGCGACAATTTCGAGCGCGGCGGTCGATCGAGCGGCTGTCTTCGTTGCTGGCGGCGTTCGCCTCGTATCTTGCCGGAACCGTCAGCGGATGAATTGCTGGTTTGGCAGCAACAAGAAAAGCCGCTGCTGATCGACTCGCGATCGCCGCGAGAGCGGGCAGTTTCCACAATCCCGATCATCATCTTCTGCGCAGAGTTCGAGTCGCGAAGACAACTTCCGGTCGATATCTGATCGTAGCATACCGCACCTTTGGCTAACGTAGCGGCAATCGCCGCTGCATAGATGGCAAGTTCTCGCTCTGTCCCTTTAGTCCCTCGGCCCCCTTTCTCTGCTATGGGTCATTCCGACTCGCTCACCGTTGACGACATGATCGAGACCTTTCGCGTCCCGCCGAAAACGCGCGTTCGGCTCGACGAGCATGATCCTGGCTGGGCCGGCGACGAAAAGACGCCTCTGGCGGGCCGCAAACAGCAGGCCGCGCAGTTGCTGTCGCAAGATTTGACGGGGCTGGCCGAAGCGCAAGAGCTACTATATGCATCCGACACCTGGTCGATCTTGATGCTGTTCCAGGCCATGGATGCTGCCGGCAAGGATAGCACGATCAAGCATGTGATGTCAGGCATCAATCCGCAGGGCTGCCAGATATATTCGTTCAAGCATCCTTCTGCCGAAGATCTCGAGCACAATTTTTTATGGCATTCGATGAAAGTGCTGCCGGAACGAGGCCGAATCGGCATCTTTAACCGCTCGTATTACGAGGAGGTATTAATCGTCAAAGTACATCCGGAGCTGCTCGCCGCGGAGCGCGTTCCGGGCGCCAAAAACAGCCGTAAGTTTTGGCGAAAGCGATATGACGACATCAATACCTTCGAGCGGCATCTGTCTCGCAATGGCATCAAGGTCTTGAAGTTTTTCCTGCATATTTCGCGCGAGGAGCAGCGAAATCGTTTCTTGGCGCGGCTGAACGATCCGCAGAAACATTGGAAGTTTTCCGCAGCAGACCTGGCGGAACGCGATTGTTGGGACGACTACATGCGAGCCTACGAGGACGCACTCAGCGCGACCAGCACGAAATGGGCGCCGTGGTATGTGATTCCGGCCGATCACAAATGGTTCAGCCGAGCGATGGTAGCCGCAATCTTAACCGAAGCGATTTCGTCGCTCGACTTGAAATATCCCGAGGTGACCGAAGAACAGAAACAACGAATTGCCGCGGCCCGGCAGAAGCTCGAAGGGGAAGGTCCCAAGTGAAGCGTGGCTAGGGAGTGCAAAGGCGTTGGCTGGCGGGGGACGTCTGACTTTTCCGGCTAAAAGCGCCGGTCGCCCCCTGTCTGACGGTGGCAAAAAGGGAGTCCAGAGGTATCGTTCGTGCAAAATATGCGGGTCGGTGCGGGGGGACGGTCATGCCCAGTCAAGGGATTCTCTCAGGGAATCTCCGACGCGGACCCGCCGCCAGCCGATTTGCAACGTAGGTTTCCTGGTCGGGCAGCTTGGCGAATTGCCGCCGCGTTTTTAGATCGATGATAACCGCCAAGATGATTCAGGCGTGAACAATTTCAATATGTCCAGCGCAGACGCTTTTGGCGAACGAATCGCGGTTAACTTCTCTCTTCCGACCGTCTGATGAATTGCCGCCGATCATGCACCTAGCCGTTACATTGCCCCTGATACTTGTGGCTTCCGTTGGTTCGGTCGCGATGTTGCTAATCTTCTGGCCGCGGCGCGCGCACTGCGAAGGAACGGAACAATCCGCACCGATTGACCCGGTAAAACTCGACCGGGTCGTGCAAGGTTATCAAGAAATTCTTTCGGACGTGGCCAGGCGGCTGGGATTGCAAGGGCGTTCAATCGCCGCTGCCGGGCAGCTTGTCGATCTGGCCGACGAAAACATGTCGGCGGAGTTGAAGGCCCAGTTGGCGCAGCGATTGAACGACGTCATCGCCAAGAACAATCAGTTGCGTCAGGACCTGTTCCTCGCTCAGCAACGGCTCAGCGCGCAGCATGCCGAACTGGATCGGGCTCGCGCGGAATCGAGAATCGACTATCTGACGCAGCTGCCCAATCGCCGCGCGTTCGAAGAAAAGGCCGCTGAATTGCAAGGCAACTTTGAACGCCACCAAACGGCGTATGGTCTGGCGATCCTCGACATCGACTATTTCAAGTCGTTTAACGACAGCCACGGGCATACCGCCGGCGATGCCATGTTGAGAACCGTAGGAAAGGCGGCTCTGTCGATTCGTCGCGCGGGCGATTTTTTGGCTCGAATCGGCGGCGAGGAATTCGCTCTGCTCTTTCCCTTATCCGGACTGGCCGAGTGCCAGCTCGCAGCCGAACGCTATCGCAAGGCCATCGGTTCCACGAAACTTTGGATTGACGGCCAACAGCTCAATGTCACCGCCAGCTTCGGCGTGGCGGTGATTTGCGATGGAGAGACCTTCGCCGATCTACTCGTCCGGGCAGACGCCGCGCTTTATCAAGCCAAAGAGTCGGGTCGCAATCAGGTATGCTTGCATGACGGCTCAGATGTCGTGGGCCTGAGCCCAGCGACAGCCGCCGCCGACTGAGCAGGGACTTCGCTGTCGTGCGTCTCTCAGCGCCGTCAACGCTGCACGCGGATTAAGCTAGCTGTGCATGCGCGGCAGTTCATCGCCTCGATCGATGATCGCCGCCTCGGCGGCCGCGAGTTCTTCCAACCGAGCGCGGACCTCTTCTTCCGAGGCAAATAAGCGCGCCATCTGCACATAACTAGAGTGGTGCCGCGCTTCGGACTCGAACAAGCTCTGGTAGAAGTTCGCCAACTCGCGATCTTGCAGACGGTCTTTCAAGAGTGCAAACCGCTCGCACGAGCGCGCTTCGATCAATGCGGCGACTAGCAGCCGGTCGATGGCTTTGCCGGGCTCTTGTTTACGAACCAACTCATTCAGCCTCGCGCCGTAGCTGCTCGGCTGCAGACGCCGAAAGCGAATGCCGCGAGCCTCGAGCAAGTCGATCACCAGGCGGTAATGCTCCAATTCCTCGATGACGATGTCTGACAACGGCTTGACCAGCTCGACCTTGTCGACGTAGGCAAAGATCAGGTTCATCGCCGTGCTCGCCGCCTTCTTCTCGCAATGAGCGTGGTCGAGCAGCAGCTCTTCGAGATGGTTTTCCACTTCGGCCAGCCAGCGAGGGGCAGTGCTGGTTTTGAGACTCAACATAGGAAACGATCGGCGGTTGGCGGGACTTAGTTTCTTATCAAGGCGTCGCACCCTGAATTTCCGATGATTTTAGGCGACAGCCGCCCCCGTGGGGAGGCCTTGCCGAAGGGCAAGATACCGTCGAGAGAAGTCAGGGCAGGAAAAAGCCCGGGAGTTGGCGAAGAACGGCGTTAAGGCGACAATGCATCGGGTTGAGGGGAGCTGCGGCCGACGAAGGCGACCAGCTTCAGGTATAAGGTAGGGAACCAACGTTTCATTCGCCACAGCCAACGCGCACGGCGGCCGACGACGACATAGAGCCGCCGACGATGCATGGCCCGCACGGCAAGCTCGGCGATGTCTTCTGCCGTAAAGCTTGACTTCTGCATGAGCTCAAGCGCCCGCTCGCGCTGGTGCTCGTGGTAAAAGTGCCCTTGATCCAGCAGATTGCTGGCGAAGAAACCAGGGCACAGCACGGCGACGCCGACGTTGTGCGGTCGCAATTCGGCGTAGAGCGTTTCGGAAAGGGCCAGCACGCCCGCCTTTGAAACATTGTAAGCCGCCATGGCGGGAGCCGCGGCGAAGGCCGCGACCGAGGCGGTGTTGATGATCTGCGATCGCTCGGGATTTCTCTTCAACCAATCGGCGAAAACGTGGCAGCCGTACACGGATCCCAGCAGATTGACGTCGATCAGCCGACGCCATTGCTCGGCGGGGTACTGACCCACATCCCCGGCGCCGGGCAAACCCGCATTGTTGACCAGCAGATCGAGTTGAGGCCAGTCGGCGTGCAATCGATTGTAAAGCGCATGCCAATCGTCGAGGCGGCTGACGTCGAGGCGCTCACACTGCCCAACGCCTCCGGCCCGTTCGACCAGTTTCAATGTTTCGCAATTGCTCGCTTCATTGATGTCAACAAGCGCCAGACGCCAGCCGTCGCGCGCCAGTCGCACGGCGAGCGCTCGGCCCAACCCGCTGGCGGAGCCCGTTATGATCCCTGTGCGGCGCTCGTGAGACAAAGAACCGCCGCGATGCGACATCATTTCCTGACGACCAGCCGACGGCGGGTTATTGAGACTGACCGGCATGTGCCGCGGTGCGGGCGGCGATGCGCTGGTCGTGGACGTCCTTATTTGAGAATACAAGCACCTTGGCCCAAGTTTTGCGCGGATGGGCGGCAATTTCAAGGACTTGCTCATAACCGGCGCGAGGCTCGCATAACTCTCGACGGTCGAAAGTCCGTTCGTCAACCTCCAGCACGATATATGACCAAGGGCGACCATTCGGCGCGAGGACCAGGCCGATAGGCAGATTTGGCGCTTCCGGCCCGAGCAACAAGCCCTGCATGTCGGCATAAAAGCGCACATAACCCGAGGTCGCTAAAACAGTATCGCCAGGCGCAGCTTGTGCGCCGACCCAGCGTGCGGCCTCGACGAGCGGCGCGTAAACATCATGCAAAGGCTTGATCGCTTTAGGAAGCAGGCCGAGCACGATGCCCAGCATGAGCACCGTCAATGCGCGGCCTGCGGTATGCAAGCGAGGAACACGGACCGCCATGCGTTCGGCGAGCCATACCGTACCGGCCGCGGTTGCAGGCAGCAGCATGCCAATTAGCGGAATTACGTGGCGGTGGCTGATATAGCCTGCCGTCATGAACAGAAACACTAGCATCGCCATGTGGCAGGCGATGAGCACCGTCGTCATGCGCGACGCCGCCACTTCCGCTTTCAAACGGGTGGACGGGAAGATCCAGGCGCCCAGCGGAATCAGCATCAAATAATAGAATCCTTGGGCCAGCTCTTTGCCCAACTCGCAAAGGGCGGCTGCCAATGCGCCAAGCTTTGCCGCGGGACGCGCGAATTCGTCTGGCAGTTTGGCCCCCGGCAATGGTTCGGACAGCAGGCCTTGCGTCGGCTCGATCGACTTCGCCGCGATTTCAAGCGCCGAAGGCTGATGGTGGAACGGATTCTTTTTGCTCGTAACCTTGCCCGCCACCAGCCAGTAAGGTCCGGCAATGGCGAGCAGCACGGCGCCGACGGCGGCGACTTTGACGAGCGATCGAGAGAGCGTCTGTCCTTCGTATCGCCAGAGCTGCGCCAACAGCAGCACCCCGGCCGTCAGACCCACGATCAGCCCTTCAGGCCGCACCCAATATGCCAATCCGCTGGCAACACAGGCTGCCGCAAACCAGCGAGCGCGACCGCGAGATAAACCTTCGCAGGTCATCCAGACGCCCGCCAGGTAAAGCATCAAGTGCGGCGTGTCGCTGAGCACGTCGGAAGCGTTTAGCCTGAGCAACGGCCACACCGCTGCCAGCAGCGCCGCGACGTCGGCGACGCGCCGATCGAACAATCTGCGAGTTAATAGCCAGACGAGCCCGACGGATATGACGCCCGCCAGACCCGAAGCCAGGCGAGCCCCCGCGACCCAGGCGTCAAGATCGCTCAGACCCGGTAATAAGCGTGTCAGCGAGTGGCCGACAATGATCATCACCGGATAGCCGGGATGCTGGTCTTCCAAGTGCAGCGTGCCGACGAAGTCCAGTTCCAACGCACGGGCGATACGGATGAAGCTCATGCCGTCTTTGGCAATGATCGAAGACCGCGCGACGACGATCGCCTGTAAAGCAACCGTCAACAAGAGCGCAGCGACGAGGCCTTTGCCTGGGCCTTGTCGCTCGAGTTGTGCGTACTCAGTAGGCATTTTTTTCAGCCAACATTTTGAAGGGCGTCATGATCACGATGAACAAGTCGAATGCAGCCGACCAGTGGCGAATGTAATACAGGTCGAAGTCGAGCCGCATGCTAATGGAAGTATTGCCGCGCAGTCCGTTGAGTTGCGCCCAGCCCGTCAGGCCAGGCAACACGCTGTGCCGCTGCATATACGAAGGCATTTCCTCCGAGAACTTAGCCACGAAGTAGGGCCGTTCAGGACGCGGACCGACCAGGCTCATGTCGCCCCACAGTACGTTGATCAGCTGGGGCAACTCATCGATGCTCCAGCGGCGCAAAAATGCGCCAAATGCGGTCCGTCGCGGGTCGTGCTCCTGAGCCCAAACCGGCCCCGTGGCGGCCTCGGCGTCGGCTCGCATCGTCCGGAATTTCAGGAGATTGAAACGGCGCCCCCCTAATCCTACCCGTTCCTGCGTGTAGATCGCCGGTCCAGGACTCGTGAGCTTGATCAGCAGAGCGACGACAAGCATAGGAACGCCGCATACAGCAAGCAAGACTAAGGAGCCGGCGATATCGATCGCCCGCTTGACGACCATACCGGAGCCCAATGACAACACCGGGCAGGGCTCGACGGCGATCGAATCATCGATCACCACGGTCTCGGCCGCGCCGGCAAGACGAAAGTGTGGTCCGCCAATCTGATTGGGATTGCGAACTTGACGTTGGGCGGCGCCCATCGTGAGATCTCGTGGTTGCTGCTCGTTCACGTGAACCTGCCGTGGTTGAACTTGCGGTGGCGTTTCAGCTCAAGCTGCCTGGCGATAAGCGGCGACAGTCTGTCGGGCGCAGTTTTCCCAAGGAAACAAAGCCGCCCGAGCCGGACCGGCTGCCTTGAGCGATTGCCGCAACGGCTCGTCTTCGAGCAAACGCAGCAATCCGGTTGAAATCTCTTCCGGCGAAGTCGGATCGACGTAGACGGCGGCGTCTCCTAACACTTCGGGCAGCGACGCCGCTTGGCTGGAAAGCACTGGCGTTCCGCAGGCCGCTGCCTCCAAGGGAGGCAATCCGAAGCCTTCATAGAAACTGGGAAAGCAGAACACGCTGGCGGCTTTCATCAGCGCTGGCACATCGGCTTCGTCGACATACCCAACTTCATGCAGTACGCCCCGCTCGCGCAGTTCATCTAGAGCGTCGCGGAAGTAGTTTTCTTTCCACCCCGTCATGCCGGCTAGCACGAGCGGATATTCGCGTTGCACATTTTGCGGCAAGGCGCTGTAGGCTTGAATTAGCCCTTGCAGGTTCTTGCGCGGCTCGAGCGTGCCGAGGTAGAGGACGAATTGCCGCGGCAGCGCCAAGCGTTGACGAACCTCCGCTTTCCGAGCGTCGTGTTCGGGGGCGGAAAAATAGTCCAGATCAACGCCTAATTGCGTGACGACGACGCGCTTAGGATCGACTGCGGGACAGAGCTCAAGCAGTTCCTGCCGCGTGAAATGGCTGTCGACGATAATTACCCGCGAGCGTCCCAGGGTGACGCCCATTCTGCGCCGGAGCCATACCAAGCGATCTTTAGGCAGGAACTGCGGATAGCGCAGGTAACTCATGTCGTGAACGGTGGTGACCAGCGGCAACTCGAACTGGGGCGAGACGAAATTGGTCTCGTGGAACAGGCTCCAATTTGCCCGTTTTGTTTGGGTTGCCAGCCGGATGCGGCGCCAGCGATCGGCCCAGTCGCGGCAACGCGGCCAAGCGCCGCGGATGATTCGCTTCAGCCGCTCGTGGCGCGGAGCGTTCGGTCGCTGTCGGACAACTTCCAGAAAGCCCGCCAACCCGACCACGTCGCGACCATTAAAGACGCCGATCTCCTCGAGCCCCGCAGCCGCCGGCAAGGCGCTCAAGGCTTCGAGCAGACGCAGGCCGTATTGACCGACGCCGGTCAGACGGCCCAACATGGGAGCCCCATTCAATAAGATCCGCATCCTGGCTGATCCGAGTATGCTGCGAAGAAATGTTGAAAGACATGAACTCGGCTCCCGAGATGGAGAGCCGGAGTCGAATTGGCAGGCTTTATCGGACGAGATGAGTTTGCAGCTTGATAAATCTTTTGCCGCGAGGCGGTTTTTCCTCAATTTTTTCGTGCCGGCGGTTCGACAAGCCGTCGGCAGCGGGGGAAAACGGTTCGCCCTTATTGTGCAGGCTGCGTCGCTCAAGAATCGCGGCGCAAATCGCCTGCATTTGTCGTCTTACTGGCTTTGCGCCGTCTACCGGCAGTCCGCCCTTGACACGTGCGCCTCGGTCTCATTATTATCCGCCCGCTTCGAACGCCCGGGACGCACTCTAAGCGGCTCAGCGCCGAATTCGCAGACAAATCGTTAAGGTCGCGCGTCGAGATGGCCGAAACTGTTGCCACACGTCGTGGCTAGCGGCGTTGGGCCATGACGGCCGACGCCCTGCCGCTCTCGCTCGCGTCTAGTGACGAAAGCCGCGGTTGCGCTTTACATCTCGCTTGTCAGCCGCTTGCGGCCGATTGGCTGCGGCATGAAGCGCGTCGCGGACCAACCAAGTATTCGCTGTGGATTCGGTTAGCGCAGCATCCCTTCATTCAGGAGTCGAGATTATCTCATGGCAGGCACAGCACTCATCACGGGCATCACGGGTCAAGACGGTTCGTATCTGGCCGAGCTCTTGTTGGAGAAGGGATATCAGGTGCATGGCATGTTCCGCCGCTCGAGTACGGAGACTTTCGAGCGCATCGCCCATCTCGAAGGCAGAATCGAGCTGCACCCCGGCGACCTTCTCGATCAGCAATCGCTGGTCACCCTGTTAGAAAAGACACAGCCAACGGAAGTTTACAACCTGGCCGCGCAAAGCTTTGTGCCGACCAGCTGGCAGCAGCCCCAATTGACCGGAGAGGTCACCGGATTGGGCGTGACGCGAATGCTCGACGCCATTCGGCTGGTCAATTCCAAAATTCGTTTCTATCAGGCCAGCTCCAGCGAGATGTTCGGCAAGGTGCACGAAACTCCGCAGCGAGAAACCACTCCCTTCCATCCTCGCAGTCCTTACGGCGTGGCGAAGGTTTACGGGCACTACATCACGATGAACTATCGTGAGAGCTACGACATGTACGCCTGCTCGGGCATTCTGTTTAACCACGAATCGCCGCGGCGCGGATTGGAATTCGTCACTCGCAAAATCACGCACGGCGTCGCGAAGATCAAGCTTAACTTGGCCAAGGAGCTGAGATTGGGCAACCTGCAAGCTCCGCGCGATTGGGGCTTTGCGGGCGACTACGTCCGAGCGATGTGGTTGATGTTGCAACAGTCGCAAGCGGACGACTATGTAAT
>JAICIG010000052.1 GCA_025924495.1 Pirellulales bacterium | reverse complement strand
GCCTTTCCCCGGCCGGCCAGTCACCCTATACTAAGGTAGGGCTTGTACATACGGTCGAAGGAAGGAACGCATGGGCTGGGTCTGCCACGCGACGCGGCTTTCGCTGGCAACAGTTGCCCTGGCGCTCTCGTGCGTTTCGCCCACCGCCTTTGCCCAGCCGCCCGGCTTGGGGCGCTTCGAGCTCTCCGATACCATTCGCCTTGATGAAGCCGATTCGGCCACTCGCACCCACTTAGAGCAAGTCCGGGCATTCGTCGGCAACCAGCAGTGGGACGAAGCCGTCGAGAGCCTGCGCCAAGTGACTGAAAACCACGGCGGCAAGGTCATCGCCTTGACGCCTCGGCGGTTTATTAGCGTGCGCGATTACTGCCATCTGCTGATGGCGGCGCTGCCGACCGAAGCGCTCGAACTGTACCGCAGTCGGGTCGACGCTCAGGCCGAGCGCTGGTATCAGCAAGGCGTCCGCGAGCGGAACTCGGAACCATTGCGGGCGATCGTAGAACAGTTGTTTTGCAGCAGTTGGGGCGACGAAGCTCTCGAAGCGCTCGGAGAGTTGGCTCTCGAAGCGGGAGACTATGGCAACGCTCGCGGTTATTGGCAGCGGATACTGCCGCCGGCCTACTGGCTGAAGTGCGAACCTGCGCTCGCGCGCGAAGACGGCACGCCGACCGTCCTGGTTTATCCCGACACGAATCTGGCGCTCGTGGATATTCGCGCTCGGCTGGTGCTGCTCTTGATTCTCGAAGGCGAGACAAAGTCAGCGAAGCTGGCGCTCGAATCTTTCGCTGAGGAGTTCGGCAACGCGGAAGGAAAACTTGGCGGGCGCCAGGCGCCTTACGCCGAGCGGCTCAACGAGATTCTGGCGGAAAGCGCTCAATGGCCGCTTCCAAAAGTCTCGGAAGATTGGCCGACGTTTGCCGGTTCTCCGGAGCGCAACAAAGTCATGCCGCATGCGGTCGAGCTGGCTTCGTTGCGCTGGCGACAGCGCCTGGACGCCGCGCCAGCGCCCGAATTCAGCTATTCCGTGCGGCGCGTCGCGGAACGCAAAGACGCAATGCTCAGCTACCATCCCCTACTGGTCGATGGCCTGGTGCTGGTCAACAACGCCGAACAAATTCGGGCCTTTAATGCTAAAACCGGCGCGCCCGCCTGGGCCGATGATCCGGTGATCTACAATTATGAGCCTCCGGGACATGGCGGGCCGGCAATTCGTCACAGCAGTCTCGGCGCTCCTCGATTCACGATGACCGCTTTCAATCATCGGCTTTATGCTCGCATGGGCAATCCCGTGACGAGCGCTCCGCACGAGATGTTCGGCCAGCCGCGCCCCGGCTTCTTGATTTGCCTCGATCTGTTGGCCCAAGGCAAGGTAGTTTGGGACACTCGGCGCTCTCTCCCTCGAGAGGAAGCTTGGACTTTTGAAGGCCCTCCGATCACAGACGGAGTAAACGTCTACGTTGCCATGCGCCGCAGCGGCGTTCAGCCGCAGGCTTACGTAGCCTGTCTCGACGCGGAGCAAGGGCATTTGCGATGGCGTCGGCTGATCTGCAGCGCCGAGTCGCCCGCCCAAGGGCAAACCGAAGAGATTACGCATAACTTGCTGACGCTGGACCATGGAACGCTGTATTACAGCACCAATCTCGGCGCCATTGCAGCCCTCGATGCCCGCGAAGGGCAACCGCTCTGGATCAGCCGCTATCCGCGGATTAAAACGATCGACGTCAACGACCGCGCCAAGCACCTGTATCGCGATCTGACGCCGTGCCTCTACGACCGCGGCGCCGTTTACGTCGCTCCCGCCGATTGTCGCGACATTCTGGCCTTGGACGCCTCCACGGGCTTGCTGATCTGGAGCGCTCCCCATCCGGAAGACGCCGTTCACATGCTCGGCGTGGGCGGGGGCAACTTGCTTGTCAGCGGAGACAAGCTGTGGTGGATCGATACGGCCACCGGCAAAGCCGCGTGCGATCCGTTTCCAACCGCGGCGCCGCCCAAGGGATTCGGACGCGGCATTCTCGCAGGCGACCTGGTGTATTGGCCCACGCAAACGACGATCTACCTGTTCGATCAGCGAACCGGCGAAGCGAAGCCGGCCATCGAGCTCTCGACGCGCGGCGCCGACATTGGCGGCGGCAACCTGCTCGTCAATGGAGATTCATTGCTGATCGCAACCAGTCGTGAGCTGTTGTCGTTCAGCCCTTTAAGCGGCCGTCGCGATGGTCAGGAGCCTCATCCGAGCGCTCGGGCGAAACAAGAGATTTCTCACCAAGATTCGGGAACCGTTGAAAATGCTCGAAGATGACGACGTGCAGGCAGTCCACAAGTTGAATCAGGCGTATCGCCGGATTACTGACGAGTTGGCCAAGGTCATCGTCGGGCAGCAACATGTGATTGAAGAGCTGCTGGTGGCGATGTTCGCCCGCGGGCACTGTTTGCTGGTCGGCGTGCCCGGCTTGGCCAAGACATTGCTGATTCGCACGCTCGCCGAGACATTATCGCTGAAGTTCAGCCGCATCCAGTTCACTCCGGACTTGATGCCTTCCGACATCACCGGCACGGAAGTGATCCAGGAAGACAAGCTCTCGGGCACGCGTGAATTTCGGTTCATCGAGGGGCCGATCTTCGGCAATGTGATTCTGGCCGACGAAATCAATCGCACGCCCCCCAAAACCCAAGCCGCGCTGCTCGAAGCCATGCAAGAGCACCAGGTCACTGTCGGCGGCAGGCGGCACCGATTGGCCGAGCCGTTCTTCGTGCTTGCCACGCAAAACCCGATCGAGCAGGAGGGCACGTATCCGCTGCCTGAAGCGCAGCTCGATCGATTCATGTTCAACGTGTTCGTCGACTATCCCAGCGAAGACGAGGAGTTCCAGATCGTCAAGCGAACGACGGCAGCGGTCGAGCAACATTTGTCGCCAACGCTATCGGCGGAGGATATCCTCTCCTTGCAGCAGACCGTGCGCAAGGTTCCGGTCGCCGACCACGTCACAAGGTACGCGCTGAAATTCACGCGTCTGACTCGTCGCGAACAGGGCGAAGTTCCCGAATTCATCCGCGATTATGTGAGCTGGGGCGCTGGCCCGCGCGCCAGCCAATATCTGGTGTTAGGAGCCAAAGCCCGGGCCGTACTGCATGGGCGCTTTTACGCTAGTTGCGAAGACGTGCGGGCCGTGGCCCATCCCGTGCTCAGGCATCGGATCATGACCAATTTCAACGCCGAAGCGGAAGGCATCAAGGCCGACGACATTATCGAAAACTTGATCAAGGTCATTCCGGCCGCCGACGAAGAGATGGCATCGAGTGGAAAATTACCAGAAGTATTTAAATCCGCAGACGCTGGCTAAGCTCGAAGGACTCGAACTCCGCGCCCGGCTGATCGTCGAAGGCTATGTGTCGGGCGTGCATCGCAGCCCTTATCACGGCTTCTCGATCGAGTTCGCAGAACACCGCGAGTACGTGCCGGGCGACGACCTGCGCTATGTCGATTGGAAGGTCTTCGGCAAGACCGACAAGGTCTATCTCAAGCAGTACGAAGAAGAAACCAACCTGGTGAGCTACCTGCTGCTGGATACCAGCGAAAGCATGCGCTACCGGAGCGAAGGGGCGGCGCTCTCAAAGCTGGAATACGCGCAGTGTATCGCCGGCGCGCTGTCGTACCTGATCTTGCAGCAGCAAGACAGCGTCGGCCTGGTCACGTTCGACAAGGAAATTCGCGCGCTGATCCGCGCCAGCAGCAATCCTTCGCACTTGAAGTCGCTGCTGCACGTCATGGAACAATCGCATCCCGAGCGCAAAACCGCCACCGGTCCGATCTTTCACGACCTGGCCGAGCGGCTGAAGAAGCGCGGCATCGTCGTCGTGCTCAGCGATCTATTCGACGACGTGCCTGCGATGCTCGCCGGTTTGAAGCATTTTCGGCACCGCCGTCACGAAGTGATTCTGTTTCACGTGCTCGACCCGGCCGAGTTGGACTTTCCCTTCCGTCAGCCAACGCTGTTCAAAGGCTTGGAAGAATGGCCCGAGGTGCTTGCCGACCCTCGCTCGCTGCGCAAGGCCTACCTGGCCGAGTTCCAGAAATTCGTGCGCCAGGTGAAACTGGGCTGCCGCAACCAACGGATTGATTACGTCGAGATGCGCACCGACCAGCCTCTCGACGTCGCGCTTTCGAGTTATCTATCGTCGAGAATGGCCAGGACAAAGTAGTTCCGAGTTCCAGGTCGTAGAAGGCAGGCATCCATCGATCTGAAAACCGGAATTGAGACTTTGAAGTGATCTTTCAGTTGCCTTTTGTAATTGGTTTCTTCAATCATCCCGCCATGCTGGCATGGCTGGCGGCTGCGGCTGCGCCGCTGGTGATTCATCTGCTGAATCGTCGCAAGCACCGGGAAATGCCATGGGCGGCCATGCAATATTTGCTGGCGGCAATCCGTAAGAGTTCGCGGCGAATTCGCATCGAACAGTGGCTACTCTTGGCGATCCGTACGCTATTGGTCGTCCTGCTGGTGCTGGCGATGGCCGAACCGGTCTTGGAGCAAACCGGGCTGAACCTGGTGGCCGGTCAGCGCACGCATAAGGTGTTGGCGATTGACGGGTCATATTCGATGGCCTACAAGGCGGCCGATCAAACGCGGTTTGAGCGAGCCAAGGAGTTGGCCGCCAAAATTGTCGAAGAAAGCCGGCAAGGAGACGGCTTCACGCTCGTGTTGATGGCGACGCCGCCTCAAGTGTTGGTCGGCACGCCGGCCTTGGAGCCGCACGAATTCCTCCAGGAAATCGAGCAACTCAAGCTGGTGCACGAAGGAGCCGATCTCCCGGCTACGCTGGTCAAGATCGAGGAGATTCTGGCAGCCGCCCGACGCGAACACACGCGATTGGCGCGCGAGGAAGTCTACTTTCTCACCGACTTGGGCCGCACCACTTGGGCGCCCGAGCTACGAGGCGCCGACGCCGTGAGCGAGTTCCGCCGCCGCAGCCAGAAACTGGCCAGCAGCGCGACCGTAGTTGTGGCGGATCTGGGGCAACAGGGGGCCGAGAACGTCGCCATCGTTTCTTGCCGAGCGGCGGAGCCCTACGTGACCGTCGCCCGCGACATGACGCTCGAAGCCGAAGTCCATAATTTCGGCCGTCAGGAACGGTCCAGGTATGGCCTCGAATTGTACGTCGACGGCCGCCGCGCCGGCGAGACGCAAGTCGATCTCGAACCCGAGTCGAGCAGCACTGCCGGTTTCACTTACCGCTTTGATGCCCCCGGCGAGCACCAAGTCGAAGTCCGTCTTGCGCCGGATCAACTCGATGTCGACAATCATCGCTGGCTGTCTTTGCCGGTCGTGCGGCAGCTTCGCGTGCTGTGCGTCAACGGCCGGCCGGCCGGCGGAGCGTTCCAGGGCGCCACCGATTATCTCGTGGTGGCGCTCTCGCCGCGCGGCCCGACCGACGACCGCGCCGCAGTGCGGCCCGAGGTCGTCCCCGAAAGCGCCCTGCTGGAATTGGACCTGGAACCTTACGACGCTATATTCCTCTGCAACGTCGGGCAGTTCACGCCGAACGAAGCCCGCGTGCTGCAGTCGTACGTCAAGAATGGCGGCGGCCTCGTCTGCTTCTTGGGCGAGCAAGTCAAAGCCGAGAATTACAACCGCCACCTTTCGCCTGACGGACTGGGCGTGCTGCCAGTGCGGCTGGGCGACGTCGTCGAGGCCGATCCGCCGGCATTCTTCAATCCGCTTGGTTATGAACATCCGCTTACGGCGCCCTTTCGCGGTCGCGACCGCGCCGGGTTGTTGACGACGCCGGTGCGACGTTACTTCAAGCTAACCCCAGCGGAAGATTCCTCGGCAAAAACGGCGCTAGCATTCGCCAACGGCGATCCAGCGATCGTCGAGCAGCAATACGGCCGCGGCCGATCGATCGTGGTCGCGACGTCGGCCGACCGTTCGTGGACCCCGATGCCTTTGGGACCCGGTTATGTGCCCATCGTTCAGGAGTTGCTTGCCGAGGCGGTGCGCGGGCGCATTCAGCAGCGGAACCTGCGCGTCGGGCAGCCGCTGGGAGAAGTGGTGCGCAGCGCCGCCGTCGATCTTCCCGTGACGATCGAAACTCCCGCGGGGGAAACGCAATCGGTGCGTGTGACGGCTCAAGGCGACGAAGGCCGCTGGACCTATGACGATGTCGATCAGAGCGGGTTTTATCGCGCCGAAATTGCCCCGCCGATCGCCAAATCGGAGCTTTTCGCGCTCAACGTCGACACTGCGGAGAGTAATCTGGCCAAACTCGATCTTGATGAGTTGAAAAACGATATCTGGCCTGGCGTGGCCTTTGAGACCTTCGACGGGCAAAGTCAGGTCGATGCGGCATCGACGCCCACCGTGCGACGCGATTCTTTGCATCAATGGATTCTTTGGGTGGTGTTCGGACTGTTGTTGACCGAGGTCGGCGTAGCTTGCGCCTTCGGCAGGAGGTCGCTATGAGCGGTACGCTGCCCGCGTGGCTGGAGCGGATGCTCAGCATTCCGCAAGCTGGTTCGGGCGAAGGCACCGTCTGGACCCTCGACGACGCTTGGACATGGCCCGCCTGGGCTACATTGCTGCTGGTGGCGGGCGCCGCAAGTTGGATCTTCGCTTGTTATTTGCGCGAAACCGGCCCCGCGGGTCGAATCTTTCGCCTCTCGCTGGCTTCGGTCCGCCTGGCAGTCGTGGCTGTCGTGTTGTTTATGATCGCCAGCTTCGTGTTGTCGCTGAATCGCACGGGCCTGCCGTATGTCGTTGTGGTGGTCGACGACTCGGCCAGCATGGGAACTGCCGACAAATACGACGACAAGGCACTTGCCGAACGGGTCCAAAAGCGTCTGAAAGCCGCCGGTTACGAGCGAGGATCGCGGCTCAACCTAGCCAAAAGCTTGTTGCTGGCAGACCAAGGCGCGCTACTGCGCTCGATCGAGAAACGCTATAAGCTGAAGCTTTACCTGGCCTCGAGCTCAGCGCGCAATCTGCCAAGCGCCGTCGACGAGGCACTGCCGGAATTAGCGCAACTAGAAGCGACAGGCGAAAGCACGCGCCTTGGCCAGAGCCTGCAAGAGGTGCTCGACGATCTGCGCGGCACGCCGCCGAGCGCCATCATATTGCTGAGCGACGGCATCAACACCGAAGGCGAAACGCTGGCCGATGCGGCCACCCAAGCGCGGCGAAAAGGCGTGCCGCTGTTTACCATCGCCCTGGGTAGCGAGTCGCCGGCGCGCGACCTCGAGCTGACCGACCTGCTGGTCGACGACGTCGTGTTCGTTAACGATGTCGTGAACTTCGAATTCAAACTGACGGGCGTCGGGCTTGAAGGGCGCAAGGTTAAAGCGGTGTTGCGAGAAAAAGATCAAAAGCAGCCGCTGGCCGAAGAACAAATCACCATCGGCGCCGACGGCGAACCGCAAAAAGTTCGCCTGCCTTACCGGCCCACGGAAGTTGGCGAATTCGATTACGTGGTCGAAGTCGAAAACCTGCCGGAGGAGCTGCACAGCGATAACAACCGCCAGCAGCGACGCGTCAGCGTGCGCAAAGAGCAGATCAAGGTCTTGCTGGTCCAATCGTATCCGAGTTATGAATTCCGCTATCTCAAGCATCTGCTGGAACGTGACAGCACGATTCAACTAAAAACCGTGCTCCAGGAGGCCGACCTGGAATACGCCGAGCAGGACCAGTCGGCGCTGCGAGTGTTTCCCGTTCGGCGCGAGGAGCTGTTCAATTACGACGTGCTGATTTTCGGCGACGTAAACCCGGCCTTTCTCAGCGGTTCGGCGATGCAACACATCGCCGACTTCGCGGCAGAGAAGGGGGGTGGCGTGGTCTTCATTGCTGGGCCGCGTCACACGCCGATCTTCTACCGCGACACGCCGCTGGCCGTGCTGTTGCCGATCGACTTCGACGGCGCCGCCGGACCTGATCCCGGGCAGCTTGTCAACCAGCAGTTCCAGATGCAGCCAACCGAGGACGGACTGGCGGCGCCACCTATGCAACTGGGCGATACGTTGGCTGAAACCGCCGAGATTTGGCGCAAGCTGCCCCCCTTGTATTGGTTCTTCGAAGCGCCGGTGCTCAAACCGGGGGCGCGAGTTTGGGCCGAACATCCCGTGCGTATGGGTGCCGATGGCCGCCATTTGCCGATCATCGCCATGCACTACGCGGGCTCGGGCAAAGTTGTGTTTCATGCGACGGACGAAACCTGGCGTTGGCGCTTCCGCGTCGGCGACGTGTTCTTCGCGCGCTACTGGGTGCAAACCATTCGTTATCTCAGCCGTTCGAAGCTGCTCGGCAAGGACCGTTCAGCCGAGCTGACCGTCGACCGTCGCGAATATCGCCGCGGCGAGCCGGTGCGAGTGCGAGTGCGTTTTCTCGACGACCGCCAGGCGCCGCCGGAAGATGATGGCGTCACGGTGGTCATCGAGCACATGGGCGATAAGAACCGTCGCCTGGTGCTGCATCGCGGCGGCAGCCGTGGCGTATTCGAAGGCACATTTAGCAATCCGTCGGATGGGCAGTATCACCTCTGGGTCGTCGCCCCCAGCATGCCGGGAGAAGCGCCCGCGGCCGATTTCCAGGTCCTGGCGCCACCGGGCGAGCGAGCTCGACTACAAACCGACATCGCCGAATTGCGCCGTGCCAGCGCGGAGACCAAAGGACGCTTTTACACATTTGCGACGGCCGATCGGCTGCTTGCCGACTTGCCGCAAGGACGCCAGGTGAAGACCGATCCGCTGCCGCCCATCGTGCTTTGGAACCATTGGCTGCTGGCGCCGCTGCTACTAGGGCTGCTAATAAGCGAATGGCTGCTGCGCAAATGGGGGGGAATGTTATAATGACGCAACTCCCCAACGGCGTTTGTGCCCGTGGTATTTTTCAGTTTGTGGAGCGCTGAGCATGCCGCATCCGCTAGAGATCAAGATCGGAGCGGTTCGCCGACGAGCGGCCAGGCTGGTCTGGTCGATTGCGCTAAGTCGGCTGTTTGGCGTTCTGGTGGCCGTGGTCTTGGCGTGGAGCGTACTCGATTACCTGATCCGATTTCAGGATCGCGGCGTACGGATCATCGGGTCGCTGGCGGCTTTGGGCGTCGCAGGATGGGCGGTTCGGCGGTTTTTGCAAACGGTCCAAGGCGCTCGCTTTCAGCTCGTCGACATTGCGCTGCGAGTCGAGCGCTCGTTTCCCGCGCTTCAAGATCGGCTGGCCAGTACGATTCAGTTCTTGCACGAGCGCGAGGACGACCCCCAAGCCGGCTCCGCCTCTCTGCGCCGCGCGGTGATTGCCGAAACCTCGGCCCAGATCGAAGGGCTCAATCTTGAACAGGTTTTGGAACCGCGGCCGGCCAACCGTGCGATGGCGACGGCCGGCGCGATCGCCTGTCTCGCCTTAGCGAGCGCAGCGATGCACCCGCTCGCAGCGCGCACGGCGGTCTTGCGGCTGCTCAATCCTTGGGGCGACGTGAACTGGCCCCAAACTCACCATCTGGCGGTCAAAGACCCGGTCCGTCGCCTGGCGGCCGGTCGGGCGCTGGAAGTGACGGTGGTCGACGCCGAGGATACTCCCTTGCCAGAAGAGGTGTGGCTGCATCTGCGCTATTCGGACGAGGCGTCGCCACACGAGGTGGTCGAGCCGATGCGATTTGTGAACGGAGAGATGGTCGCGCGAAAGGAAGGTGTTTCCAAGCCGCTTTCGTACCGCGCCGTCGGAGGCGACGATCGATCGATGCCTTGGATCGACCTGGAAGTGGTCGAACCGCCGGCAATTGAGCAATTGTCGGTCAAGCTACGCTATCCAGAATACACCGGCTGGGCCCCGGCGAGTGCGCAGCGTCACCTCCGTGCGCTGTCGGGGACGCGGGTGGAAATGAGCGGCCGAGCGACGAAACCGCTCTCGTCGGCTTCGGTCGAACTCGACGACGAGACCAGTATTCCCGCTCGGATTGAAGCCGACGGTAGCAGCTTTTCCATACCCGCCTCAGCAGACTCAGCCTTTGTCCTGACGCGGTCAGGCGCCTACTGGCTCAAGTTGACGGATCGCGACGGCTTTTCGGGCGGCGAAGATGTTCGCTACGAAATTCGCGTCATTGAAGACGTCACCCCCTCGGTCACGCTTGTGGAACCTGACGCCAATGCTTTCGTTACGCCTGAGGCGAGTGTACCGCTGAAGATTCTGGCCAAGGACGATCTGGCGATCGCGGAAGTGGCATTTCACTTTTCGCGGAGCGACAAATCCGAGGTCGGAGACGAATCGGTCAAGCTCTATGTCGCGCCGCCGCGAACCGGCGCGGCCGCCGCACAGCGAGCTCCCGAGAACGACGAACTGGTCGGCGAAAACCGAACGATCGAGCACCGCTGGGAATTGGCCTCGCTCAAGCTGAAACCTGGCGCGCAAATCAACTTGTATGCCACGGCGACTGATTTTCGACCGCTGACAGGCAACAGCCAACCTCGTCGCTTGACCGTGATCACGGCCGACGAACTGGCCGAACGACTCGCCGAGCGACAGAATTTTGTGTTGGGCGAATTGGCCCGGATGCTGAAACTCGAGCGCGAAGCTCGCGAGCAGGTTTCCGGACTCGAGATCCAGTTGCGGGAAATCGGCAGTTTGACCAAGCAGGATATCGATCATCTGCAAGCCGCCGAATTAAACCAACGCCAGGTCGATCGAGGTCTGATCAGCCCTGGCGAAGGCGTAGCGTCGCAAATCTCCGCGTTGCTGGCTAATCTGACGAACAACAAAGTCGATAGCCCTGACGTCGAACGCCACATGCGGCGGTTGCTGAAGGAAATCGAACGCCTCGGCGAACAAGAATTGCCGGTAATTGCGCGCGATCTGACAGCCGCTCTGAAGTCATCACAGACCGAAGGCGGTAAGCCGACGGCCAATTCGCTTACTTCGGCAGGCCAGCATCAGGACGAAGTTGTCCAGTCGCTGGAACAAATGCTGGGCGAGCTGGCCGAATGGGACAACTTTCGCCGTTTCCACCGTGAGATCGGCCAATTGCGTCGTGATCAGGAAGCCTTGAATGAGCACACTTCGCAACTCAGCCTTGACACGCTGACCAAGGACTTCAAAGACCTCACGCCGCAGCAGCAGACGGATCTGAAGAAACTCGCCGCCCAGCAGCTCGAACTGTCACGTCAGTTCGACAAAGTCGAACAACGCATGCAGCGGATGGCCGCCGAACTCGAATCGCGCGATCCGCTCGCCGCCGGCACAATTTCCGACGCGTTGCACCAGGCTCGCGAACAAGCCGTGGGCAGCAAAATGCGAGCAGCGGGCCGCCAGCTCGCCGAAAATCAAATGGGCCAGGCGACCGCCGCGCAGCGCAATGTCTCCGATCAACTGCAGGAAGTGCTCGACATTCTGGCGAATCGCCGCGAGAACGAGCTGGCTCGATTGGTAAAGAAGTTGCGAGCCGCCGAACAGCAGCTCAGCGATTTGCGCGCGCAACAGCAAGGATTGCGCAAGAAGTGGGATGCGGCTCGCCAACAAACGAACGAAGCTGAACGACGCCGTGAATTGGAGCGCCTGAGCCGCGAACAACGCGAACTGCAGCAGCGGGCCGCGCGGCTGGCTCGACAACTCGAGCGTCTCCAGGCTGAGCGGGCCGGCCGCAGCATGTCTCAGGGCAGCGCAAAAATGGGGCAGGCCGGTGAACAAGGCCAGCAAGGCGACAGCCAAGCCGCCGCAGAGCAGGCCGACGCCGCCCAGGATGATCTCGACCATGCGCAGCAGCAGTTGGCGGAAGCTCGCCGTCAGGCGGAACAGGACTTAGCTGAAGAACAACTGGCCCGATTAGAGGACGGCTTGAAGAGCCTTTCGCAGCGTCAGGAAAAGCTGTTGGAAGAGACGCGACACTACGACGAAGTCAATGAGTCGCAAGGCGAATTGACACGTGCGCAATCGATTAGCGTCGGCGACCTGGCAAGGCAGCAGCAGGCGGTGCGCGACGAGACGCAGGGGCTGGCGGAAAAGTTAACCGCGAAATCGTTTCAATTCAGCCTGGAAGGCATCGCCCGCGAGATGACCGCCGCCGCCGCTATGCTGGAGCGCCGGCAGGTCGGTCCCGCGACGCAGCAGGCGATCCAGCGCGCGCTGGATCGTCTGCGCCAGCTGCAAGCGGCGCTTACTCAGGAGCCGGGCGAAGAGCAGGAGGGCCCCGCCGGCGGCGAGGGCGCACCGGGGGGCCAGCAAGGTGACAGTCCTCGTTTGTTGACCGAGCTAAAATTACTGAAGCTGATGCAGACCGAAATCAACGAGCAGACCAAGGCTTTGGAGGATGCTCGCCGACAAACGGGTGAACTTACCGCGGAACAAAAGCGCGCATACACAACATTGAGCGAGGAACAAGGCAAACTGGCCGACCTGCTGATCGATCTGACCCAAGTCGAAGAATCAAATCCCGAAGACAATCCGGAGAGCCTCCCTGATATGGATCAAAGCGACGCCGACACGAGCGACCGCTTACTGCCGCCCGGCGCCAAGGAGTCGAAATGAGAGCTGACAAATCGCTGTTGGCTGTGGTGTTCATACTCGGCGCTGGAATCTTGGCGCCTTGTCGGACGCCGCGCACCGCTTGCGGGGCCGAACCCGAGGCCGGCAACAAGGTCGAGAATTCTTTAGATGACGAGCTGCTTAAGGGGCTCGGCGAATCGGCAGAAGACGAACATCTACCAAGCGGCAAGCGGCCGGCGGCCAAGAAACCCGCGGATCAATCTTCACGATCGACGCCGGCCCCACAGCAACGGCCGCAGGAGAAGCCCGCCACGCGTCCGTCGACGCCGGCCGATCTGGACGACGAGCTGCTCAAAGGGCTCGGCGATGGGGAAGATATCAAGCTTGGCGGCAAGCCTGCCGACGAGGAAGCGAATGGCGACGCAAACAACCCGCTCGGCGAGCTGGAGCGGCAGATGCGCGACGTAGAGACCCGTATTGCCGAAGCGCAGTCCGACGAAACGACGCAACGCATCCAGAACAAGATCGTTGAAGACCTGTCGCGGATCATCAAGGAACTGCAAAAACGCAAGAAGTCTTCCTCGTCCTCCTCGTCGAAACAAAACCAACAAACCGCCGAGCGTGAGAAGGTCGACCAACCCGACGCGAGTGAACAGGCCGAAGCAGCGGGCGGCCAGGATGCCGCCAGCAACCAGCCCGCTAAAGATAGTTCCGACATGATGAGCCAGCGCAAGTCGGAATCGCCCGATGCGGCACAATTGGGAGACGCCTTGAAAGACATTTGGGGGCAATTGCCGGCGCATCTCCGTCAGCAGATGGAACAGTACGCCAAAGAAGAATTGTTGCCCAAATACGAATTGCAGATTGAAGAGTACTTTCGTGCCTTGGCACGCGGCCAGCAGGAAGGTCCTTAAACCGGGAAAAGTCATGCCGCATTGCTCGACCATCGAAAGTCTGACAATATCGCGTCGGGCGTTCATTGCTTTGAATACCTTCGGCGCCGGCGCAATTTCCTTCGCCGCGCACCGTTCGGCTCGCGGCGAAGGAGCGGATCCCGAGCGCTCGGCTGTCGAGTTAGTGACGCCTGCGGCTCAAAAGTCCATCGATCTGGGGCTGAGCTTTCTGGCGCACCAGCAACACGACGACGGTTCATTCGGCTCGGGCGGCTACAGCCGCAACGTGGCAGTCTGCGGACTGGCGGGCATGGCGTTCATGTCGGGCGGCAGCACGCCCGGCCGCGGTCCCTTCGGTATGCAGGTCGCGCGCTGCGTCGATTTCATTCTGGACAATTCGCAAGACAGCGGTTTCATCGACGTGCCGGGCTCCAGCAGCCACGGGCCAATGTACGGCCATGGCTTTGCGACTCTGTTTCTCGCCGAAGCCTACGGCATGAGCCTGCGATCCGACATCCGCGAAAAGCTCTCCAAGGCCGTCGAGTTGATCGTCAACACGCAAAATGTCGAGGGCGGCTGGCGTTATCAGCCCGTCCGGCACGATGCCGATATTTCGGTGACCATCTGCCAGGTAATGGCCTTGCGGGCGGCGCGCAATGCGGGCATTTACGTGCCCAAGGAAACCATCGACAAATGCGTCGACTATGTAAAGCGCAGCCAGAATGCTGATGGCGGTTTTATGTACATGATTCAAGGCGGGCAAAGCGCCTTCCCGCGGTCGGCCGCCGGGGTGGTCGCCCTATACAGCGCCGGGATCTATGAAGGGCCGGAACTCCAAAAGGGTTTAACGTACTTAATGGAGAACATCGCTGGTCGCGACGCCTTCAATCGCGAAAGCCATTACTTTTACGGCCACTACTACGCGGTCCAAGCCATGTGGCATGCGGGCGGCGACTATTGGCGACGCTGGTATCCAGCCATCCGAGACGAGCTTATCGCGAGGCAGCGTCCCGACGATGGCGCGTGGTCCGATTCCATTTGCCAGGAATACGGCACCGCCATGGCTTGTCTGATCTTACAAATGCCGAACAATTACCTGCCGATTTTCCAACGTTGAGCCGAGGATGCCGAGCAGACAGCGTTTTTACAATTGTCAGGTCATCGCACTGCTAATCGTCCTCGCTGGCCTTCCCACGCACGCGGCCACGGCGCTGGAGCCGGAAGTTCAGCAGGCGATTTTAGTGCGTGAAGGCCCTCTTGTCGCAAGGTTGTCGGGCGTCGATTCCAAGTGGCAGATTACATTCCGCACGGCCAAGGAGACGCGCACCGTGCCCGCCGCAGATTTGGTCGTCTGGGGTGCGCCGGAAGAACCTGCAGGCCGCTCTTATGTGCTGTTGGTGGACGGTAGTCTGTTGGCCGCTGAAATCCTGTCGAGCGACGACGAACAGTTGCATCTGGCGTCGGATCTGTTCGGCTCGCTCAGCCTGTCCCTTCAAACCGTTTCGGGCATCGTTTTCCACCCGCCACTCGACGTTCGCCAACGCGACCGCCTGCTCGCCGATTTGCGGCAGCCTGATCGACGCCGCGAGGGCGGAGCCGGCCAAGGCCCGCAAGAAAAGACGCCGCGTCTCAACTCGGATCAAGTTTTCTTGGAGAACGGCGACCGCCTCAGTGGGACGATTGCCAAGATCGACGCCGGTAAGTTGTCTTTGGAAACGCAATCGGCCCCGCTTGCCGTTGAGTTGGAACGCATCGTCGCGATCAGGTTCAATCCTTCACTGTTGTCCGCGGCGCGGCCCCGCGGCCTTTATTGCCTTGTCGGTTTTTCCGATGGCAGCTTGCTTTCTGCTGCAAGGCTGATCGTTGACGGGCGGCAAACGAGCCTTTCGCTGGTCTCTTTCATCGAGTTGGCGACTACCTCCGACGCCGTACAGTTTTTGCAACCCTTTGGCGGCGCGTGCGTCTACCTTTCCGATTTGGCGAGCGAGAGCTATCGCCACGTTCCGTTTCTCAAGCTGGCATGGCCTTATGAGCGCGATATCTGCGTGAGCGGAACTCGCTTGCGGGCTGGAGAGCGTTTGCACGTCAAGGGCATCGGCATGCACAGCGCCTCGCGATTGACGTATCGGCTGGATAAGCTCTATCGCCGTTTCGCCGCTGAGTTAGCTGTGGACGATGACGCTGTTGGTCGCGGCAGCGTCGTCTTTCGGGTGTTTGTCGACGATCGAGAAGCCTACAAAAGTCCGGTCATCCGCGGCGGAATGGCGCCGACGCCAATTTCCGTCGATGTTCACGGGGGCAAGCGGCTGAGCCTGATTGTCGATTTCGCCGAGCGGGGCGATGAACTCGATCATGCCGATTGGCTGGATGCGAGGCTGATTAAGTAACCCCGTGGATACTGGAGATTTCAACAGAACCAAAAAAGGAATTTGCTTTTCCGATCTTGTCGGGCCGGAACTCGCCGCGAGTCGATCGATGCTGGCAATTCTCCCGCCCCCGGGCGGACGTTCGGCAGGCAGGTCATTACAACCGGCAGGCTCGGGTAATCAACGATCCGCTAGGGCGAGAAGAAATTCCTCGTAGGGTGCTGGAAAAGTATCCGCAGTTCAAGCAAAATTAGGAACGAGTTGTAAAGAATTTGCGGGCGACGGACATGCCGCCGCCAAGCGGCGAATGGCGGGCATTGGCGCCCCGCCGTCGCGGCGGACGGGCGCTCTTACCGAAAAGGTTAAGCTTCATGGCTCCGATTGGCCTCTCCGATTCTTCCGAACCCGCAACGCCGCGGCCGGAGCGTACGCTCTCCCTGTCTGCAGCGCCGCCCAAGAAAATGCTGCTCAAGGACACCGCCTACCAGAAACTCAAGGAATCGATTCTCAGCGGTCAGTTCCCCCCCGGCTCGTTTCTGGCCGAACGCCAGCTGACCGGGCTGCTGGGCATGAGCAAAACGCCGATTCGCGCGGCCTTGGAACACTTGGAATCGGAAGGCCTCGTTTCGGTATCGCCTCAGCAGGGCATCGTCGTGCGTGAAATCTCGCCGCGCGAGATCTTCGACGTGTTCGACATTCGCTACGCGCTCGAGCCGCACGTGGCTCGCTCACTTGGGGCGCGACACGCCGCCGAACATGTCGAGCAGTTGCGCTCGCATCTGGCGGTGCAGCAAGTCGTTTATGCCCAGAATAAGGTGCTCGACGCGACGCGGCTCGATCGAGAATTCCACATGCTGCTGTGCCAACTGCACGGCAACCGTGAGATCATTCGCGTCATGGATCAGGTCTGGGATAAGATCTTTCGCGAAGTCGTAAGAATCTTATCGCAGAAACAAGGGCGAATGCAGTCGAGCATCACGGAACATCAAGCCATCGTCGATGCCATCGCCTCGGGCAACGCCGATCTGGCTCAGTCCAAGATGCTCGATCACATCAACCGCACCAAGCAATTCTTCTCGTTCCAGTGAACCCGGAAGCTCCCGCCGAAATTGATCTCGGCGCATATTTGGATCGCATTGCTTATCGCGGCAGTCTGGCGCCGACGCTGGCGACGCTCCACGAAATCCATTTCGCGCACGCCTCGCGGATTCCGTTCGAAAACCTCGACGTATTGCTTGGCCGCCCGATCCAGCTCGATCTGGCCAGCGTGCAAGCCAAGCTGGTGGCAAATCGTCGCGGCGGCTATTGCTTCGAGCAGAACGCGCTGCTGGCCGCGGTTTTGGAGCGGCTTGGGTTCGCCGTTACGCGACTCGCCGGGCGGGTCCGGCTTGGCGCCGGCGCCACGCTGCGGCCTCGTTCGCACATGATGCTGGGGATTCATGCCGATGGCGAGGACTGGCTCGCGGACGTTGGTTTTGGCAGCGCAGGCCTGCTCAAGCCCGTCCGCATGTCGTCCGCCGACGTCTCGCATCAGTTCGCCTGGTCTTACCGCATCGTCCGCGAGGGCGACTTACAGGTATTGCAATATTTACTTGCAGGCCATTGGACGGATCTCTATGCGTTCACGCTCGAGCCGCAGTTTGCCATCGATTATGAAGTGGCCAATTATTTCACTTCCACTCACCCCTGCTCGATCTTTCGCAACATGCTCTTGGTCCAGCGTCCAGGACCCGAAGTTCGGCAAGTGCTCCGCGATCGCGAATTGTCGACCACGCGTCCCGACGGAACCGTGACTCGTCGCATTTCGGACGACGCGGAACTGTTAGCGCTGCTTGCTGAGACGTTTGATCTTCATTTCCCCGCCGAAACGCGATTCCTGCCGTAACGCGAATTTCGCCCCAGGGCGCTTCCCGGGCTGGTGCGGCTGGGCAAGCCGGACGTCAGCCCGGTCTCTCGATTGCCGGAGTCGCTGCAAGCACGTCGCTCGGCCTGGCCGCCGCGAGGCGCCGTCCCCGACGTTCCCGTCAGTCTCCCCCGTCGTCAAGCCGTCGGCGCGCTGTGGACCTCTTTCTCGGTGCCATCCAAGCGACCTGGCCCGGGTCGTCCCGCCGAGGTGATTGTGCGTGTTTGTATCCGGCGCGACCGCGGGTTAGAATCTGCAGCGGCCGGTCATGACAGGGCGGTTCACGACGGCGAACGAACACCACCGCCTGCCTCCGAGCATAGCAGGCGCGCCTATGGGGCCAGAATGGTATTGCCTGGCATTCGGCATGGAACTGGGCCCGATGTCATGGAATGATCTGAGAACTCGCGCGGCGAGGGGAGACCTTGGTCCGACCACCAAGGTGCGACAAGGCGCGAAAGGTCAATGGATTGAGGCCCGCGATGTGGAGGCATTGCTGTCGGCGCACTGCGGGAATGATTCCGGCCCGAAGAACGACACCGACTTCGAAGTCTCCGCAGCCTTCGTCACCGCCAAGCCAGACGACGCCGATTTCGACTTAACGGTCCCTTTTGTTTCCGCGAAGCAAGCCACGATCGCGGACCTTGAGGCCGATCAGTCCCAGGACGATGCTGGCTTTACCTCGACCGTTCCTCTGGTTCCGGGCGAGCGACCTGCAGTCGCGCAAGGCGAAGCGCAACCAGCCCTGGGTCACGCTGATTTTGCGACGAGCGCGCCTCTTGTTTCCAGAGAGGAAATTGCACGCGCGGACAGCGACGCAGACCAGTCCCAGGATGATGCGGAATTTACATTAAGCGTTCCAGCCGGCATCGGCGAGCAGGCCGTGGAAGAGGCTCAGACGCCCGCTGGCGGCGAATCAGAATCTCCGCAGGCGATTTCAATGGCGGCGTCGGATGCGAGTTCCGCGTCGACCAGCGACGGGGCTGTGTGCGCGGAATCTGCGGAGGCAATAGATCAGGCGCCCGATACGACCCTATCGGTTGCCAGGCCGGTCGACGACCAACCGGCAGTTCCTGTGAAGGAGCCGTCGCAAAAGCCCAGCAGCAAGCCGCCCAAGGCGCCGCGGCCGCCCCTGGAATTGCACATCTCGCCGCGCGTCTGGCAGGCGCTTGGTGTCGTTCTCCTGTTAGCCGTGCTTGGCGGCGCCGCGCGTTGGTTGTGGAATTTAGATCGCCGCGATCCGAGCGAGTACGTTCGGATCGCCAGCGGGTTCCAGCAAATCTTCGACGAGTTGCACCAGTTTCGCGATGCGCCCAAAAAGAAAAGATCGACCGATATCAGCGTTCAACTGATGCCCCGCGTCGCTTCACTGCGAAAAGAATTGCTCGATGCACGGCCCGGATCGGTCGGCGGTACGCTCAGCGAGGCGGGCTCGCGGCTGGCGGAATTGCTCTCTAGCGCCAGCATCAGTCGCGGCTCAGCAGCGGAGGGCAAGTACGGAGAGACGGAAAAGCAATTCGTCGTGTTGATCGGACAGGCCAAGCGCGAATTGGGGCAATAACGAAGCCCTCGCTCCGCCACGCGGCGCCGATCAAGGGCGCCGGTAACCTGATTCTGCGGAGAACGGCTCGAGCACTTTGAGGTTGTCGTCGGTGATCCGCATCCGCTCGCTGTTGCCTTCCCGACGCCAGACGTTATTTCTCTCCGGAGCGGTCGGCGCTACACTGGCCGCAGTGCTTGGTTGGAACGCCGTATCGCGCTGGCAAGAAGAGCAATTGCGAATAGCTCTGCGAGAAAACGTGCTTCGCGCCCAGCATTCGCGCGACCGCGGCGCCGCGTATCGAGCCCTGGCGCAAGGTCTAAAGCGCTCCAGTCTCGAACGGCTGGAACGCGACCTCGATGAGGGCATCGCATTGACGGCGGCGTTCGCGCTGCACAACGTGCGCATCCCGCCAGCAAATGACCTCGATCGGGCACATGCCGACCGGTTTCTCCAATTCTTCAAGCACCGCACCCGGCTCAATCCGCCGGCATGGTGGGCCAAACATCTGCCGGAACTCAACCCTTCGGTCACGCCCGACGAGTTGCCGCAGGCGCACTTGGACATCGGCGAAGTGGAAGTCAGGGTTTCCATCGGCGATGGACATGTACTGATTCCCAGCGAGGTATTTCGCCTGGTCGCCGCGCCGACGCTGGCCAGGCATACGACGGCGGTAATCGGCGCCGAGCGCGCGTTCGTGGCCAGCTACGATGACGTCGGCAAGCTCTTTCCGTTGATCAGCGTTCAATCGCAGCCGGGCTTGCCGGCCTGGCAAACGGAGAGTTGGTCGCTCGGCGCCGATAATCTCGACGACCTTTCCGGCCGCCGCTGGGTTCATGCCGCGCAGCTTGTGCTCGACGGTCCCTGGATCATCGTCTGGGGCGCTGGCACGGGGGGCACCTATGTCGAAGTCTTCGACTCCGATGATGGCGCGAACCGTTTTCGCTTTTCCACGAATTACTGGTTTGCGCCTTAGATTCCGCGGCGAGTTTGACGGTAGCTCTACGCGCCGAATTTGCCTAAGCGGCCCGCGTTGGCTAAGGCGAGCGTCATCAAGTGCTTCGCCTCGAACTGGCCTAACCCTCCGCGCACGCTGTCTCGCTCGCTGAAGGCCTTGCTGCCGTCAAAGCGACAACAATCCGAAACGAGCAGAGTCGGCACGGGGTGCCAGCTATGGCTCTTCAAGAAGCTGGGCGTGCTGTGGTCGCCGGTCACGATCAAAACGGTCGGCTTCAGCGCCGTAACCCGCGGGATGCAACGGTCGAGTTCTTCGATGCGCGCCACCTTGGCCTGGAAGTTGCCGTCTTCGCCAGTGCTGTCGCTGTACTTGAAGTGGATGAAGAAGAAGTCGTAGTCGTTCCACTTTTCGGCGAGCACGTCGATCTGCTCGCTCAGCGTTTGCGCCTTGCCGACCAATTCCATTCCCACCAGCCGCGCCAGCCCTTTGTACATCGGATATACGGCAATCGCCGCCGCTCGCAGCCCATAGACTTCCTCGTAGCTGGGCAGGGCAGGGCGCGGCGAAAAGCCGCGCAAGGTCAGGCCGTTCGCCTTGGGTTGATCGGCTAGCAACTTGCGGGCCTGGTTGACAAACTCGCGCGCCGCATCGGCCGTTTTCTGGCTGTCGCGATCGGCGGCTTTGGGCTCGAGCGGGGGTACGCCGGTAGCTTGAGGATCGGTGTCGTGCACGTGGCCGCCCAATCCTTGGCCCCGAAAGACGACCACGAAGCGATGTTCTTTGACGGGCTCGACGAACGCCTCCACGCCTGGAATCTTTACGTTTCTCAGTACAGCTGCAAGCGGAGCGCTCTCCTCACTGGCAATCCGCCCAGCGCGGCGATCGCTGATGTTGCCTTGAGCGTCGAGCGTGCAGTAGTTGCCGCGGCAGGCCACGTCGTTCGGCCCTAGTTCGAAGCCGATGCCGGTGGCCTCAAGCGCTCCTCGGCCGATCTGATACTTAAGCGGGTCGTAGCCGAACAGCCCGAGATGCCCCGGGCCGCTCCCCGGCGTGATGCCCGGCAGCACCGGAATGCTGCCGCCTTGCACGCCGCGCTGCGCCAGCGCGTCGAGATTCGGCGTCCGAGCGCTCTCCAGTTCGGTCAGCCCGCCCGGTTCGAGCGGCAAACCTCCGAGCCCGTCGGCGACGAGCATCACGATCTTGGAGTTATTTTTGACGAACAATTCGCGGGTTAATTCGTGCATCGGAAGAATCCGGGTCTGAGGCTCGAAGGGCGACGCTTGACACAGCGTTCAATATCCGTAATTGGTAGCAAAAACAGCCTGCAACACAACCGCTAATGGGCAAACTGCCCTGCCAAAAGCATGCCGATGGCCGACACGGCCGCCCAATCCGGATTTAGGGCTAGCGAACCGATCCACGAATCTCCTGAATTTCCTTCAATTCAGCGAGTATTAGCGGAGATCAGCGGGCCTTGCCGCCTCGTCCTTCCGGACTAATAGCGCACTTGCGGCTGCGGCGGACGGGCCGCGCCGGCCGGAACGCCGGCGCCGGGCGGCGTGAAGCGCAAGTTCGGGTCGGCCAGGTTCACCGGCGAATAGCCGGGGAACGTGGGCATCGTCCACAGTTGCGGATTGGAGACCAGCTTGTTGACCTGCAGATTGCGCAGGTCGAGCCGCAAGGAGAATTGCGACATCATTTCCGTGGCGGGCGTTTGCAATTCAACGCGCGTCGGCAACACGACGCCGGTCACCGGGTCGCGCCAAAACTGGCTCGACATCGCACTAGCGGTCAGTTTGCCTTGCGCGTCGTAGAGGTGCTGCGCCACGACCCAGCCTTGCGACTCGTCGACAAAAGTGACTTTGGTCATCGGCCCGTGCGCCGTTTGCAGCGGCGTCTCGATCCGCAAACGCCCGCCGACCGGAGTCGGTCCGCGATGCTGCACATTCGGATCGAACGTCGCCAGCCCCATCGCCTCGATCAACCACTCCGGCTCAACCGGCAACACGCTGCGCGCGGCGCTCGTCGCGAACTGGTCGTGTCGACAATAGAACACGGCCGGCATCGGATTGCGCTTGGCCCAGAACCAAAAGATGTCGTCGTTGCTGCCCAGGTCGACTTCCTGACCGGTGATCCGCGTATCGCCCCACAGATGCAACCGGCGCGGCCGCTCGACCGCCAGTCGCGCTCGCAAAGGCGGCATGAACGGCACGCTGATATTCGCATCTTCCGTGTACAGCGATTGCACGCGGGAGGTGTTATTGTTCACCGCCTGCATCACATCGGTCATCGTCGGCGCGGAAGGCAGCACGCGCGGTCCGACGGCGCTGTTCGTGTATAAAAACTGCGGGCAACTGGCGCCGCTGGCCGAAACCAGCATCGCCAACAACAGCAGCCAGAATTGCGACTGTCGAGCCACGATCGGTACTCCGAAAATCATGCTTCGTGCTGCGTCTTGCCTGCCAGCAAGCGTCTGCTCTTCAAACGCTGCGATCACGCGCCTTACCGTACTTCACGATGCACTCTTACGATGCACTTGCAAACAGCAGCTTTGCCAGCTCTTCTTGAATCTCTTTCGTGCGAGCTTCGCCAGGCATTACGATAGGGACCTGATAAATGTTCTCATCGCGCGGCGAGTACAACACTAGCACCTCTTGGCCGGCTTCGTCGCGTTGCGTCTCTTCCAGCCGCAGCACCCGGCGGCGAATCATCAACAGCGTCAAGACATAGCGCATGTCGCGTTTCTCGGCCGCTGCTTCCAACTCGGTGAACAATTGCAGCATCACTTCGCCGGGCGCTAGCTTCGGTTTGGCCGCGCCGGCGTCTCGCACGGGCATTCGCGATTTCCAAAAACCGAGCGCCTTTTCGGGCGGACCTGGCCAGGCATCCAGCGCATAGTCGTGGCGCCGCACCTCGCTCCCCTCGGCTACCAGCACCGAATAGAACTCTTCCCCTTCGCTGAATTCGCGGCCGCTGACCGCACAATGGCGCGTGCAGCGTTGTACTTCGTAATCCATGGCAAACGTTGGTCGATGCTCGGCAAAACTCGGGCCGGCAACGTACCCGAAATAGCGGATTGAAACTATCCCAGCTTTCTCAACTTGCGATGGCTGACAAGCTGGGTGAATCTATTCTACCGCTCGGATCGACTCGAGCAGCGATGCTAGCACGGCGAGTGAGGTTCCGATGGGCCAGGAATGGCTCATTCTCGGCTTGGCGTCGGACTTTCCGATCAGTACGCCGTGAAGAAGCGCGAGTCGGTTCCGCCGGGGCCGACGCGAATCAAGACCTTGCGGGCGCAGCGAGGGCAATTGCCCTGGTAGGCGGCGCGGTCAGAAGACAGGTAAATTCGGCTATAGACGTCGCAGCAGGCAAAGTGAATGCCGACGAACTTCCGGCCCGACCGGCCGGGCGATGGATCCGGCGCCGGGGATGCGTCGCTCGACAAGTCGAGATTCTCGCCAGCCATACGGTGCACAGCTTCGCTAGACTGCCGGATTTACAATGCCAGCCGCTTGCCGCAAGATAGAGTGGCGGCAATCCGAGTGGACGCCCCGGAGTTTCATCGGCGAAAACGGTGGGATCATACGATCAAGACCCTGCCTTGCCAAGCGAAATGACTGTACCGACTGCACGCCTGCCATGCGACCGCAAAAGCGGGCTGACTTTGCGGCCTTACCAGGCTGAAAGGCGCCTTCGATGAACGACTCGCCTGCGCCCGCCGACAACCCGAATCCATTCCAACCGCCGGCGCCGCCCCGACCGAATGACGGGATTGGCGAGATCCGCTCGGGCAGCCCGTTTGCTATCCCCGCGGCGCCGAGCGGCATGTCAGCCGGTTTCGGGACGCAGTTGAATCGTGCCTTTAACTGCTATCTCAGCCAATGGTCGGCTTGGCTCGTGCCGATTTTGCTGTGCGGCCTGATCGCGATCCTGTGTTATGCCGCCTGCGTCTTGCCATTCTTATTGGCGCAAGGTCCGCTCGCCTGCGGCCTGTATATGTGCGCGTTCCGCAACTTGCGCGGCTGGCCCGTCGACAACTCGGCATTGAGCCGAGGCTGGGAGGTCGTGGGTTCGGCGATGTGGGCCGGCCTCGCCTTGATGCTGTTGCAAATGGCCCCGTTTATTCTGTTGGCACTGATCGTTGTGCCGGCGGTCGCGCTGTTTGCGGCCTCCAATAGCGCCCAGCAGATGTCGCCCGATGAGCGAGGCACGTTGTTGATGCTGGGCATTTTCGGACTGGAGTTCATGTTTATCTTTGCCATGATGGCCTGGACGCT
The DNA here is from genome assembly GCA_025924495.1 of Pirellulales bacterium. The sequence goes on along the minus strand of JAICIG010000052.1, from coordinate 345 downwards.
GTGGATCAATGCTCGCACGATGTTTGTCATGCCGTTGATTGCTGATCGCGGTTACAGCTTTTCGGCAGCCCTGCACGAAAGCTGGCGGGTCACGCGCATTCGATTCTGGGAACGCCTGCTGTTGAGCTTTCTCGCCATGCTGATCGGCATGATGGGCATGTACGTCTGTTATGTCGGCCTGCTGTTTACCTTGCCGTTGTACTTTTTGATCATCGGGGCGGCCTACGAGGATGAGTTCGGGATTGAGTCGGTCCCGGCCCAAAACCGGTAATAATACTTGCCCAGATGCAAATAGACCGCGGCTCAAACCTTACAATTCAGACGCGCGACCCCAACTTGACCCTG
>JAICIG010000051.1 GCA_025924495.1 Pirellulales bacterium | reverse complement strand
CGTCTTGCCGCAGCCACTGCGGCCGACCAGCACCATCTGCTCCGCCGCAGGCACTTCGAACTGGGGGATGTCAAGAATTGGCAGGCGGGTTCCGTCAGGTTCGACGAACGACTTCTTAACGCCCTTCAGTTTCAGCATAGCGTGCTCGTAGACGGCCGAGAAACGAATGATAAACCGAGATCGATGTCACCCAAGACCTTGGATCATAAAACTTTAGTGCGGAATCACAAGAGGCGGCTCCGAGGAGAAATCGTCCGGCGCCCTGCGCCGACGAAATGGGATGCCGCAGGCTATTAAGGGCCCTACGCGGCGTATGGGCAGTTGGTTCGGCCCAAACTGCCTCTTTTTCCGATTGTTCGCCTGGCAGTCGAGAGCAATCGCAACCGGATGGCGTATGCTCGACGATCGGCGTCCCGGAAACTAACGCCGGCGCATCGCACGGTCGATGTCGCGTTTCACGTCGGCCTTTTTCATCTTTTCCCGTTTGTCGTGCAGCTGCCGACCGCGACAAAGCCCCAGCAGGACCTTCGCCTTGCCGTCTTTGAAATACATTTTGAGCGGCACCAGCGTGAGCCCCTTCTCGTAGGCTCGACTGGCGAATTTATTGATCTCGCGGCGGTGGAGTAGCAGTTTGCGAGGTCGACGCGGTTCATGGTTGAAGCGATTGGCCTGCACGTATTCGGGAATATCGCAGCCCATCAGCCAAACCTCGTCCCCCTTCATGCGGCCGTAGGCTTCATCCAGCGAGAGTCGGCCAGTGCGCAGGCTTTTCACCTCGCTGCCGACCAGCATAATGCCGCATTCCAGCGTTTCGAGCACCTCGTACTCATGACGGGCGCTGCGGTTTTGAGCGATGACCCGCTCATTGTCGTGTTCCCGGTCGGTGGCCGGCTTTGCTTTTTTTTCCTTGGCCGTAGCTGAGGTTCCTTTTACTTGCGACCGAGAGGCGCCCCGCGGAGATCCAGGCGCCCGCGAGACATCTTTTCGGCCCAGCGGACCGGTGATAGAGTAAGGGACGCAATGGCAGGACCGAGAATCCGCCCCATGAAAGTTTTTACTCGCCCGGCCAATCCGGCTCAAGTCGTCCGCGACCTGATCCCGGCAGCCCGCTGTTCGCGAGCCAGCCGAAACTGTCGGCGACGACGCGCCATTTGGCGTCCGTTGAACTATACGCTCGATGTCGACCAAACTTCCCATCACGCTTCGGAACAAGCCCGCGGTAGAAGCCTACCTGCTGGGTGTGGTCGATTTCGATGCCTGCCTGGCGCTGCAACAACGTTTGGTTTATGAAACGGCGGGACGCAGTGACGGGCAAATAACCCTGCTCGTCTGCGAACACCCGCTGTCTATAACGGTCGGACGCCAAGGCTCGCGAGCTCACGTGCGGCTTGACCGCCGCGAACTGATCAGTCGGCGGCTGGATGTCCGCTGGGTCAATCGGGGCGGCGGCTGCCTGGTGCATGCACCCGGACAACTGGCCGTCTATGCGATCGTCCCGCTGGAGCATCACGGGTTCACCGTCGGCGAGTATCTGTCGAGACTGCAAACGGGGATTCTGACGGCCCTTGGCGATATGCGGTTTTCAGGCTGCACTCGCCCGGGCCGCGAGGGCATCTGGGGCCGAGCGGGCCAAGTGGCCTTTCTCGGCGCAGCGGTCAAGAATGGAATCAGCTACTACGGGGCCTATGTCAATGTGGCGCCGGCGGCCAAGATGTTTCGCTGGCTTGAAAGCGATCCCCTGGAACACACGCCGATGAGTTCGCTCTTGATTGAGCGGCAGCAGCCGGTGCGGATGTCGGGAGTGCGCGAGGCGACGGTGCGCCGCTTGTCCGAAACGCTCGGTTGCGACCGTTTTCACCTGTATACAGGTCATCCGCTGCTTCGCAGCGTCTATGGAGCGCAACATGTACCAGCTGCCCGTGTTGGATAGCCGGGCTGGCGCCGCCGCTTCACAATCCTGTGAGGCCGGATCGGCGCCAGGCGTGCTCTCCATGGTTTCGCCGGATGACATGGTTTCGCCCGACGCGCATCGCCGCCTGCCGCGGTGGCTGAAGCGCAATGTTCCGCTGGGCAACGCCAATCACTTTACGGCCAAATTGCTCGAAGAGTTGCGGCTGGAGACTGTTTGCGACAACGCCCGCTGCCCGAACCGCATGGAGTGCTATTCGCAGAAAACGGCCACCTTCATGATTTTGGGGAACGTCTGCACGCGGCCCTGTGGTTTCTGTTCGGTGGCTAAGGGCAAGACTCAGGCGCTCGAAGTTGATGAACCAGAGCGGCTGGCGGAAGCCAGCTTGCGACTTGGCTTGAAACATGTCGTTATTACGTCAGTAACCCGCGACGACCTGCCCGACGGCGGGGCTGATCATTTCTACCAGTGCGTACTAGCTGTGCGGGCCAAAACGGGCGCCGCCGTGGAAGTGCTAACGCCCGACTTTCTCGGCAAGCCCGGCGCCATCGAGCGCGTCGTCGCTAGCGCGCCGGAAGTGTTCAATCACAACACCGAAACAGTACCCAGGCTTTACCGCCAGGTGCGCGGTCGCAAGAGCGATTACCGCTGGACGCTGGAACTGCTCAAACGCGTCAAACAGATCAACCCGGCGGTTAAAACCAAGAGCGGCCTGATGCTCGGGCTGGGCGAAACGCGAGACGAATTGCTCGACGTGCTAGCCGACCTGCGCGACGTTGACTGTGACTTCCTGACGCTCGGCCAATACCTGCAGCCGTCCCCCGAACACTTGCCGGTTGTACGCTACTTGACGCCGCAGGAGTTTGACGAATTGGGCGCCTCTGCCCGTCAACTTGGTTTCCAGCAAGTGGCCAGCGGGCCGTTCGTGCGATCGAGTTACCACGCGCGCGACATGGCCGAAACTGCTCTAACGTAAATCGCGATGTCTTTGGGCAATTCGCGCCGCCTTCTATCTTTGCGGGTCGCAAATTGCCCCCCGATTCGATTCTTTGCGCACGAATAGACGCCTGCGATGACAAAACAACGCCATCTTCTCGTGCTGCCCGAATTAGGCCTGACAGACCGGCTCGTCACCGCCAGCGTCTGGCTGGTGGAGTTGGGCGGAGAAGTCAATGCGGGCGATCGGCTGCTGGAAGTGCTAGCCGGCAGCGTGACCGTCGACCTTCCTTCGCCCACCAACGGCGTACTTGCCGAAATCCTCGTCGACGAGGATGAACCTCTCGTCGTGGGCCAACCGCTGGCGGTCATCGAGAGCGAGGAGCAAGAACCAGCGGACTAACTGCTCACCCCTAGTTCGTCGCTTTTAACGACTCCCAACGCCTCGCGAACGCGGGGATGCACGACTTCGCCGTCGCGCGTGACGAGCGTGTCGCGAGTGATCTCGTCGGTCGTATCGAACTCGAACTTGCCCCCTTTGGCCAAGTGCGCGAGGAAAGTCGTGATATTGCGGGCATACATCTGGCTCGCGTGCAGCGGCACGGTGGCCGGCAAATTCAAAGGGCCTAGAATCGTGACGCCGTTTTCGACGATCGTCTCGCCCGGCTTCGTCAATTCGCAATTTCCGCCGCGCTCGGCAGCCAGATCGACGATCACCGAGCCTGGCGCCATGGCCCGAACCATTTCGGCCGTGACCAGAATGGGCGCCTTTTTGCCGGGGATTGCCGCGGTCGTAATCACCACGTCATTGGCGGCCATCGCCTTAAGCATCAATTCTCGCTGCCGCTGGTAAACGCTCTCATCGAGTTGCTTGGCGTATCCCCCCTGATCCTGGGCCGCCGAGGTTTCCAACGGCAGATCGAGGAACCGTGCGCCGAGACTCTCGACTTGCTCTTTGACCACCGGCCGTACGTCGTAGGCTTCGACGACGGCGCCCATCCTGCGTGCGGTGGCAATGGCCTGCAATCCAGCCACTCCGGCGCCAACTACGAACACTTTCGAAGGGGAAATGGTGCCGGCGGCGGTCATCATCATGGGGAAAATCTTGGGCAGCGTGGACGCCGCTAGCAGCACCGCCTTGTACCCGGCGATCGAGGCCATCGAAGACAGAGCATCCATGCTCTGCGCCCGCGTAATCCGCGGGATCAGTTCCATGGCAAACAGAATTGCCCCACGGGCGGCAATCTGTTGGGCGGCCGCCGACGAAGTCAGCGGATCGCAGAAGCCGATCAATACTTGCCCCGGACGGATCAAAGCCAGATCGGTGGCGCCGAATTCCAGATTGGCGCCGAGGGCACGAACTTGCAGCACCACATCGGCCGCAGCAAACACGGCGGCCCGATCGGCGCCGATTTTAGCCCCCTTTTCTTGGTAGGCAGCGTCGCAAAATCCGGCCTCGGCGCCCGCGCCGGGTTCGATCATAACCTCCCAGCCGTCTTTGATTAACGGCGGTAGGTTCGCCGGCGTCAGAGCCACACGGCGTTCGCCCGGCAACGTTTCTTTGACCACTCCGGCAAGCATGGCACTCAAGTTACGACGCATGCCTTGTACTGACAAGGCATAAGCAGTAAATTAGTCGTTTCTCAAAACCGAGCCGCTGCCGCCTGGGGACTGCCCGTCGCGGCGATAGACTATAGAGCCCAAGACCGTCGAGCGAGCAAGCATGAAAACGTACATGGCCAAGCCGGGCGAAATCGAACAAAAGTGGTGGGTCGTCGACGCGACCGACAAGGTCGTCGGCCGCTTGGCTTCCGACATCGCCGTAGTGCTCATGGGTAAGCACCGCCCGACCTATACGCCGCATGTCGACACGGGCGACTTTGTGGTTGTAGTCAACGCCGAAAAGGTGGCGTTTACCGGCAAGAAATGGGACCAGAAACGCTACACCTGGTACACCGGCTATACCCGGTTGCGTTCGGAGTCTGCCGCAGAACGCTTACAGGAAAAGCCCGAGAAGATTTTGATCGAGGCAGTCCGTCGCATGCTCCCTAAGAACAAGCTGGCCGTCACGATGCTTTCCAAGCTCAAAGTCTATGCCGGCGGCGAACACCCGCATCAGGCGCAGATGCCCGAGCCTAAGGAACTGGGCGGCAAGTAAGGCGAATAAGCCGTCGCGCGCAAGCCGACCATTCAAGGTTCTAACCCATTCAAGACATTCCCAGCGAAGCGAAATAGAAGGCACACCGCATGTCGACCGTCGAGATTCCCACCGGCAAGCCCTCGGGCGATGCACTCGGCACCGGCCGCCGCAAGACGTCTGTGGCGCGCGTGCGCGTTCGTCCCGGCAAGGGCGTCATTACCATCAATGGTCGGCCGCTGGACGAATACTTTGTTAACGAACTGGATCGCAACAGCGTGCTGGCTCCGCTGGTGCAGACCGATCGCGTGAACAGCGTCGACGTGTTCATCAACGTGCATGGCGGCGGCAACACGGGACAGTCGGGGGCTTGCAAGCTGGGCATTGCACGGGCCTTGAAGCTTTACGACACTGGCTTGGAACCAGCGCTGCGCGGCGGCAATTTGTTGACCCGCGACAGCCGCATGAAGGAACGCAAGCACTACGGTCTCCGCGGCGCCCGTCGCGGTACGCAGTTCTCGAAGCGCTAGTCCTCGCATTCTCAGGCAGATTCTCGCCCGGGCCGGACGCAATCGTCCGGCCCGTCGCGTTGACCAGATCCAACGCCGACCGACTCTCAATTAAGTCAGCCTCTCCTTGCAGAGCGGCTTGGCTGAGTTCGGCCTAAACCAGGCGATCAGACCCGCACCACTTTTCCGGTTTCCGCGGATCGCTCGGCGGCGGCGATTGCGGCCACAGCCGCTCGTGCCTCGGCGGGCGTAACCACGGCAGGTTGCACGCCACGTCCGACGCAATCGACGAAGTATTCTAGTTCGGTGTGCAAAGCTCCGGTCGGTTGCCCGTGCATCTCAGGCCAGTAAAGCGTGTCGGGACAGTCGATGCCGCTGCGGCCTTGGATGACCACATTCATGTCGCCGCCATGAACGTAAATCGAACCTTCCGTGCCGATGATCTCGAGTTGTTCATGGATGCGAAACGGCGTCCCGTCGGGCAGGAACCAAACATCTTCAATGACGCCGATCGCTCCCGAGTCGAAACGGTACATCGCCCAGCCAATGTCCGGATGCTTGAGCCCGCGCACGCTTTCGGTCAGCGCATAGGCGGTTTTGATCTTGGCGCCCGACATCCACAACATCAGATCGGTATCGTGAACGCCGTCGCCCAGCAGCGGTCCGACTTTTTCCAAAACGCTCGCACTGCGTGCGGCGGGGATGTTGCGGCGAGCATACATGGAGACGATGCGGCCAATCTCGCCTGCGGCAATCCGCTGCCGCACAATCGCGTAGCGCGGATTGAACCGGCAGATATGGCCAACCATCAAGATTTTTCCAGCACGTTCGGCGGCGGCGATCATCCGGTCGCAATCGGCCGGGCGCCGCGCCATCGGCTTTTCCAGCAGCACGTGCTTGCCGGCTCGCAGCGCTGCCAAAGTCGGCTCCAGATGATCATCGACGTGGGTCACGACGCTGACCGCTTCGATCTCCGGGTCTGCCAGCAACTCGCGATAATCGCGGTAATCGCGCGGCACGTTGAGGCGCCGCTTGATCAGCCTCCGACGCTGATCGTTCCGCGTGCAGACGCCTCGCAGGTCGACATTCGGCAATGCCGCCGCCGTCTCGGCATGTTTCTCGCCGAAGAAGCCCAACCCAATCACGCCATAACCAATCGTGCGCATCATGGTGAATTCCAGGCAGCGATCTTGCGACGGTAAGTCCGCAACTTCGCTGGTCGAGACTTTGTGCATCGGAAAAGAACAAAGTTCTAAGCCGGGAATGATCGCATTTTCAGCGGCGTTCGACAACGACTGAGCCTCGGGCGAGGCGGTCGTCCGAGGAAATATGGGCGCGTCAGATGATGCGAGGCTCATGCCGGGCGACGAGACGGATTACGCTATGAAGTTCGCAGGGTGGAGGTGCAAGTTGGCGAAGACTCGCCGGATGGCCGGCACGGTGGCGGACAGACTCGTTGGGGAAAGACTCGAGCTTGCTTGTTCGTTTCGGTCCGAATAGGACATGCCGTGAGCGGATCGGACCTTCATTGAGCGATCGCGCGGGCAGAGCATCGTTCGGAACTTCCACGTCGCTGCTGGCGAGAATCAAGAGCGACGATCCTCCCGTCTGGGGTCGCCTGGTGACATGGCTTGACGCCGAAAGACGTCGCCGACGAACTCGCCATGTCTCCCGGCGCCGTGCAGGTAGCAAAGCCACGAGTGCTGCGGCGATTGCGGGCGGAATTAGCGGATTCTATTGCCGATTAGAAAGAGTCCCTCGCTCAAAGGGCTTGTCGCGACGAATTGCGCCTGCCACCGCAGCATCCCCGAGCTAACGATGTCGATCCATATCGAAAGGCGCCTCTCACGATCGCCGCTCAACGCGAAAGATAACTCGCGCTGGCGGCGCAAAGGGAACTCCTCAGTCAGACGCAATTCCGTCTAAGCGCAGCCGCTGCCGACTGGCTGGCTTTGTGCGTCGTGAGCCGGCTGCAATGAAATTAGTTGAACGGCGCTCAAGGATGTGCTGACTGCACTTGAGCGTTGCTGGGCGACTCCACTGACAACAGTTCGGTCGCCGACCATGCCGTCTGCCGCAATGCGGCTTGCGTTGCCATTAGCGGGCTTGCTCCAACCAAGGTCTCGCAGGATTTGCCAAACGTAACCGACATGAAATGCCACGCCGAAATGCCGCTGGATCATTTCGCGCACTTGGGGCGAAGTCCAATGATCGCTGGCATATCCCGCAGCTCGCGGACCGCAAGCCAGCAACAAGTTCAATTCAGCTTTCTGAGCTTTCGTCATGCGTGGGGTGCGGCCGGGATGACGTTTCGCCTTCAGGGCATCAGGCCCCCCTTGCCGAAGCGCGTCTCTCCACCGTTTGACGGATGAAGCCGACGCGCCGACCAGCCGGGCGACTTCGCTCGATTTCTTGCCAGCGGTCAGTAAAGCGATTGCCTCGAGACGGCGCGCCTCGAGCTCCGATGGTTTACCTTTGGGTCTCATGTCAGTAGGTCCAGGTCGCTAAGGTTCTCCCTCGCCTCTGCCGGCGAGGACTTCTGTCGCTGGAAATCAGCCGATTCCTCCGACGCAGCATCATTTTCCTCCGGCTGGCGGCGCGGCGATCTTGATGCATCCGCGATCCATCGCGGGGCCTGATTTCCCGTTCGTCCGCTCAACAGCAAGCAACGTGCGTACCAACAGCCGGTCGATCGATCAAATCGCGGTTGAATCGCGCTCCCCGCGACCATCTTTAAAGTTTTAAATGGTAAGAGGTAGCGTTGAAATGCGTCGGCTCTCCAGGACCTGCGAGAAAGCCCCCGTTTGTTACTTTGTTGCGGACGTACGGATGCCGGGATTCTGCTGGGGGGCCCGCTTGCCGGGCAGGCATTGCTTATTCGTCGGGCAAGGTCCGAGGGAGCCCTAAGCCGTAAGATTTGAGGGAATTCGCAACAAACAGTGTTCGCCAAGTTGTTGGGCCGCAGAAGGCAATCTGAAAATAGGCCGCTCGGCCGCATTCCAAATCGAGTCATGCTCATCGTTCTCTTTGCCTTCATAGCCTCTCACTGCCTGCAGACTCCAGACAACCCTCGGAGGCTTTGGTATAATCCCGCTCTTCAAAGGTCTATGACGTTCGGCGGCCCTCGGTGCGGAGGGGATGACAGGCAAGCGATGAAGCAGTGGGACACCGTGGCCATCGTAGGCGTAGGCCTGATCGGCGGGTCGATCGGCTTGGGCTTGCGCGACCGAGGTCTAGCCCGCTATGTCATCGGCATCGGCCGTCGCTCAAGCAGTTTGCGGACGGCGAAGCGAGTCGGAGCCGTAACGACCACGACGCTCGATCTGGCCAAAGGCGTCGCCAAAGCGGATCTGGTCATCGTCTGCACTCCGGTCGGCCGTATTGTTGCTGATGTCCGCGCTGCCGCCGCGGCATGTCAGCCTGGGTGCTTGATTACCGACGCGGGCAGTACGAAGGCGGAGATCGTCGCCGCGCTCGACGGCCAGTTAAACGGCAAGGCGCATTTTGTCGGCAGTCATCCCTTGGCGGGCAGCGAAAAGAGCGGGCCGAGCGCGGCCGCCGGCGATCTACTCGTGGGGCGAACAGTGGTGATTACGCCAACCAAAACAACCCGGGAGGTCGACTGCGCAGCGTTGCATGATTTGTGGCGCGGTTTGGGAGCAAACGTCGTCTGCATGCCAGCCGCGGCGCACGATCGCATTCTGGCGGCGACGAGCCATTTGCCGCATCTGGCTGCATCGGCTTTGGCAGCCGCCACGCCGGAAGACGATTTGCAATTGGCCGCCAGCGGCTGGCTCGACACGACGCGCATCGCCGCTGGCGACCCCGAGCTGTGGCGGCAGATTTTCATGAGCAACCGCTCGCAGGTTTTGGCAGCCTTGGGTCGCTACGAAAAAGTGCTGGCTTCGTTGCGTCGGGCCCTGGAGCGCGGCGACGAAAAGAAACTGACCGAAATCCTCATTCAAGCAAAGCGCAGGCGAGATGCTTTGGGAAGTTGATATTTATCCGGCCGCGGGTCAGCCCGATCTGATCGGCGCGCGCGTGGCCGCGGATGCGGCCGATCTGGGATTATCGTCCGACCTGCGCGTGGCCTCGGCGCACGGCTACTTGATCCAGGGCGATCTGAATCGAGGGCAAATCGAACTGCTGGCCCGCGAGCTATTGGCCGATGGAGTCGTCGAGACGTTTGTTGCGGCGACGACGGGAGATCCGGCGCTGGCTCAACCGCCCCATGGAGAGCAGCGCGTGGTGCACGTGTTGCCTAAGCCCGGCGTGATGGACCCTGTGGCACAAAGCGCACTGGCGGCAATCGCCGATTTCAATTTGCACGCCGAGGCGGTCCGCACTTTCCGCAAGTACTGGCTGGCCAATCTACCCGGCGACAACCTGCAACCGCTCTGCGCTAAACTGCTGGCCAACGACGCCATCGAGCAGGCGATTGTCGGTCCGTTGCAGTTAGATCGGCTGGAAGTGGGCGCACCGTACGCATTTCGGCTGCTGACCGTGGCGATTCGCGAGTTGGACGACGCGGCGCTGGAGCGTCTCAGCCGCGAAGGCCAGTTGTATCTCAAGTTGCCCGAGATGCGGACGATCCGCGATCATTATCGCGCGCTCGGCCGCGACCCGACCGACGCCGAATTGGAGACGATCGCTCAGACCTGGAGCGAGCACTGCAGCCACAAGACGCTCGCCGGACGCATTCGCTACCGCGACGAGCATGGCGAGCAGCAATTCGACAACATGCTCAAAGAGACGATTTTCGCCGCCACCCAGCAGATTCGCCGCCAGTTGGGCGCTGACGATTGGTGCGTCAGCGTGTTCAAAGACAATGCCGGCGTGGTCCGCTTCGACGACGAGAATCATCTGGTCTTCAAGGTCGAGACGCATAATCACCCTTCAGCGCTCGAGCCCTATGGCGGCGCGAACACGGGCATTGGCGGCGTCATCCGGGATCCGCTCGGCACAGGTCTGGGCGCGCGACCCTTTTGCAATACCGATGTATTCTGCTTTGCTCCGCCCGATACGCCGTCCGATCGACTGCCGCCAGGCGTGCTGCACCCGAAACGGGTCATGAAAGGCGTGGTGTCAGGCGTCCGCGACTACGGCAATCGGATGGGAATTCCGACCGTCAATGGGGCGCTCTACTTTGATCCTCGCTATCTGGGCAATCCGCTTGTCTATTGCGGCACGGCCGGCTTGTTGCCGGTCGACAAAGCCAGCAAGGAGCCTAAGCCCGGCGACCATATCGTGGCAGTCGGCGGCCGCACGGGGCGCGACGGCATTCACGGGGCAACCTTCAGTTCGGCCGAATTAACCAGCGAAAGCGAAAAAGTCTCCGGAGGCGCCGTTCAGATCGGCAACGCGATCACAGAAAAGATGCTGCTCGATGTCATCCTCGCGGCGCGCGACCGCGGGTTGTATCACGCCATTACCGATTGCGGCGCCGGAGGCTTTTCCAGCGCTGTCGGCGAAATGGGCGAAGACATTGGCGCCGAAGTCTGGCTGGAGCGGATACCGCTGAAGTACGAAGGCCTGTCGTATACCGAGATGTGGATCTCCGAGGCGCAGGAGCGGATGATTCTTGCCGTGCCGCCGGAGACCTGGGAGGAATTCCACTCGCTCTGCGCCAGCGAAGGAGTCGAAGCGACGGTCATCGGCTCGTTCGTGCCGACCGGTCGCTTGCAGTTGAAGTATGACGGCCAACAAGTGGCCGATCTGACGATGGAATTCCTCCACGGCGGCCGACCGCCCGTCGTGCGCGAAGCGGTATATAGCGCCCCGCCAGTCCAGCCGCTGCGATTGGTCGATCGCAGCGAGTACACGGACTCGCTGTTGCGGATCCTCGGTTCGTTCAACGTGGCTAGCAAGGAATGGGTCATCCGGCAATACGATCACGAAGTGCAAGGCGGCAGCGTGATCAAGCCGTTGGTCGGCATCGAAAACGATGGACCGAGCGACGCCGCAGTCGTGCGTCCGGTACTGAAATCGCGCCGCGGAGTCGTGCTAGCCTGCGGCATGAACCCGCGTTACGGCGACCTCGACGCCTATCACATGGCCGCCAGCGCCATCGACGAGGCGGTGCGCAACTGCGTGGCCGTCGGCGCCGATCCGCGCCGGATTGCCATTCTGGATAACTTCTGCTGGGGCGATACCGATCGCCCGGAAACGCTCGGCTCGCTGGTCCGCGCCGCACTGGCCTGCCGCGACCTGGCGATTGCATTGCAGACGCCGTTCATCAGCGGCAAAGACAGCTTGAACAACGAATTCCGTTACGTCGACGCGCGAGGCCAGAAGCAGATCATCGCCATCCCGCCTTCGCTTTTGATCAGCGCCATTGGCCAGGTGGCAGATGTCAGCCGTTGCGTGACGATGGATCTCAAAGAGCCCGGCAACGTCCTTTATCAGATTGGCGCCACCCACGATGAGCTGGGCGGTTCGCACTTCGCAATGGTGGAATCGCTGTCGGGCGGTCAGCCGCCGAAAGTCGACGCAGTCCTCGCGCGCCAGACATTTGCCGCCTTGCATTCCGCAATCGCTAGCGGCCTTGTGCGAGCCTGCCACGATGTGAGCGAAGGAGGCCTTGCCGTCGCTCTCGCCGAAATGGCCTTTGCCGGCGGGCTAGGGGCGACGATCGACCTGGAACACGTTCCTAGCGACGTCCAGGCCAAGAAGCACGTTTGCGTACTGCTATTCAGCGAGTCGAATACCCGCTTTTTGTGCGAAGTGGGTCCCGGCGATGTAAATGCCTTCGAGGCGAAACTGCATGGCGTTCCCATGGCCCGCATTGGCGAAGTCACAGATAACAACCGTATGCAAATGGTCCATCGTGGCGCACCCGTCATTTCAGCCGAACTAACCGCTTTGAAAGCGGCCTGGCAAGCTCCATTAAAATGGTGAGCGTCCTGGCGCCTGTTTCATCCATTAACCTTTCGCCTGCATCCTTTGACCTATGCCTCGTGCCCTGATCTTGCGAGCTCCCGGAGTAAATTGCGATGCCGAGAGCGCCTACGCTTTCGAGCAAGCCGGCGGTGCGACCGAGCGGCTGCACATCAACCAGCTTTTAGAAAGCCCATCGCGGCTGGCCGACTTTCAAATCCTCTGCCTGCCCGGCGGTTTCAGCTATGGCGACGATCTGGGCGCCGGCACGATTCTCGGCAACCAGATCCGCCACCACTTATTCGACTGGCTGCATGAATTCAAAGCAGCGGGCAAGCTGGTGCTGGGCATTTGTAACGGCTTTCAAATTCTGACGAAGTCGGGAATTCTGCTGGAAACTAACGGTTCATCCGACGCCGCCGGCGCGCCGGCCACTCTGACGACGAATGCCTCAGGCAAGTTTGAAGACCGCTGGGTGAACTTGCACGTGGCCAGCAGTAAGTGCGTGTTTTTCTCGGGCATCGAGTCGATGTACCTGCCGGTAGCGCATGCCGAAGGTCGGTTCGTTGCCCGCGATTCCGAGACGCTGGCGGCGCTCGAGGGCAACGGGCAATTAGCGCTCAAGTATGCTCCGCTCGGCGGCCATGTTAACGGTTCGGTTCCTTACCCGGACAATCCCAATGGAGCGATGGCGGATGTTGCCGGCGTCTGCGACTCGACAGGCCGGGTATGCGGTTTGATGCCTCACCCGGAGCGGCACATCGACCCCACGCAACATCCGCGCTGGACGCGGCAGCCGGGCGCGACGGCGGGGGACGGTCTGCAAGTCTTTCGTAACGCGGTCGCCTATTTTGAATAGGTCCGGCCGAGGGAGCCGGCGTCGGGACATCCCTTGCTTGCTTCTGGGCCGGGTAATGCTGGCCCGGAGACCGGTTGGAATTCGCGTTTTTCCGCCTCGATTGGACGAAAATCTGATTAACTATTCACTTGCCTGCCCGTTCCCCCCAGCTTATAAGGAAACTGCTTGGAATTCTTCCGGATTAGCCAATTCCTGACCCCGTATTGCCGGGGGCGCCGAGTTTCTATTCGCTCCGGCGCCTTCGGATTCGACTACATGAAACAAGCACTGAAACGATCTGCGATTTTGTCGTTGTTGCTGGCGGCGGCTTGCGTGGCGCCCGCCGCGGCCCAATGGGGCCCCTGGGGCGGCGGCTACTATGCGAGCACTGCGGGCGAGGGCTTCGCCATGGGCATGGCCGACGTTGTCGTTGCGGCCGGCGCCGCGAACCTGATGAACTCGGCCGCGGCCATCAACGTCGAAGAGGCGCGCTCGAAGTATCTTGACAACCAGATCAAATACACCGACACGTACTACACCAAGCGCCGCATGCACCAATCGTACGTCGAAGAGACTCGCCGCCCCAGACAAAGCGCCGAACGGCTGGCCAGCCTGGCCAAAAGAACGCCCCCCGCGCCGTTGAGCGAACAGGAACTCGACCAGGTCACTGGACAAATCTCCTGGCCCAACATTTTGCGCGACGAACAATACGAACCGATGAGGCTGAAGCTCGACAACTTGTTCTCCGAGCGCGCCGAATCGGGAGGCAACGTCTCCTATAAGCAAGCGACCGAAATCGCCGAAACCTCGAGCGAGTTTAGCACTGAATTGAAGAAACGCTTGAAGGAATACCCGTCGGGCGAGTACATGAATGCCAAGCGGTTTTTGGAGCGGCTGTCGCTCGAAGGCTCGACTCTGTAAATCCTCGCCTCCTTCGGCGGCGCACGCTCATCAACTCCCTTCGTCTGCGTCTATTTCGGGAATCGCCCTTATGAACCGAGTCGTCAATTTACTAATCCTGCTCTGCGTCGCCGGGGCCGCGTCGATTTCGGCGGCTGCCGATAACGATCTCGCTTCGCTCAAGGGCTCCCTGGCGGGCGACGACGCGAAAGCGCGGGCGGCCGCGGCGCGAAGCATCTCGTTGCTCGACGCCGACCAGGTTGCCGGCGCGACCGCCGAATTGATTAAGGCTTTGAGCGATTCCGATCCGTACGTGCGGGCGTACGCCGCCGTGGCCCTCGGCAAGCTGGAAAGCGCCGACGCCAAAGTCGTCGAGCCGTTGTCGAAATTGCTGACTGACAAGGAAGCACGCGTCCGCGGCATGGCGGCCCAGGCGCTGAAGCAACTGCATCCCGATCCTCAATTGATGTTGCCAATCATGATCCAGACGCTCGAGCACGCCGACCCGCAGGGCGCCGTCGTGGCGATCGAAACCATCGCCGCAGCCGGCGACAAGGCAATCGCCGGGTTGACCAAGGCGCTGAAGAACAAGCGGGCCTGTTATTGGTGCTGCCTGGCACTCGGCGAGGCGGGGCCGAAAGCCAAGGAAGCCGTCCCGGCGCTCGCCGAGACGCTTTCCGACGATCGTCCCGAAGTGCAAGTTCAGGCGCTGGTGGCCCTGGGCAAGATCGGGCCCGATGCCGCATCGGCGATTCCGCAGATCGCCCCGTTGCTGCAGTCCAAACTGCCGGCAACCCAGTACGCCGCCGCTTTTGCGCTGGGCAATATCGGATCGCCCAAAGGCGCCGCGGCTCTGAAGCAGGCGGCCGCCGCCAAAGATCCCATGTTGAAGACGCTGTCGGCTTGGGGACTAGCCAAGATCTCTCCAGACGACCGGGACGCGGTGAAAAACGCCGTCGAGCAGCTTGTCGCCTCGCTCAAGGCGAACGACCAGTTTGTCCGGCAAGCCGCCGCTCGGGGTCTGGTCGAGCTGAAAGCCGAGCCCGAGCTGGTTCGCCCTGCGCTGATTGGCGCCTTGACCGACCCTGATCCGACGGTCCGCGGCAACGTGGTCGAGGCAATTTCGGCGCTGGGGGCCAAAGCGACGCCGGACGTGATCAAGGGCTTGAAGAATCCCAAGATTCGCGGCGCCTGTGCGACGATTCTCGCCCGCATCGGTCCCGACGCGAAAGTGGCGCTGCCCGATTTGATCGAATCGCTGAACGACCCGGCGCCCGCGGTAGGAGATAACCCGACGCCCGATGTGCTCGTGGCGATTGCCCTGATCGGACCGGACAAAGGACTGGTCGAGAAATGCCGGCCTTTCCTCTCCAGCGAGGATGAAATGGAGCGACGCACGGCGACCTACGTGCTGGGCAAGATCGGACCCGATGCCAAGCCGGCCCTGGTCGCCATTCGCAACAATCTGGCGTCGGATGACGAGCGGTTGCGGATGATTTCGTTGTGGGCCTTGTTGCAAATCACTCCGAAGGACGCGCAAGTCGTCAAGGCGGCCGTGCCCATGCTGATCAAAGCGCTGGACGCCGAGCGACCTCTGGTCCGGCTCGAGGCGGCGCTGGCGCTGGGCAAACTGGGCCCTGCAGCCGCGGCAGCCAAGGAAGAACTGCAGAGGCTAGCCGAGCACGAGAGCGACCAGGCCGTCAAACAGGCCGCCGCCGAGGCGCTGGACAAGATCGGCGGATAGAGTCCTTCTCCCGCTACTCAGGCGCTCCCGACCCGTCGGTAAGCCCCTCTGCGGCCGCGCGCCCGCTTGATTTGCTGCTCGCCTGGCGAGGCGTAAAATAACTAGGGATGCCGACGCACGGGGCGAGAATGCCAGGGGATTGCCATGACCATCGACACCGACCAGCGCGTCGCTCCGTTGGCGGCGGGCGACAAGTTGACCCGCGACGAATTCCTCCGACGCTGGGAAGATCATCCGGAAATCAAGTCCGCTGAACTCATCGGAGGAATCGTCTATATGGCTTCGCCCGTCTCAATACAACATGGCGAGATGGACGGACAACTGGGCGGATGGTTGACGGTTTACCGAGCCGCCACGCCGGGCACGTCCATGAGCCATAACGTTACGTCGTTTATCTTGGACGACATTCCGCAGCCCGATCTCAATCTCCGCGTCCTGCCGGAATATGGCGGCGGTTCGTGGATCGACGACTCCTACCTGCACGGCATCCCGGAATTGCTGGTCGAGATTTCCCGTTCCAGCGCCTCGTACGACCTGCACGTGAAATACGACCTCTACCAGGCCGCCAAAGTTCCCGAGTATCTCGCCATCCTGCTTTACGAGCGCGAGATCCGCTGGCACGCGCTCGAAGGAGACTCTTATAAGCTTCTTGCGCCCGACGCCGACGGACTGTGGCGCTCGCGAGTCTTTCCCGGTCTCTGGCTCGATGGGCAGGCGCTGTTGGCCGGCGACATGGCGCGCGTGCTTAAACGCCTTCAAGAAGGCCTGCAATCGCCCGAACATCAGCAGTTCGTCGAACGGCTCGCCAGTCGCCGCAGATGAAATCACGAGTGCGGAGAGGGCAGGGACGCTCAACGTCGTCGCGTTTCGTTGAGATGAACCGCTGAAGCGCGGAGCGTTGGCTTGAACGATGTCGCAACGGATCGGAACGTAGCTGCCGTTACCAAATGCCGGCGCCAAACTCTCCGCGGCGCTCTGGCGTCGAAACATGGGAAGCGCCTTGATGCACCGGCGGCATGTGTGGCGCTCGCGGCTCGGTCTCGGCCGCCTGCACTTTGGTCGTCTCGTTGCGCTCCAGTACGGCGCGTTCGCCGCTCGGGCAATGGCCGCTAGACGGCGCCTGGCGCTGCTCCTGCGGTTTGCGCCCGGCAGGGCGTTCTGAGGGCCGGCAGGCAGTTGCTTCCTCATCGAAGTCGTCGTAGCTCGATACATAGCCCGGCAACTTGGAGCGATCCAGCTCTTCGCGGTACGCCAGAATCACGCGGTCCTGAATCATTTCGCGGCAGGCGGAATTGATCGGGTGGGCGATATCGGCATAAAGTTTGGCTCGGCCATCGTCGTCTTTGCCGGCCCGATCTTCCTTCAGTCGGGCGCCGCACTGGTTGCAGTAGGCGGCGCGGAGATGGTTTTTGCAACTGCACTGCGGACAATGTGCAGTGAGCTTGCGGCTCGGCATGGCCACAAATGGTCCGCTGGAGCCGCCAATGATTTTCAGATCGCGAACCACAAAGCAGTCGTCGAAGGTGATCGAGCAGAATCCCTGCAACCGCTCTCCGGCGTCCTCCATCAACTTGATGCGCACTTCGGTGATTTCCACAGCCGTTCTCCTTCGCTGCTGGATCAACAAGTACCTCGAACGACGTAGACTCGCCCAACGCCTCTCGCTCTCAATTGAGCGGCCAGACGCTGAGCGTGACGAAAATGATGCGCCAGGGCAAAATAACTCGTGCCGCTGCCGCTCATGCGATGCCCAAGACAATCAAGTCGAGAAAACTCAGATTTCAAACGTGCAATCCAGGGTGAGAGTTGTTCCGCAGCGGCTTGCAAGGCGTTGTGGAACCAGTTGGCAGCCTGGTGCAGCCGTCCCGTTCGCAATGAATTAACGAGCGCCGCCGCCGAACGCGGCGCCGTCGCGGGCCGGCAGGCCCGATACACATCGGCCGTCGAAAGTCCGGCAGGCGGCCGGACGACGACGAACGACAAGGCGCCTAGTCCGCCCACGCGTTCAATCCGCTCGCCGCGCCCGCGGCAAATAGCGGCGCCGGGCGCGAGAAAGAACGGGACGTCACTGCCGAGTTCCGCGGCCAACGGAGCCAATTCGGAGGCTGGCAAGTTCAGCCCCCAGCAGCGATTCGCCGCCACCAAGGCGGCGGCCGCGTCGCTCGATCCGCCGGCTAGACCGGCAGCCATCGGAATTCGCTTGATCAGCCGAACCCGCGCGCCTTGCGAAAGGCGGTAGCGACTCCGCAATAGATCGATGGCACGAAACACGATATTCTGCGATCCAGGCGGCACAGCTTCGCCGACAGCAGCCGTCGACTGCGAGGCGGTTTCCTCGCACGCGAGCTCGATCTGTCCCGAGGGATCGTTTTGAAAGTACAGGGTATCGTACAAGCTGATGGGAATCATGAGCGTTTCAATCTCATGAAAGCCATCGCTGCGCTTGCCGAGCACCTCCAAAAACAGATTAAGTTTCGCAGGCGTCAGCACCTCAAGTCCTGACGCGGCCGAGCGGACGTGCATCCTACGCGTTCCTGCTCTTGCCCCGAACCGAGCGAGCCTGTTTACCCGCCAAACTAAACCGAAGCGCGCTGTCGGAACCGACACTGTGAAAAATAATGGCGCAATGAAACTATCAGGTCTTCGCACCCTGATGGTCTATTGCGGATTCTATCGATTGAGAAAAAATCGGTCAACCTCGATTATCACCGATTGTCAATGCGGAAAGATGCGCAATTTAGGCAGATAGCATGCGCAGCTCTTCGCATCGCAATTGTTGCCGCGACAGACGCGAACGCCAGACACTTATCAGGCGGCGATCACCGCAAGCATGAAGCAAGATCGGCCGTAGCCGCTCTCATCGCGACCTGCGTCTCGGAGCTTCGGCTGCGCTAGGAGGCGCCAACTCCAGGGTGGCCCAGAGGCTTGGGTCTTCACGATATGGGAATTCGTTTCCGCCGACGAAGGCCTGTTCGCCAAGTTCGCGATCGATTACGGCGTAGGTGAACCCTAACCGAGGATGCTCGTCGAGATCAAACCCGGTCAGCGCCGCTGCAGGAATGAAGCACTCCAGCAGGTATCCGCCGGGACGCTTCTCGCGCCGCGCGGCCAGCACGCCAAGCCGCACCGGCTTGGCGTTCTCTTTGGCGCGGTTGATCAGCAACTGCTCGCCGACCGGTTCGTCGAGCGAACGGCCCGCACCGGCGGGCAGGAATACGAATTGATGGCAGAAGCGGCTCGCGCGATGGATATTGTGGGTGTCGCGCGTATCAATCCAAATCCGCACGCCGTCGCTATCATCCGGCCGGCTCTCACGACACCAAGGGGCTTGCTGCTTCCCTTTGACCGTGACCGCGAAGGCCAACCCTTGCTCGCTCCAGGCCGCGCGAAATTCGGCGAAGGCCGCGCGACCGTCGAGCTCCGCGAGACTGAGCAAGCGATACGACTCGTCAAGCCCCGCTCCTTTCTCGCCCCACAGCGGCGATTTATAGCCGCAAGGCACCGAGAAGCGAAACAGAAAGCTGGGCGGAAGTAGCGGAGAGGTCATGAAACGAATGCGAATCTTGGAATGCGAATTGAATTGTAATTAACCGAAAAACGCTTCAACTATTTCTTCTTGCCATTGGAAGCTGCTTCGAAGTGCTCGCGCAAGAAGTCGGCGAGCTCGCCGGCGACGACTTGCTCGCTCTCTCGGAAGCGCAGTTTGACGACGTCTTTGTCCGGACGATCGGTTTGCAATTCGCGCTCATGCCCGAGGTCGGCCACGCGCCCGAGTGCAAAACGATTCTTTGGCCCCGTCAACACGAGTTCCAAAGTCGCAGGACGCTTGGTGTGGATGGTGGCCCATGGCTCGCCAGGTCCATTGACGCACAAATGCACCACCTGCTGGTTGTTCCAGAGAAACTGCCCTTGAGGCGCCGTCTCAGCCAAAAGCTCGCACAATTCTTCCAGCACTTCGACATCCCAGTGCACTTTTTTGCCAGGCGGAAAGCCTTTGCGAGACAGGTGCCATTTGCGGCCAAGCACCTTCCAAGGCATGACGTCTTCCGGCTGCTGCTCAAGCCGTTCGGTGAATTGGCGAAATCCGCTCACCGCGCGCTCCAGAAATTGCCAGAACTCCGGTTTGTCGATTTCCTTGTAGGAATGCACGCTGAGCTGCACTTCCTGCCAAGGCCCGCGCAGCTGCTTGCATTTCACCCGCGGCTCGCTGCCATAGACGGGTAAATCGGCCAACTCATTGAGCGGTTTCAGATCGAGTTTGGCCACCAGATCGTCGCGTTGGAACGTGCGCTTCGCCACGCGGAACTTGAGTTTCAGCAACCATTCTTCGCCCGTGATGGCGTGCATGAACCAGCCATCGGCCTTGCGCGAAGCGGAAATCTCCACCACGGTGCGGCTGTTCCAGTTCGTTGGACTGAATTCACCCAATTCGTGAATCTTGTCGATGACGTCGGCGAGAATCTTGCCGTCCCAGCGGCAGGGCTGGCCATTGCGGCCAACCCGCTCTTGTGTATGCCAGCGACGTCCGTCGGTCTCCCACGGCATCCGCGCGTCGTGGCCGACTTGCGCAATGTCGAGATCCCCTTCGCGCGTTTCGCTTTGGGCCGCGAAGTCGTGCGGTTTGCGCTCGACGTGCGGTCCGGCTTCGAGCGTCGGGCCGAGCATCTCGCCGGTGTACGAGCGTTCCAACATGCCCAATGATTTGCCGCCAGCCTGCTTCGCGAATTGCCGAGCGTGCGCGACAATATCTTCCGGCGTGCCCGCGGCGACTACGCGCCCGCCTCGCTCTCCCGCCTCGGGGCCAACGTCGATCACCCAGTCGGCCGTCTTGATGACGTCGAGATTATGTTCGATGACAACCACCGTGTTGCCCAGCTCAACCAGCCGGTTGAGCACGTCGAGCAATTTGGCGAGATCGTCAAAATGCAAGCCCGTGGTAGGTTCGTCGAGCAAGTACAACGTTCGGCCGGTGTCCGGGCGAGACAGCTCGGCGGCCAGCTTGACGCGCTGGGCCTCGCCGCCCGATAAGGTCGGCGCCGGCTGGCCCAATCGCACGTAACCGAGGCCCACATCGCACAACGTTTCCAAGGGTCGGCGAACTTTGGGGATGTTGGCGAACAGCTCCACTGCGCGATTGCAGGGCATGTCGAGTACATCGGCAATGCTCTGGCCGTGATAGCGGACCGCCAGCGTTTCAGGATTGTAGCGCTGACCGCGGCACTCATCGCATTCGACCCACACGTCGGGCAGGAAGTGCATTTCGATCCGCAGCTGACCGTTGCCTTCGCATTTCTCGCAACGCCCGCCCGGCACATTGAAGCTGAACCGGCGCGGCGTATAGCCGCGCAACTTCGCCTCGGGCAGCTGAGCGTACAGCCCACGGATCAACTCGAATACGCCCGTGTACGTCGCGGGATTCGAGGTCGGCGTATGGCCGAGCGGCTGCTGGTCGACGCGAATCACCTTATTGATCAGCTGGACGCCGCGAATTGCTTCATGCGGCGCCGGAAACGTGCGAGCCCGATGCAGCGTGCGAGCCAGCGAATTGTAGAGCACATCCTCAATCAGCGAACTCTTGCCGCTGCCGCTCACCCCGGTCACCGCGGTCCGCGCGCCGAGCGGAATCTGCGCGCTGACGTTCCGCAGGTTGTTGTGTTTGGCGCCGACGATCTCCAGCCAGCCGCCCCCCGGCGGTTCCGGCTGCTCGGCGGCTTGTCGCGCGGCCTTGCCCGCCAACTTAACTCCGCGCCGCGCCACCGCCTTGGCGACGCGCGTCGTTTCCTGTGCAACCGACGCCATACGGCGATTGGTCGGCACGGGGATCGCCTTGGCGCCGGAAAGATAGGGGCCGGTCACCGAGCCTTTTTGTTTGGCGACCTGCGCCGGCGCCCCGCGGGCTACGATCTGGCCGCCATGTTCGCCAGCCGCCGGACCGAAATCGAGCAATTGATCGGCGGCTTCCACCACCTCGCGATCGTGCTCGACCATCAACAGCGTGTTGCCAAGGTCTCGCAGCTTGATCAGCGCCTTGAGCAAGCGGCGATTGTCGCGCGGATGCAAGCCAATCGTGGGTTCGTCGAGCACGTACAGCACGCCGGTCAGGCCGCTGCCCACCTGGCTGGCCAAGCGAATGCGTTGGGCTTCGCCGCCCGACAGGGTCGGAGCGCCGCGACCGAGCGTCAAGTACTCCAGGCCGACATCGACCAGGAATTGCAAGCGGTTGGTCACCTCGCGCACGAGCTCGCCGGCGATTTTCCGTTCGGTGCTGGAAAGCTTCCACCCGGAGAACTTTTCGAGCAGATCGCCCAGCGGCGTGCGGCAGATTTCTTCCATCGTCTGGCCGCGGAAACGCACGGCCGAAGCGTCGTCGCGCAAACGACTGCCGCCGCAGGTTGAACATTCGACTTCGTCGACCAGATGTTCCAGTTTGCCGCGGAAGCCTTGCGACAATCGCGAGGCTTCTTCGAGCGCCGGATACAGTCCCTTGTACTGAAAGCGGTAGAGCGGCGCGGAATCTCCCGATTTGCGACGGCCCGTCGGGTACACGCTGATCCAATCCTCGCCGCTGCCATGCAACACGATCCGGCGGTGTTTGGCGCCGAGCTGCTCGAACGGCACGTCAAGCGGCACGCCGGTATGAGCCGCCAGCGCCGAGAGCATTAGCTGGAACGTCTTGTTTTCCGCCTCGGGCCAGACGGCGACCGCGCCTTGAGCCAGCGTGAGCTTCGGGTCTCGCAGCAAGGCCGCGGTGTTGGCGCCCGTTTGCGTGCCCAGTCCTTCGCACGAAGGACACCAGCCGAGTGAACTGTTGAAGGAAAAATTATGCGGCGTGAGCGCTTCGAAACTGCGACCGCAACGATCGCAAGCCAAGTGCTGGCTATGAATTTCCGTGCGCCAGTTCTCCTCCGGCGTCTCCTCGTCGGGATAGGCCACGTGCAGCACGCCTTTCCCGAGATTCAACGCGCTCTCGATGCTGTCGGCAATCCGCGAACGATTGCCCGAACGAATGACGGCGCGGTCGACGACGACTTCGACCAGGTGCTTGCGGCGGCGATCGATCTTGGGCGGCTCATCGATCGGATAGGTCTTGCGATCGACGCGCATGCGCACGTACCCGGCGGCGCGTATCTCCTCCCACAGCGATTCGTAATTATCGCCAACCTGGATCTCCAACGGCGCCATCAGATACAGCTTGGTCCCGTCGGGGTGATCCATGATTTTGTCGATCACTTCGTCAGTCGATTGCGTGCCGATCGGCACGTCGCAATCAGGGCAGTGGGGCTTGCCGAGCCGGGCGAAAAGAATCCGCAGGTAATCGTAGATCTCCGTGACCGTGCCGACGGTCGAGCGCGGCGTATGGCCTAAATGCTTCTGCTCGATCGCGATGGCCGGCGAGAGGCCTTCGATATGATCGAGTTGCGGCTTTTGCATCTGGCCGACGAACTGCCGCGCATAGGAGCTGAGGCTTTCGACGTACCGCCGCTGCCCTTCGGCGTACACGGTGTCCATGGCCAGCGAGCTTTTGCCGGAGCCGCTCTGGCCGCAGCAAACGGTCATCTGGTCGCGTGGAATCTCAACGTCGATCGACTTCAGATTGTGCTGCCGAGCGCCCTGCACTTTGATGGCCTTTGCCGGCGGCGAGGCATGCGCCAGATGCGCCGGGGCCTTACTGCGGCTGATCGCATGTTCGGCGCCCTTCAAGAAGGAGGCAAGCGATCTTCCTGTATGCGACTCGGGCGCCTGCACAATCTCTTCAGGCGTGCCGGCCGCAACGATTCGTCCGCCCGCGTCGCCCCCTTCGGGTCCCAGGTCGATCAACCAATCGGCCGTCTTGATTACGTCTAGATTATGTTCCACCACCAGCACGGTGTTGCCCGCCTCGACAAAGTCGTGCAGCACCTTGAGCAGCATGTGGATATCGGCAAAATGCAGTCCCGTGGTCGGCTCATCGAGTAAATACAGCGTGCGGCCAGTGCTCTTTTTGACCAGCTCGCGGGCCAGCTTGATCCGCTGCGCTTCGCCGCCCGAGAGGGTCGGCGAAGGTTGACCGAGCTTGAGATAATCGAGGCCGACGTCGTGCAATGTTTGCAGCTTGTGGCGGACCTTGGGAATATTCTCGAAGTGTTCGAGCGCCTGCTGTACGTCCATCTCGAGCACTTCTGCGATCGACTTGCCTTTAAAGCGAATTTGCAATGTCTCGCGGCTGAAACGGTGCCCCTCGCACACGGGGCAAGTCACCCAGACATCGGCCAGAAAGTCCATCTCCAGCCGGTTTGAGCCGTTGCCTTCACAGGCTTCGCAACGGCCGCCGGCGACGTTAAAGCTGAAACGGCCCTCCTGGTACCCTCGAGCCTTGGCTTCGGGCAACTGCGCGTATAGCTTGCGAATATCGTCGAACACTTTGATGTAAGTGGCCGGATTGGATCGCGGCGTGCGGCCGATCGGCGATTGATCGATGGCGATCAACTTATCGAGATGTTCGAGTCCTTCGATCCGTTCATGCTCGCCCGGCTCTCCTTCGCCGCCGTTGAGATCGCGGCGCAGGGCTTCGACCAAAATGCCGTTGACAAGCGAGCTTTTGCCCGAGCCCGAAACGCCGGTCACGCAGACAAATGCGCCGAGCGGAATGTCGACGTTAACGTTCTTCAGATTGTTCTGCGCGGCGCCGACGATCTTCAGCCATTTGTCGCTCGGCGGACGGCGCTGAGCTGGAATCTCGATTTTCAACTTGCCCGAGAGATATTGCCCCGTCAGGCTGCGGTTTTCCTTGCATACGGCTTCGACCGGGCCAGAGACCACGACTTCGCCGCCACGCACGCCGGGCCCTGGTCCGAAATCGATCAGGTGATCGGCGGCGCGCATCGTGTCTTCGTCATGTTCGACGACGACGACCGTATTGCCCAGGTCGCGCAGCCGCGTGAGCGTCGCGAGCAGGCGATCATTATCTCGCGGATGCAGGCCGATCGACGGTTCATCGAGAATGTACAGCACGCCGACCAGGCCGCAGCCGATTTGCCCCGCCAGACGGATGCGCTGCGACTCGCCGCCGGATAGCGTTGGCGCCGTACGATTGAGCGTCAGGTAATTCAGCCCGACATTCGTCAAGAAGCCGAGACGGCCGCGAATCTCCTTGAGCACCTCGGCGGCGATGATCTGTCGCGTCGGATCAAGTTCCAATTCG
>JAICIG010000050.1 GCA_025924495.1 Pirellulales bacterium | reverse complement strand
TTCGGCGTTGGCAGCACCGAAGGTGCAAGATTCGTCAGCCCAGGGCGCAACCCTGGGAGATTCATCGGGTTCGAGTTCGGTCGTCGACCCCAACAGGGTCGCACAAGAGCTTCGCCTTGGTCTGGCGTCCTTAAACCATAGTTTTCAGCAAGCCCAAGCAGGCGTCGATCTGGTCATCGCTGCCGACAGAAATACGCAAACCATCGCCCCAACCGGCATAGTTCATATAACGAACCAGCACTCGATTGTTTTTGAGCTGCTCATAGAGCGGTTTGACCGGCAGACTGGGATGCGGGCACCAAACGAAGTTCGCCTGCGATTCGACCGGCGTGAAGCCCAGCTCGCGCATGCCGGCGGTCAGGCGATCGCGAGTGGCAAGAATCTTCGTCCGCGTCGAAGTCAGCCAGGCCTGGTCATCGATCGCCGCGGTCGCCGCCGCGATCGATAGCGCATCGCAGTTGTAGGAATCCTTGATCTTGACGAGACCTTCAATGATCTGGGGCTGCGCGACGATAAAGCCGAACCGCAGCCCGGCCAGTGCGTACGATTTGCTCAGCGACCGCGAGACCATGATTTTCTCATTCTCGGCGACGAGTTTCAGGCAGTTCGTGCGGGCGAAGTCGACGTAGGCCTCATCGACCAGCAGTGGACAAGGCAACCGGTCGGCTAGCTCGAGAATGCGCGCCGGCGAAATCAGCGTGCCTGAAGGGCTGTTGGGATTGGGCAGAAATGCCAGCCGCAAGTTGTCGGCATTGGCTGTGAAGCGATCGGACAGCGACCAGTCGGCCTCGAACCGGATCTCTTCGCTTTCGGCGCCCTGAATCTGCGCCAGCGTCTTGTAGAGAATGTAACTTGGATAAGGCAGACGCAGCAGTTGCCGCTCGCCGACAAAGGCGCGCGTGACCATAGTCAGAATCTCGTCGCTGCCGTTGCCGCAGAGAATCCAATCGGGATCGACGCCGAGCATCTCGCCAGCCCGTTGGCGGAAACCGGTTGCCATGGGATCGGGATAACGCCCGAGCCCCCGTTCGAGCACGGCCTGTACGGCGCGACTAATGGCTGCCGATGCGGGATACGGATTCTCGTTGGTGTTGAGCTTGATGAACTTGCCGGCTTGCGGTTGCTCGCCCGGCACATAACCGCTCATCGCATCGATGGCGGGACGGAAGTAGGACATTTCAATCTCTTTAAGGATCCGACCTAAGCCTGCGCACAAGGAAGCTTGCCACGGAGGTCACGCAGTTTTTTGGAGCCACGGATTCACACGGATTCTCACGGAATAAAGACCAAAAGAACCTGTGATTGATCCGTCGCAATGCGCGGCTCGATGACCTTCGATTCCGTGGTTTTCCGTGACCTTCTGTGGCGAATCCCGTCTTCGCCCCCTTTTGGTGTGTGCACGTCAACGACCCATCATCCAAAAATCTTCCTATGCCCCTGCGGTGCGCCGTGAAGCTGCTGCTTACGATTTTTTCTCCAGGCGAATATCGACGCTGGCGCGATGAGCGGTCAATCCTTCGGCGTCGGCAAGCATTCGTACGTCGGGCGCCAGTGCGGCGAGGCCGGAGCGATCGAAATGTATCACGCTCGTGCGACGGAGAAAATCATTGGCACACAAACCGCTGGCCCAGCGCGCCGTACCGCCGGTGGGCAGCACGTGCGAAGGCCCGGCGGCGTAGTCGCCCAACGCCACAGGGCTGTAATTTCCCAAGAATGCGGTGCCGGCATTGGAAATCTTTTCCAGGAGTCTCTCGGCGTTGTCGGTAGCAATGTGCAAGTGTTCCGAAGCAATCTCGTTGGCCAGAGCGCACGCCTCATCGGAGTTTTGCACCAGGATCAAAGCACCGAATTCTTCCAGGCACTGCCGCGCCAGATCGCCCCGATCGAGCTGGGACAATTGTTTCGCCAATTCGCTGGCCGTGCCCTCCAGCACTTTGGCGCTCCAAGTGATCAACACACTAGCGCCGGGCGAATGCTCGGCCTGCGCAATCAAGTCGGCGGCCGTGTAATCGGGCCGGGTCGATTCATCGGCGATGACCACTACTTCGCTGGGGCCGGCAATGGAATCGATGTCCACCTCGCCATACACATGCTTCTTGGCCAAGGCCACGAACAAGTTGCCGGGGCCGACGATCTTGTCGACGCGCGGCAGGCCTTCGATGCCGTAGGCCAAGGCGGCGATGGCCTGCGCCCCGCCAAGCCGATACACCTCTCGCACGCCGATCTCGTGGCAGGTGGCCAGCAGATCGGGGCTGTACGCGCCGAACTTTGTCGGCGGGGCCACGATCGCCAACTCTTTGACGCCCGCTGCTTGGGCGGGTACCGCGGTCATCAGCACGGTCGAAGGATAGGCTGCCGCTCCGCCCGGCACGCAAATGCCGACACGCGCGAGCGGCAGATAGCGCTGGCGCAAGTAACCGCCAGGCCGCTCGAGCCGAACGTCGTGATGCAAGATGGCCGCTTGAAAGTCGAGCACGCTTTGCCGGATGCGGCGGACCGCGGCCAGGAACTCGGGCCGAGCTTTAGCGTGTGCAGTTGCCAGCTCCGATTCGGGCACGCGAATCGTGGCGGCGGTTAACTCAGCCTTATCGATGCGGGCCGAATAATCGAGCACAGCCGGCAAGCCGCGGTCTCGCACTTCGCCGCAGATCCGCTCGACGACCTGCTGAGGTGAGAGCGGCTCGCCAAACACCTCGATCGTCCGTTTCCGCCCTGCCTCGCTGACTATATTTCCCTGCGGACTGAGCCGCTGACGCAGCGAGGCAATGGCCTCTCGCCACTGGCCGCTGCGACTATCGATCCGAAGCATTTTTAGGGGTGGGTTCGTCATCAGGACGGATGGTCAAAGGCGAGATCAGGTCCACTAGTTCCCCTGCCGGCCGAGGAGGGAATTTCTTATTGTGACTTGCCCGCCGCCCGGGTGAAAGACCCTGCGCAACGCAAAAGGGTTCGCTCATGCCCGCCGGCCGGGTAAACTATCGAACTGAAAGAGGCCTGCCGAGCCTTGACGATCGCACCAGGTAAGCGTCGTTCGATCTATCAAAGGCAGCCTTGTCAGGACCGTGTAGAATGTTGTTTGCCACCAGCTTTAGCTGGTGGTGAGTGAGCCACTAACTGCTGTTTCTGAGCCGGCTTTAGCCGGTTTGCCAAGCGATCGGCCTAACCAGATCGAAGTCCGGCTAAAGCCGGCTAGAACGACGAGGTGTGGCGGGTCGCTAACCACCAGCTAAAGCTGGTGGCAGACAAGAACGAAAGCCGAGCCTGCCGATGCCTGAATCTGTGATCGACTTGCGTAGCGATACGATGACCAAACCCACGCCGGGCATGCGGCAGGCGATGGCCGCGGCCGACGTGGGAGACGACACCTTCGGCGAAGATCCGACGGTCAACCGCCTGCAAGAGCAGCTGGCCGCCATGCTGGGCAAGGAAGCCGCTGTGTATGTCCCTTCCGGTTCGATGTCGAACCAGATCGGCGTGCGCGTGCACTGCGGACCGGGGGATGAATTTCTTTGCGAGGCCGGCTGCCACATCTACAACTACGAGCAAGGCGCCTTCGCCCAGCTCAGCGGCGTCGTGGCCCGCACCGTCGAAGGGGAGTACGGCGT
Source organism: Pirellulales bacterium (assembly GCA_025924495.1). The sequence continues at coordinate 21,473 of JAICIG010000050.1, read as the reverse complement.
GCTGCGGCTCGAGCAATTGGTCGACCTGATCCGGCCGGAGAACGTGCATCTGGTGCGCACCCGGCTGGTCTGCCTGGAGAACACGCACAACCGGGGCGGCGGCCGCGTGCTGCCGTACGACGAAGTGGCCCGGATCAGCCAGTGGGCCCGCGAGCACGGCCTGGCCATGCACCTCGACGGCGCCCGGCTGTTCAATGCCCAGGTGGCCACCGGCATTCCGGCCGCCGAGTGGGCCAAACATTTTGATACGGTCAGCGTCTGTTTTTCGAAAGGGCTCGGCGCTCCCGTCGGTTCAGCGCTGGCTGGCACGAAGGAGATGATCGCCCGGGCGCTACGGCATCGCAAGCTCTTCGGTGGCACGATGCGCCAGGCGGGCGTAATCGCCGCCGGCGCCCTGTATGCACTTGAGAACCACATCGCCCGGCTGGCCGAAGATCATGCCAATGCCAAGCGCCTAGCTGCCGCCATTCGCGAGATCGACGGGCTCGAACTCCGCCCGCCCGAAGTCGACAGCAACCTGGTCATCTACCGCGTCGATCCGCGGCTCGGCGCTGCGGCGGAATTCTCGGCACGACTGAAACGCCGCGGACTTTTGATCAGCGCCTTTGGCGGTCCCATGATGCGGGCTGTGACGCATCTGGATGTCAACCAGGCCGACATTGATCGCGCGGCCGAGATTCTCCGCGAAACCGCCGCCGAAAGCGAGCGATTGGGCTCTGCCGTGGCGGCGACGTATGGATGAGCACTAGGTCGGCAGTCGGAAAGGCGAAAGTTGCGGCCGAGGAGCGCATGTTGTTTGCCACCCAGCTTTAGCAGGTGGTTAGCAGGTAACAGTAGCGTTTCTCTCAGCCGGCTTAATCCGGCTTACTGAGCGAGTCATCCATCGCCCAAACCGGGCTAAAGCCGGCAAGAAAGACAGAGGGTTAGCGGCCGGCGACCACCAGCTAAAGCTGGGTGGCAAACAAGGACGCGCTGAAAGCCAATTATTATGGGGCGCGCTAATGTTAAATGCCTAATTGCGTTGCCGCGTTAGCGAAGAAGAGTCGCTCGAGTGCCACAACACGGAGACTCACGCGTTCGGCTCGCCTGATCGATCGCATCGTCGATCGTGGCGGACAGGAATGTCCGCCCTCCTGACGCCTAAGGCCTGACGCCTGCCTCCTGTCGCCTCTCCTCACAGCGTCCAACCGTCAAACAGCGTGGCTCGCAGGCGATTCCACTCGGGAACGCGTTGGCTGACCGCGGTCTTGGAGACAAGCTCGTCGACCCACTCGTCCATGCGGCGGAGGCGATCGGCGAGACTGGCGACGGTGTTGATCGCCAACTTAGAGCAGCAGGCGGGCTCTTCTTCCAGCAAACGATCGTATTTGGAGCGATCGATATATAACAGTTTGACGGGCGTCTGCGCACGTACGCTGGCTGAGTGCGGCGCCGGGTGAAAGAAGGACATTTCGCCGAAGTTGTTGTATGGTTCGAGCGTAGCCAGCATCACTGGTCCGGCCTTCGGCGGCGCACCGTTAAGCGTGTGCCAGACTTCGCACTTTCCTTCCAACAGCACCCACAGCCTCTGGCTTTGCGCTCCCTGTTCGATAACCGTCTCTCCGGGCCCGAGCTCGGCGACCCCGACGATCTGAGCCAGTTGGCGGGCTTCCTTCTCGCACAGCCCGCGAAACATGGGAATTTTTTGAATGATCTCGTGGGTAACCGCCAGAGCCTTCATATGATGCCTCCCAGCACAGTGGCTCGGCCGACGCGACCGATGCCGATGATGTAAGCCGCGGTGCGCAGACTCACCTTTCGCTCCACTGAGATTTGCCAGACGCGTTCGAAGGCGTCGGACAGCACGTGATCGAGCTCTTGGCGCACTCGGCTAAGGCCCCACTGATAGCGTTGGCGATTCTGGACCCATTCGAAGTAGCTGCCCGTTACGCCTCCAGCGTTCGCCAAGATGTCGGGCAGGATGGTGATGCCGCGCTGGTGCAGGAGATCGTCGGCGTCGAAGTTGGTCGGGGCGTTGGCGGCCTCGATGATAATGCTGGCCTTAATGCGATCTGCGTTTTCTTTGGTCAGCACGCCGCCCAGAGCCGCTGGAATCAGCAGTTCAACGTCCAATTCGAGCAGTTGTTCGTTGGTGATATGTTCGGCTTCGGTGTAACCAGCCAGGCTGCCGCGATTGGCATTCGCGTAACGCAGCATAGCGGGAATGTCGAGTCCCGACTTGCGGTAATAGGCTCCGCTGACGTCGCTGACCGCCAGGATTTTGAATTCTGCTTCGTCGAGAAACTTGGCGGCATGCGAGCCTACGTTACCGAAACCTTGGACGGCGATCCGGGTTTCCGGCGGCCTGCGTCCCATGCGGCTGAGCATCTTGAAGGTCAAGATTCCGACGCCGCGGCCGGTGGCTTCTTCTCGTCCCGGCAATCCGTGCAACTCGACGGGCTTGCCTGTCACGCAGGCCGGATTGAAGCCATGGTATTTGGCATACTGGTTCATGAACCAGGCCATTACTTTGTCGTTCGTTCCCATATCCGGCGCCGGAATGTCGATATCCGGCCCGATCACGTCATGAATTCCGTCGACGAACTTACGCGTGATAATTTCGAGCTCTCGCGGACTCAATTGCGATGGATCGACCGCAATTCCGCCTTTGGCGCCGCCGTAGGGAATGTTCACGACGGACGTCTTCCAGGTCATGAGGGCTGCCAATGAACGGACTTCATCCAGGTCGACGTCCGGATGAAATCGCAGTCCCCCCTTCATGGGGCCGCGAGAGTCGTCGTGCTGAACGCGGTAACCGATGAACGTCGCAATTTCGCCGTTGTCTCGTTCTACGGCGATTTGAACCTGGATTTCGCGCTTCGGAGTGAGCAGCAAGCGGCGTATGTTTTCTGACAGATCCATCTGATCTGCCGCGCGGTTGAAGTAAAGTTGCGTCGAGTCGAAGGCTTTCATGTCGGAATCATATCGGTAGGGCCGAAAGGGCTCAAGGAAAGTCGGGCTCGTCTCCCGCCACAGCGATTACCGCGCCGACGGCGCTTCGCATATCCTTTGCAAGGTTAGCTTCGATCTGGCGTCACAATGTCGCGGCGCGCCCTGGAGGCGTTCTCTAATACCCGGTTATTGCACCAGGATCGACGGCGAGGGGGCGCGTTGCTCGTCTCTATACAGTTTATGCGGGTTCTAGGGCCTTGGTTCGTTTTGCTTTGCACCCAGCCGCCCCCGTGCGGTACATTGAGTTACGTTTGGAAAGTCTTCGGATCAGAGGAGTTAAGGGCCAAAGATCGATAACCTGGGCTAAACGGCCGCAGCATTGGCGGGGGCGTTTAAAGCCCTGACGCAAATCGATCGCAGGCTCGCAGCGGGCGGCCCCACGCCCCAAAAAGGAAAAGCGGACTCTCGCGCCGCCACGATTCAATGAGCGTTTCGATCGCCGAGTTCTGGAAACTGGCCATTGAAAGCAAGGTGCTTTCGGCTGAGGAAGCTCGCAAATACAGCGCGGCCTTCTCGCGAGCCAAAGGGAGTTCCGTAGGCGATGGCGACGTGCAAAAGCTGGCCAAGTCGCTTGTTTCCAACGGTATCATCAGCCGGTATCAGGCGAAGGTGCTGATGGCCGGTCGCGCCGGACCTTTCGTGTATGGCGACTATTTGATTTTCGATCGCCCCGACGCGGGACGCCTGGCTGGGTTGTTTCGTGCACGACACTTGGGTACGGGGCATCCCGTGTGCCTCTATTTTTTATCGGGGCCGGGACTGCAGGATCCACAGGCTCTGGCGAGTGTTCCGCCCCAGGTGGTCGCCGCAGAAGCGGCCAGCCGTGCACAGCCGCACTTGTCGCGCTGTTATCACTGGTCCGATTTGGGCGGGTACAAATTCGTCGTCCTTGAGGACTTGCATGGCGAGTCGGTGGCGGAAAGACTCGCCGCCAAGAACAAACTGCCGGCCGCAGACGCATGTCGGATCGTTCGTCACGCAGCCTTAGGCCTGCAGAGCTTACATGAAGTACAGCCGGTCCATGGTCATATCAGGCCCGCGAATTTGTGGCTGGGCGAATACGATCATGTCAAACTTATGGCGTTTCCATTGGCCCAGGATCCGCTGTCAGCCCCGCAAGCCGGCGTGCAGGATCAGGCCGATTATCTGGCGCCGGAGTTGGCCGCGGGCAATCGAGCCGGCGATGCACGAAGCGACATCTACAGTTTGGGCTGCACGCTATTTCAATTGCTGACCGGTTTGCCGCCCTTTGCCGGCGGCGATCTGGCGCAGAAGCTTTCGCGGCATGCGTCGCAAGCGCCCCCGCTCGACAAACTCAACGGCTTGGCGCCCCCCGCGCTGGTCCAAGTTTTAACGTACACCATGAACAAAAACCCCGACCAGCGATACCAGCAGGCGGCGGCGCTGGTGCAAGCCCTGGCTCCGTACGTGCCGACGGAAAAACTGCAAGCGCCAACCGCGCTGCCTAGCGCGCAGCCTTACGAGGCGTGGGTGCGGCAGCGAAATGCTACCGCGGCCATGTCGACCGCAGCGTCTCCAGTCGTTGCCGTGGCTCCGATCGCGACCGTTCAGCCCCAGGCAGTCCGCAACGCTCCTGGGGGCAATATAGCGCCTTTCTTGCCGTTTGCAGCAGCGCCGATGGCAGCGGCGCCGGTCGCGCGAGTGGCGGGTGGAATCCAAGCTCCGGCCATGGGCGCCATGCCGACCGTCATGGCGCAGCCAGCCGGTTTTCCGGCAGTGCAGCCGGCTCCCATCGTATCGACGGGCAGTTCAAACGTTTCGTCTGCGGTGCACCGCGCCAAGCGATCAAACGGATCAGCGATGGCCTGGCTAGGAAGCATTGGCGTCGGGCTGCTGCTAATCGTCGGCGCCGTCGCCGCCGTGATGATGACGCAAGAACCGGCCGCGACGCCGCCGGCCGACCAGGGCGACGTCGCCGTTGCGCCGAACGTTGACGGCACAAATCCGCTGCAGCCGGCGCCCCTCGATGCTAAAGCGGCGCAGCAGGCCGCCGCTGCCGAAGCAGGCGCTCCCGACACGATTCAGAGCATCGGCGACACGATCTGGCAATCTCCTACATCGGGTAAGCCCCTCGATTTGGCCTATCTGGCGCCGGGGGCGCAGGTGGTTTTGGCGCTGCGACCGGCTCAGCTCACAGCGCGCTCTGAGTGGGAAAAGCTCACCGATCCACGGACGCTCGGAACGCTCAGCGGCTGGTTGACAGCCGACTTGCCGAAGGCAGTTGGCGCCAGTCTGGAAAACATGGATTCCGTGGTGATTGGCCTGCTTGACGGCAGTCCGGGGCCGCCGCGATTCGCGGCGGTGGTGAGGACAGTCAGCACGGTGCGTCGCAGCGAACTGTTGGAGTCATGGGGCAATCCGCAGGCCGAGGAAATCGAGAAGCAAACGATCTGGACCAATAAACAATTGGCCTATTTTCTGCCGGATGCCGGCGAGCAACAGGTCATTGTGATTGCGCCGCCCGCTGAAATGCGCGAAATTGCGGTCTCTGCCGGACAACCGGCGGTGCTCCGTCGCGAAATGGAAGCACTGTTGGAGTCGAGTGATCGCGACCGCGATGCGACTTTGCTTTTCGCGCCCAACTTCACTTTTTCGGGCGGCAAAGCTTTGTTCAGCGAACAAGGCGCCAAGCTGCAAGAGCCGCTCGATGCTTTCCTCGTCATGGAGAACGCGGAGAAACGACTCGAGTTGCCGAAGGCGGTAATGCTCAGCGCGCACCTGGCCGATGAATTATTTCTCGAGCTGCGCGTCTACAATAGTTACGGCGGCCGACCGATGGGGCCGGTGGTTCAAGAGTTGCACGATCGCGTGACGCGGCTGCCCAAGCAAGTGAGCCAATACGTCCGCGACTTGTATCTCTCCGATTACAGCAAACCAGTGCTGTGGGATTACAAGGACCAACTCGACATGTTGGCCAAATACACGCGGGCGGGAGTTGACGGCAAGCAAGCCGTGTTGCGGACTTATCTCCCCGTTATCGCGGGGCATAATCTCGCTCTCGGGGCGCATTTGGCCATGTTGGAGAACACGGGGGCGGGAAGGTCCGCCGTTCAAACGCCCGCAGCTCAGCCGGCGAAGGAGCCGCAGACCATCGCCGAGAAACTGCAGAAAAAAACTTCGTTGGCGTTTCCTCGCAATACTTTGGAAACATCTCTCAAGTTGCTCGGCGATGATATTGGCGTCGAGATCGTCATCTTGGGCAGCGACTTGCAGCAGGAAGGCATTACCAAGAACCAGTCGTTCGGCTTGGACGAGCGCGATCAGCCCGCCGGCGACATCCTGCGCAAGATCATGGTGCTGGCGAATCCTGCCGGAAAACTCATTTATGTCATTAAGCCCAAGGAAGGGGGCGGACCTGAGACGTTGTATGTGACGACGCGCGCCGCGGCGGAAAAACGCGGCGACAAACTTCCACCCGAGTTGGAAGCAAAGAAGTAAACCGTGGAATTATTCTCCATCACCTGCACGACGTGCCGCGCGCGCCTGAAAGTGCGCGACGTCGCCGCCATCGGGCAAATTCTGGGTTGCCCCAAGTGCGGCAGCATGGTGCAAGTCGTTGCGCCCGAAGGCTGGCAGCCGCCCTCGGCCGAAGCAGAATCGTCGACATCGGGCCCGCTGAGCGGGTCGTCTGGCAGCGGCGACGTCTCTGGCTCAGGACGCTGGAGAGAAGAAGTCCGTCCCGCCGCGGAACGTAAACCGGCGGAGGCCGCGGCGATGGCCGCTGCCGGCGGCCAAGCGAAACTCGAACCTGCAGCACGGAACCGTCGCGCTTGGCGCGATTCCGTTGATCACAGCATTCCTACGGATGCGGCTGCGTCATCGCCGGCTTGGATCAAGTGGACCTTGTTTGGCGGTTTGCCGGCCATGGCCGTCGTTGCCGTTGCCGGCCTTTTGATCTGGTCGAGCAAACGCCACGTTCAGGAGCATCAGCCTGTCGCAGCGGTTGCTCCTATCGAGCCCGTGCAACCGAAACAACCGCAGCCTCCGGCGCCAGAGGTCAGCGAGCAGGCCCGCCGCGCTCTGGACAAACGTTGGATTCCTGCGGGGGCGAAGGGAATACTTAGCCTGCGATTGCAGCGGTGGAACGAGCAGCCGACTTCACAGGCCGTCTTATTTCATCTTGGCGCCGTGTGGAATCAGGCGGTCGGGCCGTTGTTCACGCAGTTCGACCTCCAGCCCGAGCAAATCGCGCGGCTGACATGGATAAAGTCCGACTTGACCCCGGGATCGAGCGACAACTGGCTGGCCGCCGGCGTGGTCGTGATCGAGCTGGATCCCGAGAGCAATCAAAACCGGCCGGCACTTGACCAGGGCGAGACTCTCGATTGGAAGCTGGGAGGAGCGCCTGTCTATCGCTCCGCGTCACCTGACTGGCAGCACCCCTTTGCGATCGTCGACGACTTCACGATTGTGACCGGGCCTGAAGAAATACTCAGGGAATTAGCCGACCGCACCGAATCAGAACTCCACAACGCGGAATTGGGGCGATTGCTCGACCTACTGAATTGGGACCAGTTGGCAACGGGCGCCGTGGATCTGGCGGCTATGCGGCAGGCGGGCGTTATGCCCGATTGGCTGCCGCTCGTCGAACTCTGGCACGTGCCGCGAGACGATTGGCAGGTCGTCCGCGAGATGCCTCGCGCTTTGGGATTCGAATTCGAGCTTACCGAATCCTTAAATTTGCGGCTGGGGCTGGCCTGCGCCACGGAGACTGAAGCGGAGCAGGTGCGCGACGCGCTTGATCGATCGTTAGCCGCCATGGAAAAAACCATGGCGAGCGAAGTCGATGGGCTCACGAAAAAGTTGCTGTCAGGGCAAATTACGACCGCCGACGCCAGCCGTTTTAAACGATTGCTTTTGGCAGGGGGCGAAGCGCTGAAAGCTCGCCAGTCAAGCATCGAAGCCAACGTTGCTTGGGCCGAGACGCCCTGGCGCGGCGATTTGCCGGCTCTGGCGGTTTCCGCCCTCGCCGCCATTCCTGAACTCGAAGCGAGTCGTCTCGCCGCTGCACGAACTCTCGACGAGCAGAACCAACAGCAATTTCTTCTAGGGCTGACTGGTTACGAGAAGGCCGAAGGCGCCCTGCCCTTTGGCGCCGCCGAAGCGTCGTTGTTGCCGCCTGAGACGCGACTGAGCTGGATCGCGACGCTGCTCCCCTATTACGATCATCTCGATTGGCATGGAGAATTAAACTTTGCCCGCTCCTGGAACGACGCGGCGAACAGCCGAGTCACTCGTCGACCACTTGAGCTGGCGATCAATCCGGCGTTAGGACCGAGTACGACGCCTGCGGGTTTTCCCGTGACGCATTACGTCGGGCTCGCGGGGGTCGGTCCCGACGCCGCTTTGTTGGAACCCCGCGACCCTCGCGCCGGAGCTTTCGGATATCGGCGGCAAGTGAGCCTGTCCGAAATGGGCGATGGCGCCGGCGATACGATCGCTTTGATGGGAGTATCGGGGAAACTGGGCGCTTGGGGATCGGGCGGCGAAGCGACGGTGCGTCCCTTGACGCAGCAGCCTTACATCAATGGGCCCGATGGTTTTGGCAGCGGCCAACCCGATGGAATGCTGGTCGGCATGGCCGACGGCTCCGTTCGGTTTCTCTCGAAAGAGATCGACCCTTCTGTGCTCGAGGCGCTGGCGACAATTAATGGAGGCGAAAAAACGTCTTTGCCCGCGGACGGCGCCCGGTTGATCGCCAAATCGGCTCCCGATGCCGTCGAAGAGATGCCGAATGAACTGGATTCCGACGAGCAGGCGAAACCTACCGAGGCGATGCCGAGGCGAGAGCGAGACGTCGCCGTTGACGTCAACGCGCGGTTGAACGACGCACTGCCAGCCATTGAGTTCGCCAACACGCCGCTGGCGGACGTGGTTGAGCTGCTATCGCAGCTTAGTACGGCGCCGATTCATTTCGATCTCGAGGCGCTTGCCGAGGCGGGCGTTACTCCGCGGCAAAAGATCTCGTTCCGCCTGACCAACACGACGGTCGGAGAGGCTTTGTCCGCGGCGCTGAAAGACTTGAAATTGATTTACGTCGTGGTCGACGACCAGGTTTTGATTACAAGTGCGGGCCGGCGAGAGCAGAAGCTCGAGCGCTTCTCTTACGATGTGCCGGAATTGCTCGGCGGCGACATGGGCCAAAACAACCTGGCAAGATGGGTCGAGCGATTCGTTGAGCCGGTCGCATGGCAATCGTCGGGCGGCTCCGGCAGCGTGAAGCTCGAAGGCAAACGGCTGGTCATCCAACAGACCCGCCAGGTCGCCGAGCAAGTCGCCGCGTTTCTCGACAAATTGCGAACCGCTCGCGGCAAGCCGCCTGCAGACGGCGCCGCGCGTCCGTCGCTGGCAAGTCGTTTTGCCTCGGCCAGAGAATTGATCGCCACGCCGGTAACAGCGAATTTTCGCGAGCCCGCTCCACTAGCTGAAATCGCCGATCATCTGCGCTCCTCGACCAACGCTCAATTTGCTTTCGATGGTTTGGCCTTATCGACCGTCGGCATTTCGGATCGATCGGAGGCTCGGTTGGTCGTGGCTGCCCAGCCTTTGGCCGACGCCTTGCGGACCTTGTTGGAACCTTTGGGTTTGTCGTTCCGGATTGGCGAACACAAAACCATCGTCATTACGACCGCCGAAGCCGCCCGCCAGCGCCTGGAAGTCGAATTCTATCCCGTCGCATCATTGCTCAAAGAGGGGCAGACGCCTGAAATGCTGCTCGAGCGCATCAAGAGCGAACTGTCGCCGCGGAGCTGGAAGGATGCGGGCGGACCTGGCGATATTGAGTTCGATGCCGCTTCTTCCTGCATCATCGTGCTGCAGACCCAGGCTCTGCAGATCGAACTCGAACTGTTGCTCGACGATTGGAAGCCCAAGCAGGCTGCTGAAAAGTAGTCGCGGCGCCGCTTGCAAGGCGATTATCGCCAACAGAACACAGTTAGCGAGCGAGGTCCGTGCGCGCCGATCACGAGCGATTGCTCAATGTCGGCGGTCTTGGAAGGTCCCGAGATGAACGCGCCAAAGCCGCGTTCCGTAAAGGACAGGCGCTCGTACGCCTGGTGCATATTGTCCACAATCTGGCTGGCAGGCACGACCAGCGCTAAGTGTTGGACGATGAATGGAACTGCGCGGTGTTTCAAGCCGGCGTCCGTAACCCAGACCCCGCCGTTTTCGGCCACGGCGAATTGGCCCGGCAGAATGGCGAAATCGAGGTCTTCCAAGGCATGAGGATCGTCAATCGCTCCCAACTCCACCGTGTTGCGCGCCACGCCTTCGACGAGCGTCACGATCCCCTTTGCCTCGCGGTAAGCTTCGAGTTCTTCCAAGCGTGGATCGATCGCGGAAATTCCATCCACCAGCACGCACCGGCCCCCGACCGATTCGACCATGCTGCCAAACTGTGCCGTGCGGTCGTCGTAGGCGATCCAGCGCTGAGCCAAGTCGGGCAATGGCCGTTCCGGCGGTAAACACTTGCGGATCGAGTCGAGTATTGCTTTCTTACTTTCCATCGTGATGATTGTGTCGGCGGTGCTGGCGGTAAAGTTCCCTAAAGCTTTGTTGCGGGAATTGAGGCAGTTCGCGTTTGCGGCCCCAGGCGTTGAAGCGATTGTAGACGAGAAAACGCGGCAGCCGAGGAACGATGGTTCGAGCCAGCTTGCCGGCCAGCCGATAGAGCCAACCATTGCGGAGCACAATACTGGCCGCTTTCATCGACCACCGCTTGGAAACTGGCAGCAAACCGCGGTGCGCGATTTCCTTGCGCCAAGTGAGCAATTGGTGGTGCAAGTCGATCTTTACCGGACAAACGTCAGTGCACGAGCCACAGAGGCTGCAGGCGAACGGCAAGCTGCGATGGGCGCGGGCGTCGCGTGCGGGCGCCAAAATCGAACCAATCGGGCCAGGCACGGTCGCGTCGTAGCTGTGACCGCCGCTTCGCCGATACACGGGGCACGTGTTCATGCATGCACCGCAGCGGATGCAGTTGAGCGAGCGGCGGAATTCATCGCTGGCGAGAATCTCGCTCCGGCCATTATCGACGATGACAATGTGCAATTCACCGCCCGCGAGCGGTCCGTGGAAGTGGGATGAGTAGGTCGTAATCGGCTGGCCCGTGGCGGAACGCGCCAACAAGCGCAGGAAAACGCTTAGGTCTTTTGCACGAGGGACGATCTTTTCGATGCCCATGCAGGCGATATGCAGCTTTGGCAGCGACACGCCCAGATCGGCGTTGCCCTCGTTCGTGCAGACGACGAAGCCGCCCGTTTCAGCGATGGCAAAGTTAACGCCGGTCAGACCGGCATCGGCCTGGACGAACTTTTCGCGCAGGTGACGCCGAGCCGCCTCGGCAAGATATTTTGGATCCGAGGCGCCTGCTTCCGTGTGCAGAAAGCGATGGAAGATCTCGCCGACATCCTCCTTTTTCTTGTGAATCGCCGGCAGCACGATGTGGCTGGGGGCCTCGCCCGCCAACTGCACGATCCGCTCGCCCAGGTCAGTATCGACGACGTCGATCCCGTGACGTTCGAGAAAGGGATTGAGGTGACATTCTTCGGTGAGCATCGACTTGCTCTTGACCACTCGCTTCGCGCCCTGGCTCTGAAGGATGCCGAGGACAATCTCATTGTGTTCAGCAGCATTCCGCGCCCAGTGAACGCGAGCGCCCAGCCGAATGGCGTTGCGTTCGAACTCTTCCAGGTAATCCGCCAAACGCGAGATCGCATGCGCCTTGATCTGCGACGCCGTTTCTCTCAGGGTCTCCCACTCGGGCAGGCTTTGCGCGGCTTTGTCTCGCTTGGCGCGGACGAACCATAACGCACCGTCGTGCCAATGGGTGCGCGGCTCATCGGCGACGAAGAAAGCGGCTCGGGCGGGGTGGTCCATGCGAATCAGCTCTCCGTTCCCGCCAGGATTTCGACAATGTGCATGACCCGGATCGGCTTGCCCTGGCGGCGGATCAAGCCGTCGAGATGCATCAAGCACGACATGTCGTTGGCGGTCAGCACTTCCGTGCCCGCCTGTTCGTGGTCGTGGATGCGATCCTCACCCATCATGGCCGACACGGCGGCTTCATTGACGGCGAAAGTGCCGCCAAAGCCACAACACTCGTCCGGCCGCGACAGTGTCACCAGTTCAATGCCGTCAAGCTGCGCCAGCAGTTGCCGGGTTTTGCCGAATGCAGGACCCACGATCTCGCTCGAAGACGCCAGTCGCAGCTCTCGCAAGCCATGGCAGCTTTGATGCAGGCCAACGCGGTAAGGAAACCGCCCTGCAATCTTCTCGACGCGTAACACTTCCGTCAGGAACTCGCATACTTCATAGGTTTTGCTGCGCAACGCTTCAAAGCCAGGCAGCCCCGACAGATATTCGGCATAGTGATGGCGCACCATCGCCGTGCAACTCCCCGATGGGCAAACGACGTATTCGTAGTCTTTGAAAATCTGCAAGAACCTGAGGGCCAACGGCTTGGCGTCTTCCGTACAACCCGTGTTGGCCATGGGTTGGCCACAGCAGGTTTGCGCTTCGGGAAAATCGATTTCGACGCCAAACTTCTCCAGCAACTGCACGGTAGCCATCCCCACGCGCGGATAGAGTTGGTCGATGTAACAAGGAATGAAGAGGCCGACCTTGGGCATGGAGGTTGCTTTGCTGAAGACGGTGTATCGCTGTTGCGAGCGGCGGGGCGTGAAGCAAGAGGAAAGTCGAGCGAGACCAGGGAATTGTCGGGAGAATTAATGGCTGTGCTTCGATGGAAGCATGGCTTCCTGGTCCGTTGGGTTGGCAGGCTTATGAAGAATAGGCGATTGCGTATGTTCTCTATTTTGCCAAGTCGTGTCGCGTTCGGGCGAAGCTGGATGGTTAATTCCCTAGATATGCCTACCCGGCAGCGCGGGACGTCAAGGTAGGCAGAATCTAGCAATTGTATGATGAAACCACGCGACTTGAAAACCCTGGGAAGCCGCGGAACGTATCGACTTGCTATAGCCGACCTATTAGACTGTGGGCTACCTAGATGTTACCGCGGTCAAGGCGAGTTGTCGGGGCGGCCACGAAAGCACGAGGCTGTTCCCTGCACCGCACAAGCTCGATCTCGCCGCTCGCGCCCGCCGAATTCAAGGATTGCCCGGTGCGGTTGCTCCCGCCTGAAGGCCGCTATTTGCCGCTGACCCGGTTCAGAACTTCATGAGACCAAGCTTTTACGAACGTCATAGTTTTAAGATTCTGCTCATCGCGGCGCTCTGCTATGGCCCTACGATGGTGGGGGCTTTTCGTGCGCTAAAGAGCAATAAGAACGACGTTGCCCAGTGGTTGCCCGCTCAGTACGACGAGACGCGAGTCTTTAAGTGGTTTCGCGACCACTTTGCTGGCGAGCAGTTCATGCTGGTGAGCTGGGACGGCTGCACGCTGGACGATCAGCGGCTGCGGATGATGGTGGCCAAACTCGTTCCGGTCACGGCGGAAAATGATTCCTCAACGTCCTCTGCCGAGATTAAGCAGGCCTCCGTAGCGGGGCGACCGCATTATTTTGACGAAGTGACAACCGGCCGAAAGTTGCTCGAACGGCTGACATCTGATCCGATCAACCTCTCGGAAGAAGATGGACTGAAACGGTTAGAAGGGACGTTGATCGGTGCAGACGGCAAGACGACCTGCCTCGTGTTGACCCTCTCGGAGGAGGGCAAGGAGCATTTGCGCGAAACGGTCAACCTGGTGCGCCGTACTGCGTCGCAAGAGTGCAATATTGCTCCCGAGAAATTGCACATGGGCGGCGCCCCGGTGGACAATGTTGCCATCGACGAAGCGGGAGAACGCAGCCTGTTCAAGTTGGCCGGCTTTGCCGCCGCGATTGGACTGGTGATTTCGTGGTGGTGTCTGCGCAGCCCGCGTTTGATCATGATGGTCTTCTTCGTCGGCATCTACGGAGCCGCCGCGAGTTTAGCGATCGTTTGGTGGTCGCCCCTCCTGCTAGGGCATGAACCCGGCTGGATTCGGATGAACGCCATTCTGCTGACGATGCCCTCGCTGGTCTACGTCGCCACGATCTCCGGCGCGATCCATCTCTCCAATTACTATCGCGACGTGTTGGCCGAAGGGGCGCCGCTGCACGGCGCGCCCGAAGCGGCCATCAAACACGCGGCGCTGCCGGTCACGCTGGCGACGGTGACCACGGCCGTTGGTCTGCTGACGCTTTGCTACAGCGAATTGGTGCCGATTCAATTGTTCGGCCTGTATTCCGCAGCCGGCGTCGTGGTCAGCGTGCTGTTGTTGTTCTTCGTGCTACCTGCCTGTTTTCAAACCTGGCCGCTGCACTTTTTTGTCCGCCCCGAGGGCGCTCATGGCCACGCCGAAACCGAACGTCGAGGCGCGGGAGGCATTTGGTTCGACATCGCAGCGGTGCGCATCTGGCGGCATCTCGGCGAAGGCATCATTCGCCGCCACGGGTTGGTTACCTTCGGTAGCCTCGTCATCCTTGGCATTTGCGGCTATGGATTGACCAAAATTGAAACATCAGTCCACTTGATGCGGTTGTTTCCGCCCGACGCCAAGATCTTGGCCGACTACAAATGGCTCGAACAAAACCTGGGCGATCTCGTGCCGATGGAAGTCGTGCTGAAGATCGATCCGCAGAAGAGCAAGCTCGACTTTCTTGAGCGGATGGAATTGGTTGAGAAGGTTCAAAACCATCTCAAGGACATTCCGGAAGTCGGCGGCGTATTGTCGGCGGTCACTTTTGCACCGAAGTTGCCGAAGGCGGAGGATTTCAAGCCGGCGGCACGCGGCGGGCTGGGGGGCGTCTTCAAGCGGCTCGCCGTCAAAAACGAATATGCGCTGACGCGGAAAATTACCGCCAAAAAACTCGCCGAGCACCGCAACGAGTACATCGAAGGCGACTACCTGGCCGACGAGGATGGCATCGAGCTCTGGCGAATCAGCGCCCGCGTCGGCGCCCTCAAGGATGTTGATTACGGCATTTTTCTGCAGGACATTCCCAAGCATGTCGAGCCTGTGCTGGCTGCGGAACTGAAGGAGAGGAAGGTCGACGGCGGAGTGCAAGCCGTCTATACCGGGCTGGTGCCGCTGGTTTACAAGGCCCAGCGCTCGCTGCTCGACGGCTTGATTTGGGGCTTCGTCAGCGATTTCATCCTGATCACCATCGTCATGATGGTCGCCGTGCGCGACTGGTCGGCCGGCTTGATCTTGGCGCTGCCCAGCATTTTTCCGGCAGTGGTCATCTTCGGTCTGATGGGCTGGCTGGGAATCGTCGTCGACATCGGTTCGGTCATGGCCCCCAGTGTTGCTCTCGGCGTAACCGTCGATGACGTGGTGCACTTTATGATTCAATATCGCGGTGGATTGAAGCAAGGTCTGAGCCGCCAAGATTCGGTCATGCTGGCCTACAAAGGATGCGCGCAGGCGATGTATCAGAGTTGGGGCGTCATCGGCCTGGGGCTTTCCGTGTTCGCCTTCAGCCCCTTCACGCCGACGCAACGCTTCGGCTACATGATGGTGACGCTATTGACGTCTGCATTGGTCGGCAACTTGTTGTTGTTGCCCGCGCTGCTGGCAGGACCCTTGGGCGGTTTGTTCGGCCGCCGCTTCACGAAAAAAAAGGCGTCCCCCACGGCTGAAGCGGAACGCCAAGCAGCGCCTGCCGCGGCCATGCGGTTGCATCCTCACGAGTCGCTCACGACGGATCACGCTCGCCGCGGCATCAATGCCTGATGGCGGGCGGAGCTGACGACAAACTTGTCCTCCGGCCAGCGGCATCTCTTGGCCCCGGCGTTTTAAGAACTGGCTAGCAGTTGCGGAGCGCTTTTCCGGTCTGTCGACGGCGATAATAATTCGGCTTTGCCGTGGCCATGTTACGCCACTCTAGGTTCTCCGTCCGCTTGCCCGGCAAACGTCGGCGTGTTGTTCTGCTAGGCTTTTCCCGGCCAGGGGAGGCCTATCTCGATAAACGAGGCGTGACGTAGAATTACACGGTGGCGCCGATCGGCCTCGCGGTGGAGCCAGGCGGACGCGGGAATTGAGAACAAGCGGTATGGCAGGAAGCGTCGATCTTCCGCTGACAATTACGGAACTCGAGTCGGCCTTGAATGCGGTCGACCCAGCCGCGTTGCTTGCGCCTCCGCGCATTCTCCGCCGCGTCATTAAGCAGGACCGGCAAATCGGCGGAATCGGCCTGAAGGTTCCGCATCGCAAAACCTACGTGATTTCCACAGAGCGGCTCTTCGAGATCGTCGATCGCGATGAACTGGATCTTTCCCCGCGCGCTGAATTGCCGGAAACGGTCATTCTGCTGGCTCGCCCGGATACCGAAAGCCTGGCCGCATTGACTTCGGGCGAGGCCCTCGCCAAATACTGGCGACTGTTGTTCCATGCGCGCGTTCATATTGCCGTGGATCAGCGCATCGCAGCGGGCGAACTCAGCGAGACGATCGCTCGGGCGCGCGTCGAGCAACTTGGGCAGGCGGCCTTCGAAGAGGCTCGTCTCGTACTACGGCAAGAAGATTTCCTGCTGCCTCCCGCGAGCGACTTATCGACCTACATCGAGTTTGTGGCGGTTTACCTGGAGTTGCGGTTTTTCGCTGCTTCCCTGTTGCCGCGTTATTTTCCGACACTGCCAGCAACGGAAATAGTCGATCGAATCGTGGCGGCAGATCTCGACGCGGCCGAATTGCTGACGGCGACTCGGCTGCCCGGAGCCCCGCTGCCGGAGCCGCCGGCGGAAGAAATGGAGGACGAAGCCGCCGAAGAAATTGAGGAGGAGGACGAACTCGACGTCTTGCCGGCGCAGGCGTCGGAACGCGTGTATCGCAGGCTGAATCGGCGCGCCGATCGCGCGGCGTCGCTCGGCAATTCGGTAAGAGCCGCAATCTTGCGCACGCGAGCGGCGCGCCACGTCCGGCCCAGTCTGGCGGCGCGAGCCCAAACCGCGGCACGCATTGACTTGAACCATTTAATCGATCGGCTGCAAACGGCGTTGGGTTTCAGCGACCGTGATCGCCGCCGCTGGTCGCGAGTGCTTACTGCGCTCTTGAGCCGCTCGGTGGTTGGATTTTGGAGTCGCGAATCGCGAACGTTGTACGACCTGCAAAAAGTCTGCGTCGATGCCGAGCGCGATGTCTACAAGCTCGATCTGGTCGAGTGGGCGATCTCGCGCGGCCGGCTGCCGATCAAGCGGCATCTGCCCGGTCAGCGCGAAGTGTTAATGTCCAAACATTTGCGAGTCGCCGCGCGGCGTTCGGCAAAGTCGCGATTGCCCGACCGCGATCGCCGCTTGCTGATAAAATTGTTGCAGGCTGCGGTGGAACGAGCCGAGCATCGGCTGCGCGATCGCTTTCGGCCCCTGATCGACGGCGCCTTGGAAGCCGTGGCCCTGGAGCCGCATAATCTGCCAGAACGCGTTGCGCGGCAGAAGCTGATCGAAGAGCTGCTCGATCGAGTGGTCGACGACGGCTTTCTGACGATGAGCGACTTCCGCGATGCGATCTCGCGCAATCAACTGAAGCTGCCCGATCTTAGCGGCAGCGAGGAGTTTTTCTCGGGCGACCAGCTGCTCCGGGCGGATCGCCAATTATCCGCCTCGCTCGACGGCGTCTACCATCGCGGCGAGGTCTATCTGCGCTTGCCGCAACGTCTCAGTTCGCTGGCCTTTGGCACTTATCCTGGCCGTCTGTTAGTCCGATATGTAGCCCTGCCGTATGGCGGCGCCTATGTGATTTTGGAAGGCGTGAAGCATCTGTTGGCGATGGCCATGAAGGGCCAGGTGACGGCCGCGGAACACCTTGAATCGGGCGGCGCAGTCGGCGTCGCGGGGCAGCACGTTGACGTGATGTCGGGGAGCACCCTGATTTTTTCCGTCGCCGTTGTCGGCACGTTCCTGCTGGGATTGATGCATGTTGAAAGATTCCGCGAACTGTGCGTCGAGACGCTGCGCGGCGTCTATCGCGTCGTGCGCTGGCTGTTCGTCAGGCTCCCGGCATGGTTGGTCGCGCTGCCTTGGGTGCGGCGGGTGCTCGAAAGCAGATACTATCAGTGGGCGGCCCGTTATATCGGCAAGCCTCTGATATTTACCACGCTGACGATGGCCGCTTTTCCGCCGCTCGTCGAGGGCGGTTTGGGCGCACAGGCGAACGGCGTGCTGATCTTCCTGATCTCGAACCTGCTGGTGAATTCACGGTTGGGCCGCAATGCCGAAGAGGTGATCACCGACTGGGCGGTGCGCGGCTGGGACCATTTCCGCATTCGTATTCTGGCGGCGCTGGTCCACAGCGTGATGGAGTTCTTCAATCGAGTCGTCGATACGCTCGATCGGTTCCTGTACTCGGTCGATGAATGGCTGCGGTTCCGCAGCGGGCAGAGCCGGCTTGCGGTGGTCGCCAAGTCGGTGCTGGGCGTAATCTGGTTTTTCGTGACCTATGTCGTCCGATTCTGCATCAATCTGCTGATCGAGCCGCAGATCAATCCGGTGAAGCATTTTCCCGTCGTTACGGTATCGCACAAGATTTTGCTTTCCTTGGCGCCTGTCACTCGTCCAATCGTGGTCGCGGCTCTCGAACGATTCGTGGGCGTCGGACCTGCGGAGGCGATTTTTTGGAACGGCATCTTTGTGTTGCCCGGGGTGTTCGGTTTTCTCGTCTGGGAATTGAAAGAGAACTGGCGGCTATACCAGGCGAATCGCCCCAGGGAGCTCAGCCTCGCGCCCGTTGGCCGGCACGGCGAGACGATGGTGCGTCTGCTTCGCCCCGGATTTCATTCCGGCACGTTGCCCAAGCTTTACGCCCGTCTGCGCCGCGCAGATCGCAAGGCGTATTGGACGGGCAATTGGAAATCTTCTCGCAAGTACCGCGAAGCGATCCAGCACGTCGAGCATGCCATCCGCAGCCTGATCGAACGCGAACTGATTGCGATCTTATCCCAGAGCCGCAGGTTTGGCGCCCAGGAACTGCAGCTCGGCCGCCTGAAGACCGGCGCCAGCAGCGTGCGATTTGAACTGCGCTGCGAAGATCGCGGCGAAGGCAGCTTCTGGGTGGCGCTCAACGAGCAATCGGGCTGGCTGATCGCGAGCGTCATTCAGCCGGGTTGGTCGGCCGTGCTGAATGAGGCTGAGCAACAGGCGCTGGCCGATGCATTAACTGGGTTCTATAAGATCGCGGGCGTGGAATTAATTCGAGAACAGATCGAGTCGGCGCTGCCAACGGCGGCGAGCTATGAGCCATGTGAAAGCGGGCTTAAGATTTGGTTCGAGCAAGGCGGCGCGCCGATTGTCTGTGACTTGCGCGAATCTGGCAGTGCGGCGATCACCATGTCGGGCCTGAATGGCGAGCCGGAAGAACTCGACCGCGAGCAACTGGCGTTCTTTGTCTTGCCGGTGACTTGGGAATTATGGGTCGAGGTCTGGGATCGCGACCAGACCGGCGGCCGCTATGCTCCGCGATTGGTGATCGGGGCCAACCTGCTGCCGTGGCCGAAGCCGGCCGTGCAGCCGCTGTAACTCCCTCGCGAAATCGTCCGGGTAGTTGACGCCAGAAGCAGCGATCAGCAGGCAAAAACAGCCCCGACTTGGACGGATGACCGAAGTCACCCGCCCAAGCCGTGGGCGTCCTTCTGGCTTGGCGGAAGCCAGAACGCTCGTTGGATTGCAGATGGCGTTTCTTAAACGCCTTGGATGAACTGGAAGCCGTGATAGGCTTCGTTGCCGTGTTCGCCGTGGTCCAGGCCGTCGAATTCTTCTTCAGGCGAGACGCGGATGCCGACGACCGCCTTCAAGATGACCCAGGCCGCCAGCGACACCACGAGCACATAACCAGCACAGGCGGCGATGCCAATGAGTTGCGTGATCAATTGGTCCGCCCCGCCCTCGTAGAACATGCCAGGCTTAGCCGCCGGATTGCCGGCGCGACCGATCCTGTCGGGCGTGGCGAATAGCCCGACGCAAACGGTGCCGAACACCCCATTGAGCAGGTGGACTGAGGTGGCGCCCACCGGATCGTCGATCTTCATTCGATCGAAGAACAGTACGCCCAGGACCACGAGCACGCCTGCGACGGCGCCGATCAAGACAGATACTGCGGGCGTGACAAAGGCGCAAGGCGCCGTGATGGCGACCAGGCCGGCGAGGCAGCCGTTAAGCGTCATGCCCAAGTCGGGTTTGCCAAGCAGCATCCAGGCGGTCACCGTAGCCGTTAACGTCGCCGCGGCGGCAGCCAGATTGGTCGTCACGGCGACTTCAGAAATCGCCGCTGGGTCGACGCCCATCGTGCTGCCCGGATTGAAGCCGAACCAGCCGAACCAGAGCACAAAGCAGCCGATGGTAGCTACGGTCAAATTATGCCCGGGGATCGCGTTGATCTTCCCTTGCGGGCCGTATTTGCCAATCCGCGGACCAAGAATCAGGATCGCCGCCAGAGCCGCCCAGCCGCCGATCGAGTGGACCTGCGTCGAGCCTGCGAAGTCAAGGAAACCTTTTTGCTGCAGCCAGCCGCCGCCCCAGATCCAGTGGCCAACCACCGGGTAAATGGCCATGGCCATGATAAAACTGAAGAGGATGAACGAGTGGTACTTGATGCGTTCGGCGACCGCGCCCGAGACGATCGTGGCTGCGGTTCCGGCGAATACGAGCTGGAAAAAGAACTTGGCCAACAGCGGCACGCCAGTCCAGTTCAACGCGCCATAATCGCCCGAGTAGGCGCCCATCGTCGCCGGGCTATTGTCTTGGCCGCCCAGCATCCATAAACCCTTCGTACCAATGAAGCCGTGGCCATCATCGCCGCCGAACATTAACCCGAAGCCCAGCAGCCAAAAGCCGATCGTCGTCACGGCGAAGACGATGAAGTTCTTCGAAAGAATATTCACACAGTTCTTCTGCCGGCAGAAACCCGACTCGACGCAGCCAAAGCCCAGATTCATGAAGAAGACCAGCATGGCCGCCACCAAGACCCAGACGGTATCGGCCATCACTTTAAGATCGGCGTTGCTTGGCGGAGCCGGCGCGGCGGGCGGCGTCGACGATTCAGCGGCAGGCTCCGCACTCGAGTCCTCGGCGGTCGTGGTCGCCTCGGCCGATTCTTGGGCCAACGCCCGAACAGATGCGGCAATCGCGATGAACGCCGCCATACAGAACATCAGGGACCATGAAAACTTTGTAAGAGAGACATGGGGTACGATTCTCATAACCAAGCTTCGCCTCGCAGAAGGAAGTAGGACGCCCGAATCCTGCGGCCGTCGCAGAACACGAACACCGCCCAAGGAAACGCGTTCTCCCGGGCGCAAACGGCAATCCGCGTCGCTAAAGCAGACGGCATGCCAGCAGGGGGCGGCCAGGCGTCCAGGATGAATCCGCCGATAGGTAAGTAGTTGCAAAGCAGCGCTTTGCGCAAATCTCGCCATCCTAGCGTTGATGGAGCGAGCGAGGCTGGCTGCCCTTTTTTATCGCAAATGGCGCCGAGCACGCTAGCAATCTG
>JAICIG010000049.1 GCA_025924495.1 Pirellulales bacterium | reverse complement strand
GGTCCGCCTTGCCGACGCCGGCTAATTCTTCGATCAGCCGGTAGTCATTCATCATCACGAGCGATCGTTCATAGTCGCCCAGCCGGGCGTCGGCCCAGCCGTCGTGACCGCATAAGCCCACTCGCTGCGTCAATTCCACAGAACCGGCGTTCGATAACCAGGTCAAGTGGGGATGCCTTCGGCAAGCCGCTTCGACGTCGGAGCGGACCTGCCGGATGGAGCCAAAATAATAGTCGTGGTTGCCCAGCACAAAATAGACCGGGCAGGCCAGCGACTCCGCAATCAGATTCAACTGCTGCGCCAGATCGGGCGCCTCTGCGATGTCGCCGCCGATCAGGAGCGCCTCGGGCTGCGCGGCGGCGACATTATCTAAAAATCGCCGCGATTCCACCGGCGATAGGAAGTTGAGATGAATGTCGGTCAGCCAGACAACTCGCTTCATGGCCCAAGACTACCCCTGTGCGTCGCTCGGATTGATTGCGCTCGGAGGCAACCAGCGAGCCAGCAGCGCCTGTTGATGGCAGGCCGGACATTGAATGCTGTTGAATTCGCTCTTGCAGTGAGGACAGACGCCGCGATGCTCGAAAATATCGAAACGAGCACGGCACCGGCCGCACGTCCAGAAATCGCCGCGCGGCGGCGCAACTTTGCACGTTGGGCAGGCCAAATCGGCATGCCGCGTCGCATGTTCAATTCGCGATATCGCTCGCGCTTGTTGAAATCCGGTCCAACACCGCGAAGCGATGAATGCGGACAGCACAAAGAACCAAAGATCTTGAAGCCAGGCGGAGAGCCCAATCAGTCCGAGCCCGATGATCATTCCGAACGAACTGACGACATACAAGCTGTAGGCTCTGCCAATGAAAAACCACAACAGCGACTGCAGAATCTGTCCGCCATCAAGCGGATAGATCGGCAATAGATTAAAGACGAGCAACCCGAAATTGATGATGGCAATGTTGTACAAGAATGATAGCGCATCCGTTGAAAGGCGCACGTCGAGATCGAAGTGCTTGCCGAACCAATACAGCGCCACTGTAACCGGAACCAGCAGCACATTGACGAGCGGGCCGGCGGCAATGCTCCACAATACGGCTCCGGGCCTAGGCGGCGGGCTGACATACGCCACCCCGCCGAGCGGCCAAAGCATGATCTGCTCGGCCGTGCCGCCGACCTGGCGGCAAGCCAATGAGTGGCCGAACTCATGCACGAGCACGATGCCGAATAACGTCAGGTACTCGATGACGTTCCAGGCGGCAGAATCGTAGCGATTTTGACGCTGCGAAATCTCGAAATAAGCGACCAGCAGCCATGTCCAGTGCACATACAGATCAATGCCGGCGATACGGCCCAGGCGAAAGGCGCCGTTGCGGGTTTGTGCCATGGGCGTGGGCTACCTTTTCTCGATCGCGTACAAATACTTCTTGCCGCGAATGTAAATCCGTCCGTTCGAGATGGCGGGCGAGGCGGTGGTCTCATCATCGAGCTGGTTCTCCGCTAGTTTGTCGTAGCGGTCGTTAGCGGCGACGACAGTCGCGAGCCCGTGCAGGTTGAGGAAATAAATACGTCCTTCCGCCGCCACGGGCGAAGCCTTGTAATCGCCGGGCAAGCGCTTCTTCCATTTCTGGTTGCCCGTGTAGGCGTCGTAGCACTTGGCGACGCCGTTGTCGCTAACGGTAAACAAAAGGTCTTGCCATAGCACCGGGCAGCAAGTATCGGGCGTGGCCTCAGCCTCCTTCCAAACGATGCTGCGTTTCGATAATTCGCCGCTGCCATCGACTTTGACGGCCAACAGGTCTTTGCGCATGCCCTGGGTCACGTACGCCATGCCGTGACCGACCGTCGGACCGGTGATCGTGCGGCCGCCGATGATGCCGGGCAAGTACCAGAGTTGCCGGCCTGTGGCAGGATCATAACTATCGAGTTGGTTACCTCCCATCACAAGCAATTCCCACTGCCTGGCAGTCTGAAACAACAACGGCGTGGTATAGGAGTCGCATTCTTCGGCCGAAGCTTTGGTCATGCGCGACGATTTCCAGCGCTCCTTGCCGGTTCGTTTATCGTGCGCCACCAGATAGCTTGGCGCCGGCTTCTCCGAGAGATCGGCGAGCGAGTCCTGCATGCAGACCGAGATCACCAAGCCTTCGAACAACACCGGGCTGTTGGCATGCCCCCACCAGATCGTGTACTTGCCGTGTTCGCTCTGCAAGTTGTGATGCCAGAGGCGTTCGCCCTCGAAGTCATACGCCGCCAACTCGCCGTTGCCAAAGTGGGCGATCACCACCTCGCCATCGGTCACAGGCGACGGACTGGCGTTGTTGTGCAATTGATGGAATTTTTGGTCGGTTCGCCCCGGGCTGGTGCGCGGCGTCTCCGCCGTGCCGACCTCGCGCGTCCAGACCACCTTGCCTTTCGCCCGATCAAGCTTAAGCAGCAACAGCTTGTCGTCCTGCTGCGAGGTGATGAAGATCTCATTGCCCCAGATCGCGGGCGTACTGGTGCCCCAGCCCGGCAGCTCAACTTTCCAGGCAATCCCGCGCTGTTCGCCCCAGACTAGCGGCAGTTTCTGTTCTTTGCTGGTGCTGTCGCCGCGCGGTCCACGCCATTGGGGCCAATTTTCGCCCCGAACGGGTTGGGCTAGAGCCAGGCATTGAATTAAGCCGAGTAGGAATAATAAGCGGAAAGGCAGGGCGAATGGCATCATTCTTGCTTCAGAGCTTGCAGAGGCATTGTGATAGGCGGCGTCCGTTTATGACGGATTTGGCAGCATGGGCGAAGCGTTGGGTCAAGCATACCCCGGCGATCACAGGATTGCCAACTTCCTCGAGCCGCGAAAAACATTGCCTTTGGCCCGGGTTCGGATAAGCTTTAAGCAGGAAGTCGTCGCTCGCTCCGGCTCGCTATGTCAACCAAACATTCGAGTCTTAGCAGACAGTCTTCACATTTCTTTATCGCGAGTTCGGCGAGCATGGACGTCTGGTACAAAACCGACGTGACGCGGCTATCTTGCGGCTTGCTGCGAGCGCAAGCACCAGGAATGCTCGACTTCATCTCGCTCGTTATTCGACACAAGTTGCTACGCGCTGAGCCGCCGGCGAACGTCGGAGTGAAGCTCGACTCTGGTTTCTTGCCAGTCGAGTTGGAGGAAGTTCCTGAGGCAGCGCAACAATCCTTGCGCACGATGGTCGACGACTGCTCGCGACATTCGTTCCGTCTCTTGGTGTGCCATACCAGCGAATTCTTGGGCGATGCTGAAAGCTATGGAGCGAATTTGCTCCATGCGGACGGAAAGGTCTGGCTCGCAGCGCTGTGGTTCCGCGTTGGCCAGCGGATGGAAGCCGGATACTGCGTTTGCTCGCAGTTTGCCGATGGCAGAATCCTGACCACGACCAATCTGCGGCGGCGTTCCGACATTCCGCCTGGCATGGAAACGCGGTCATTTCCTGGGACAACGCTCGACGAATTATGGAATCGACATTGGGACGCTTTGCGCGAAGCCGGCGAGCAAACAGTCGCCTCGTTCGACGCACCGCAGTTGCTGGAACGTCTGGTAGATATCCGCCAGCGCGTCCGCAGCTTTCATCTGGCCCGAGGCATCCTCAAGCCGATGAGTCGGCGGGAAGTAGCGAGGCTCGCCCCATCGAAATATGAGGAGACACACGCTGACTCGACGGCCCACAACTTTGCGGAAGTGGAAGAGGAATCCGCCGCTGGTTGCTTCTGGCGAATGGTGTTGCGATACGCCTGGCTTGGACTCATGATCGGGGCAGTTCTGGGTCAGTATCTGTTATTCAGAAGGCAGGCGCCGCAGGAGCCAGGTCGGCTGGAGATTTGGCTAATCGCCTTTCACACTTATGGCTGGGCATTGCTCGGCGGCTTGGCCGGCGCCGCGATTGGCCTTCTGCAACTCACAGATCTGCGACAAACGCGAAGCGCAGGCGCAAGCGTCCCCTATCGACGCGCCCCTGAGACCAACGCAAGCGCTCCGCAGCGCGTGCGGTCTGCTTGACCTGCTGCTCGGCCGCCGAACGTTGCTAGCGAAACTCTTCGCCGTTAAGCTTGCTCTCGGCCTCCGCCAAACGTTTCTCGAACCATTTGGCCCGGCGACCATCGTCGCTCTTACGGCTGAACAGTTGGCGGATGAAGTAAGCAACGTTTGGCGACACGTGCAAACCTTCACGATCGAGCGCGGAGTGCTTGAACTGATGACGCTTCGGAAATTGAGCGATTGACTTTCGTCATACCGGAAATCGTGCCGGCACCGGATCATAATCCATTTCGATCTCCGCTGGGGACGAGGCACAATCACTGCCGGCCGCGGAGCCTTTGGCGTTTTGTCTTCAATGGCGCATGTTACGGAATCTTTCTTGGGGCGCCGGCAGCCTGGTTATTGGAATTCTGGCTTGAAGTGCCGGCCAACCCAACGCGTCAACAAATCGACTGATTGCTGTGACACATTTGTCTTGTACTTATTGCTGGGCATGGCAGGCGCCTTCCTCGGCTGGGTGATGGGGCGGTGCGCGCACCGCCAAGCGGCCGCTGCAACGGCCTCAACTTGATTCTCCCGGCCCGGACACTCGCGAACCCTCGCCCGACTTGCATGACCGACTGGCGCAGCGCCTACAACCACCGCCGTCCCCATAGCAGCCTGGGCTATCAGACCCCGGCCCAGTACGCGGCCGGCTGTGCTGCTTCCGCTCCGGCTACGCCTACGCTCCAGCAGCACAGCCGAAACCAAGAGGCATTACCCATTCCCCAAACCGTACTCTCATAACCCTTGGTACGGAAAACGGGGGCGCCCCACTATATTACTCACTTCACGGCTCGCTGAAGATGTTGCAGCATCATGTGTCGGGTGCCGCCGCCGTGATTTACCAAGACTTCAGCAATTGGTTTAATGAACACAAGCTCCCGCGGCCCAAGTTGTTCTGGCATTCGAACTTTTTCGGCAGTTGCCAAGCCAGTGATTATGAATCGCCATGAGGCGCGAATTTGCTGATGGGCTCAACCATTGCCATCGCGACGCTGCTGACAGCAGCTTCTTTCTTCGCCTGGTTGCGCATTTCCGTCGAGCGAACTAGCAGGCATCAGCTTGAAACGCTGTCTCGCTTGGTCTGTCCTTCGTGCGGCAAGGCGTATGGCCTGGACGCGGCTCGACAGGCGCGAAAGGAACATCTCGCCCGATGCCATGAG
The DNA here is from genome assembly GCA_025924495.1 of Pirellulales bacterium. Next base: position 19,999 of record JAICIG010000049.1, on the reverse strand, counting down.
GCGCGACAAAAGCATCCCGGCTGGAGAATCAATTTCGCTCGCTTTTGGGATGTTCGCTGCCCAACTTGCCAAGTGTTCGCTCGCTTTCGTTATGAGACGGGCGTCTTGGAACCGAACGTCTCGTAATTGGGCTCCGCAGTTCAACGGGGTTGTAGGGCGTAACAATCAGCGCGACGCCAACCTTTGCCCCAAACCCTTGCAGCAGTCCGCTGCCTAGGACAAGATATCTCTTTACGCGCAACACCCGCGGAATCGGTTTGGCGCCGCTGCAGCCAGCACGAAATTGTCTTCTTGGCCCGTGAGATTCGATCGCCTCCCAACGTGATTAACCCGTCGCTGCAAGAAATCTGTTCGCTGTTCGGTCAGCCCGTCGCGGGGAACCCGACGCAGTTCATGATCGAAAAGGCGTTTGCTCGCCATGGGCTCGAGTGGCGCTACCTGACGCTGGAAGTGGCGCCCGAGGATCTGGCGGATGCGGTGCGGGGAATGCGGGCGATGGGCTTCCGCGGCGGCAATATCACCAAACCGCACAAAGTCGCCGTACTCGAATATCTCGACCGGCTCAGCGACGCCGCCGCCCTGATGGGGGCGGTGAACTGCATTGTTCGCGAAGAGCGGGAACTCGTGGGCGAGAATACCGACGGCAAAGGATTCATGCAGTCGCTCACTGGGGTCGTCGATCCCACCGGCAAGCGGGTGGTGCTGTTGGGCGCCGGTGGCGCGGCGCGGGCGATCGGCGTTGAACTGGCCTTGGCTGGCGCCGCGGCGATTACGGTTGTGAATCGCACGGCCGAGCGCGGGCAGGAACTGGTCGACTTGGTGAATCAGAAGACGAAGAGCGCTGCAACGCTGGTGGTGTGGGAAGACGAATATGAGATTCCGGCGGAAACCGAGGTGCTGGTCAACGCCACGAGCATCGGATTGAATGCTCCGGAGGCGCGCGTGCCGGTTCGCTTCGGTTCCGCGGGGGCGGGCCTGGTCGCAGCCGATGTGATCGCCAGTCCGCCTGATACAAGATTTCTGCAAGAGGCTAAAGCGCGCGGCGCCAAAACGCTCGACGGTTTGGGCATGATCGTCAATCAGGGCACCATTGCCTTCCGGCTGTGGACGGGAATCGAGCCCGATAAGTCCGTGATGCGCGAGGCGGTTGAAGAGTTTCTGGGCTTATAGATGCTCGAAGGGCATGGCCAAGACGGCTAACGCCGAGAAGGCATAACGCCCCGCGTGAGCAGCCTAGAAGCCGCCCCGCTTAGAAATAATTGCTTGGTTTGAAGTTCATCAATCGCTCGTTTGGCAGGCCATCATGTCGGTTACTCGTTCTCTCATCGTCGCTGGGTTGTTCCTGCTGTGCACGATTTCGTGCTGCGCGGCGGCCGCTGAGCAATCCGGAACGGAAGTCGCTCTGTTCGATCCTGGCAGCCTGACCGGCTGGACGTATGGCGCCGATGCGCCGCAGGGTTGGCAAATGACGGAAGGCGTGCTCAAGGGAGAAGCCCGGGCGAAGCCGCTCCTGTCGGGCTGGACTTGGGGCGATGTCGAACTGCGCTTTCGCTGGTCGGCGCCGGAGGGAAGCGAGCTGAAGATTGCGCTGCCTGAAGCGCCCGCCGGCAGCGAAGGACTTACCGTCTCCCTCTCGGAGAGTGAGCGCGCCGGCGAATTGCGACAAGGAGATAAAACGCTAGCGCCAGGCGGCGAGCTTGCCGCTAACAACGGCGAATGGCACGATGCTTTGCTGCGCCGCGAGAAAGATCGCCTGTCGCTCATCGTCGACGGCAAGCAACTGTACGACGCGCGCGTGCCAGCCAAGGCGCGCTACGGTCTGGGGCTCGCGGTCGAAAAAGGCCATGTGCAGTTAACCGATCTGCGGGCGCGAGAACCGGCGGGCGAGGCGATTTACAACGGCCATGATCTCGCCGGCTGGTGGACGCCGGGCAAGCTCGATGGTTGGGCCGCGCGCGACGAGGGAATCGCCTGCTTGAACAAAGACGGCAACTACTTGCGCACCGAAAAAGAATATGCCAACTTCACGCTCTCGCTCGCGTACAAGATGGCCAAAGGCGGAAACTCTGGCATCGGCATTCGCACGGCTCGGGCCGGCTGGCCTTCGGGCGACGGCATGGAGCTGCAATTGCTCGACGAGAAGCGCGGCACGCCCCTCACGCGACATTCGACGATGGCCCTGTATGGTAATCTCGAGCCGATCGCCAAGGCCGATCGTTCGCAAGCCTGGAACAACCTGGTAATCAAGGCCGAAGGTTACATGATTTCGGCCTGGGTGAACGGCGTGCTCGTGCAGCAGACCAACACGGCCCGGTTGCCCGAGTTGCACCGCCGCAATCTGAAAGGCTGGATCGGACTGCAAGACCACAACGCCCCGATCGAGTTCCGTGATCTGTGCGTGCTCGAGGCTCCAGACGGACCGGGATTGGAAGCCTGGTACGCGCCAGCGGGCGAACCAGCGTCGAAGCAAGTGCTCGATCGCTTGATGAGTCCCGAGACGTTGGCCGTCAACGACGCACTCAGCTCGGGCGTGGCCTACAAAAAGATCGACCATTCGGGCCGGGCGGTGCTGGCCGAATTGACCGGGCCAGGGGCCGTCGTCGAAATCTCGCGGACGAATGACTCAGGAAAGCTGGCCTTTTACTTCGACGGCGAAGAGGCGGCTCGCATGGAATGCGCCGCGAGCGACTTGCACAAGCATGTGCCGCTCGTGGGGCAGGACCAGCAACCGCTGCTGACCTTTCTGCCATATCAAACGAGTTTGAAAATCGTGGTCGACGCCAAGCAGCCGGCGGAGTATCGAATCGACTATGTGAAGTTCCCGGCGGACGTTGCACTCGAAAAATACTCCGGGGGCGAAACGGCCGTGGCGCGCGGCTTGTTGCCCGCGTTGTCATATCGCAACGAGCAACTTGGCTGGGGCACGCATCGCGAAGCCGATCCGCTGCCGCGGCAAAGCGCCAGCCCGAAAGCGATCAAGCCTGGCGACCGCCAGACTTTGATCGAGTTGAAAGACGCCGGCGTCGTGCAGTGGACCAAGTTGCAAGTCAACCCCGCCATGCTGGCGAATAGCGATTTGTGGCTCGAGGTCGTCGTCGACGGCCAGAAAGATCCGGCCATCCTGGCTCCCGCGCGCTATCTGTATCCGGGCCTGGCGGGAGCTGGCGGGAATTATCCTAACTACGTTCTCGTTGATCGCGGCGGGCTGACGAACCTGTTGGCCATGCCGTACCGCGCGGGATTGACGATCGCGGCGGTCAATCGCGGCAAGCAGACCATTTCCGGCGTCGGCGCCACGGTGTCTTACGAGCCGCTGGCCGACGTTCACGACGCGCGCTTGCAATCGCGGTTGCACGGCGTTTTTCGCCCAGGCGGAGCCGAAGCTTCTCGCGATCTGATCGTACAACCGGGTCGCGGAAGATGGATCGGCCTGGTTTCCCAGTGGCAAGGCGCGGACATGGGCGGCTTTGAATCGCTCTCAGTCGACGGCCAGAATCTTAGCGACTGGTCGGGCATGTCGTGGCGCGGCTTTCTTGGCATCCCAGATGCAGCCAGCGAAGTGCGGCACAGTCTCTGCGGTCGGCGCGGCGGACTGGCTTGGCGATACCTGCTCTTGGAACCCGTCGATTTCCAGCAGTCGTTGCACCTGCGCACCAGCGAGGCTTCGGGAGATCGGCTGGCGCTGTTCTACTTGGAGTCGAAGTAGGACGAGGGATCAGAATCGCAATGAGGTAAAGGGACAAAGTCGTGAACGAACTCCGTGCTTAACTTTTCCTCACTTTGTCCCTTTGATTCTCGGCCCCTCAAAACAGCTCGGCCACGGGCCGCCCAGCGACGAGCGGAACTAGATTGCCACGCCGATCAGAAATCCGGGCGGTTTCCAGATCGATGCCCATCGCATGGTAGATCGTGGCCAGCATTTCGGCGGGTGCAACGGGTCGGTCGTGCGGCTCACCGCCGTGGCGGTCGCTCGAACCAATCACTTGTCCGCCACGGATGGGTCCGCCGGCGATGAGGTTGGTCCAGACGCCGGGGTGATGGTCGCGTCCGCCGCGCGAGTTCAGTTTCGGCGAGCGGCCCATCTCGCTCAGCACCGGCACAATCGTCTGGCTCAGCAAGCCGCGCACTTCCAGGTCGAGGATTAATGCTGAAAACGCCTGGTCAAACTGCGGGCAGAGCACGCGACGATAGTCGGCCAGCGAGACGTTCAATTTACCGCCATTGGCGTGCATGTCCCAGGAGAGCGAATCGAACACGGTAGAAAACTGGTTAATGAGCACATGGCGCACGCCGCGCTCTACTAAACGCCGGGCGATCAAGCAGTATCGCCCCAGCGAGTGAAATCCGTAGCGGTCTCGCAGTGCGGCAGGTTCGGCATCGAGATCAAATGCCTGGGCCAGCGAGGCCGAGACGGCGCGGGGAGCAGCGCCCGGAGACCAAGGCTCGTAGCTAGCGCCAAGATGAGCGGATGTTTGACCATGCAGGCCTCCTGCGCCGGTATCGCCCAAGGGACCAGGCAACAGCACGGCGGTCGGCAGATCGTTATGGGAACCCAACACCTTGGCGATCACCGAGCCGCAGTAAGGCTGCTCGTCGCCGGGGCCAAAGTCCTGCCCTGTGAGCAGTAGGCGCTGGCCAGATTCGTGAAGCGGCGGACCGGCATGATGCAGGCTGCGGACGAGCGCATAGCGATCGGCGAGGCGGGCCATTTGCGGGAAATGCTCGCAGATCTCTATTCCCGGCACGTTTGTCGAAATTGGGCGGAAGGGGCCGCGGATTTGCGCGGGCGCGGCAGGCTTCATATCCCAGGTATCGAGCTGACCGGGAGAGCCGACGAGCAGGATCATGATACAAGATTGCGCAGGCTGCGGCGCGCCGATCCGCGCCGAAAGCGCGGGCAAACTTAAAGCGGCCGCGGCGCCCGTATAAACGAACTCGCGGCGAGTAAGCTCCGTCTCGACGTTGGCATCGCGCATTGCATGTTTCTCTTGCGTCGTATCGAAATACCCTGATCAGACCGGTCTGCTCAGGTCGCCGATCATGCCAATGTAGAACATTGCCAGGCGGAAGATCATGAGCACGATAATAATGGCCACGATGGCCCACACCCCGAAACCGGCGATGACGGTCAATGCGGCCAACGTGCGCTGCGCCTGATCTTGATACTGTTCGGACAGAATCGCCATGGTTTCCGGCAACCGGCCGCTGCGCTCGCCGACCTCCAGCGAATCGAGAAAGTCGCGTGGAAAGGCGCGCGTGTCTGTAAACGCTTCGCTGATTTCCTGTCCCGAGCGAACGGCGGTGAGCACCTCGTTAATATGATCGGTGTAGCGAGCATTGCCGGTGCTGCGCAGGCACAGCGGCAGTGCGGGCAAGAGATCCATGCCGGCGTCGAACGTCAGATGCATGGTCCAGGCGAGCTGCGCCAGCGAGAGCGTTTGCAACTGAGCGCCTAAGACGGGAATCCGAAGAACGAGATGCTGCACCGGCCGGGTCCAGGCGAGCCCGCGTCGCACGGCTCGGATTGTCAAAGCGACCGCCGCGGCGATGGCAAAGACGATGGTGAAGTAGATCGTCACGCCTGAGGCGCCGACCAATCCAAAGCCTAAGATGTCGATCGGCTTGCCGTCCGCGGATGTGATGAACCCCATCACAAAAATTAGCAAGCCGATGATGCAGATGGCGGCGCCCAGTTGGAGCATCGGCCACGCGATGGCGCTCAGGAAAGCGCGGCGCAGCTTGAGTTGGTGCTCATAATGTTCCGCCAGGCGCTTGAGCACTTCGGCCAGTTTGCCCGTCTGCTCGCCGACGGCGACCAGTTCCAAAAATAGGTTCGGAAAGAACTTGCCTGTTTGAGCAAGCGCGTCGGTAAGGGTATCTCCGCGGTTGACCGCATCGCTGACTAGTTCGAGCCTGCGACGCAAAGCGGGCGACTGCCGGCCGGTTGTTTCGCGGCTCCAAACGCGCCGCACGTCGAGCCCGGCTTCCAGCCCGGTGGCAAGACGGCGACAAAGTTGTGCCAGCTCTTTTTGTCCAATTCGCGCAGTGAACAGCATACTTACTGGTATAGCCGGTTTATCTCCGAGAAGCGAGCCTGCGACGCCGGCGGGCTCACCGGCAGTTTCCTGGCCAACTTGAACTAAGAACGGTCAATGGCTTGCATCGCCGGGCGAGTTGCACTCAGGCGGCCCAAAATGCCCGAAAAGTTGGCTCATTCTATATGAAGCGGACTAGACCTGAGCGGCCATGGCTCGGCGTTTGCTCAATGGCCGTGGCGCGGACGGAACTATGATTCGCCCCGAAGTCCGGTAGAACATGAGATACCTGGCGTTGGCCGCTGATTACGACGGAACCTTGGCGACCGACAGCATCGTAGGGCCGAGCACTCTCGAGGCGCTGCGCAAGCTGCGCGCCTCGGGCAGAAAGCTGATTCTCGTTACCGGCCGGGAACTGCCCGACCTGTTCACATGCTTCGGCGAAGCGGAGTTGTTTGATTGGATTGTGGCCGAAAACGGCGGCCTGCTGTATCGGCCGTCGGATCGCACCGAGCGCGCGCTGGCCAGTCCGCCGCCGGAAAAACTGGTGCAAGCCCTCGAGCGCCGCGGCGTGTCCCCGTTGTCGCTGGGGCGCGTGATTCTGGCGACGTGGCGCCCGCATGAAACGGCCGCCTTGGCGGCGATTCGCGACCAGGGGCTCGAGTATCAGGTGATCTTCAATAAAGGCGCCGTGATGCTGTTGCCGGCCGGCGTGAACAAATCCACGGGTCTCCACGCGGCGCTGGCAGAAATGGGCATATCCGCCCATAACGTCGTCGGCGTAGGCGATGCGGAAAACGACCACGCGTTTCTCAGCGCCTGCGAATGTTCGGTCGCCGTAGCTAACGCCATTCGCTCCTTGCAAGACGCCGTTGATTGGGTCGCGCCAAAGGACCATGGGCCCGGCGTCGAGGCGCTGATCGGACGAATCATCGACAACGACCTGGCGGATTTGGAACCGCGCCTCGCACGCCATCACATTCTGCTCGGTATGCGCGATTCGGGCGAAGAAGTCCGCGTCAGGCCTTACGGGATGAACTTGTTGATTGCGGGCGAGTCGGGTAGCGGAAAATCGACGCTGGCCATGGCGTTGATTGAGAGGTTGACCGAACAACGCTATCAGGTGTGCGTCATCGATCCGGAAGGGGATCACGGCAATCTCAAGAACACGGTAAACGTTGGCGGGCCACAGCAGGCTCCGACCGTGGAACAGGTCAATAAATTGCTCTCCGAGCGAGATACGAACGTCGTCGTAAACCTGTTGGCGCTCAAGTTCGACGAGCGTCCGCGATTCTTCCTGGCGATTAACGAACGGCTGCGCGAAATGCGCGCGGCGCGATGCCTGCCCCACTGGCTGGTGATTGATGAAGCGCACCACGTGCTGCCGGTCGGTTGGCGCCCCGACTTGCCCGACCCCCCAGGCAGCTACCAGCAAACGGCATTCATTACGGTGGATCCGGCGAGCATCGAAAGACGTGCGATCGAATCGATCGACACGCTTGTGGCGGCAGGCGAATCCTCTCGGCAAGGCGTGCAGAAATTCTGCGAAGCGCGGGGACTTTCCTTGCCACAGTTGCCGTCAAAGCCGCCCGATCGCGGCGCGGCGCTCTTTTGGCGAGTCGACGACCCGACGGGGCCTTGCCTGATGCACGTCGTTCCTGGCGTCGCCGCACAGCGCCGTCATCGGCACAAATATGCCGAAGGCGATTTGGGCAAAGATCGCAGCTTCTATTTCCGCGGCGCCGAAGAAAAGCTGAACCTGCAGGCGCAAAACCTGATGATGTTTCTACAACTGGCGGAAGGCGTCGACGACGAAACGTGGCTTTATCATCTGCGGCATGGAGATTATTCGGGCTGGTTTCGCGTCGGCATCAAGGACGAGAATCTGGCCCGTCTGGCCGCCGAAGTCGAACAGCGGCCTGAGATTTCGGCCCAAGAGAGTCGCAGCAAGATCCGAGAAATCGTCGAACGTGAGTACACCTTGCCGGGAGCGTTGTGACCAGACGCGTTGCGGGAGCAGTTGTTGAATGCCGTTTTGCGGAAGCGTAAACTCGCAGGCCGGTGCCCGACGTGTAATTTTACTGACAATCCTGATCTTTGAATGAGGCGCTTTTCCATGCAACGCATCGTCTCTCTCGCTGTGGCCGCCGCGCTCGTCTGCTTATTTTGCACCGTACGCGCCGACGAACCCGCTGCGCAGCCGGCAGCTGTCCCCGATCGTGCGAAGCTGATTAAGGATTTCGAAACGGCGATGTCCGGTGCGACGCTGGTTGGTTATTTCACGACCGACGGGCAAGAGCAGCGCGGCGGCCTGAAGGAAGAAAAGTATCTGCTGAAATCGGTAAAGAAATTGCCGAATGGCGACTTTTGGTTGTTCGAGTACCAGTACGGCAAGAATGGCAATGCCATTCCCCTGCCGCTGGAGGTGAAATGGGCCGGCGATACGCCGGTGATCACGCTGACGGATTTGAAGATTCCCAACGTTGGCATCTTTACGGCGCGAGTGCTGTTTTACCGCAATGAATATGCGGGCACCTGGAGCGCCAGCGATCATGGCGGCAAGCTGTTCGGGAAGATCGTCAAAGCAGGCGAAGCCGAATCTGACGACAAGTAGGCGGGCAAACGGCTTGGCGCCGCTGGATTGCCGGCCGATCGCGCTTGAATCAGAGGCGAGTCACCTCGGCATGTACTTCGGGAATGCTGCGGATAGGCCGCCAGTCGGATTGCCGCCAGGCGGCGTTGCGCACCGGACAATCGAGCGTCAGTTCGCCTGATTGGTACAGTAGACGGAGATGCCGTTTCTGCATCGGCGAGCTGTGCAATCCGCGGACTTTGGCATACCACTCGTCGGGCAGATCGCGATCTTGTTCGAGTAGATCGGCGACGCGCAAGCGTCCCACGGCCCGCGCGTGCGCCGGCAGAGGCTGCACCAGCACGGCATCGTCTTCGGGAGGTTCAGGTTCGGGCACGGCGGGAGGAGCAAAGAAATCGGCCAGTCTCATCCAGGGTCCGTCGAGAGCGCTAATCAAATCGTCATCGCCGATCCGCCCGAGCGCCGCCAACTGGATGACCTCCTCGCGCGACAGCGGCGGGAACATGTATTTTCCCTTAAGCACCTGGAGACAGCGCTCGGGGATTGGCTCTTGATCGGGCGGCTTGGGCGCCAGGTATTCCTTGATGGCGATCCAAGGCGCTCCGGACACCGAAACTCGATCGTCGGGCGAGAACCTGCCGCCAGCTAGCAGGTCGTTCAATTCATCGCGCATCATCGGTCCGTAGACGACGTCCCCCTTAAGCACGCGCAATTCGCCCGATTTCAGTTTCGCCATATTTCTCTACCGTCTGGCCATCCGGGCATTGCGAATAAGCTCAGCGACGCCTGTCGACTTATCAAGCAGCATAGTCGCGAGGGGTGCGCACGTATCCCGAATGACTTGCGAAACCACACGTCAAAATGTCGCCTTTTGACGGGCCTCGGTTGCCAGACACTCGGCCCACAGCATCAAGTCGTCGTCGGAGAGACTGTTGTCGCGGATGAACTCGGTAGTCACTTTGGCATCGTGACCGACGAGGCTGGCCATGACCTGGAGCCGACCGTTTTCGCCGTAACTGTAGCGCACTTCGACCGGCCAGCCGGCGGGCAGATTCGGGGGTAAGTCGCGGATGACGCAGGTGCCTACTTCGATGCAGGCATCGGGCACTTCGCTTTCGCCTTCCAGCACGCATACGCGCACGTTGGGCTGATTGCTCTGATACGTTTTGAACCGCCGCGCCGCCACATGCGGCAAAGCGGTATTCTTGGGAATGATGACTCGATTGAGCTTGCGGCCGGTGATGGGGTCGACGCCAATCACTCCGAGGCTGTGCGAGTTGATGTTCGTGACCGAGAATTGGGCGTGGCCCCCGCCGACGCCATGCTTTTGCAGCATCAGATCGGCATAGAGCGCCGCTCCGTGCGCGACGGCTTCGTCGGCCGAGACCGAGCAATCGACGGCGCGGCCGGCCAGTTCCGTCAACATGCGCGTGATCATCGGCATGCGGGTTGAACCGCCGACAACGAGCACCTTGTCGATTTCCTTGAACGTTAAGCCCGCCTGCATGACGACGATTTCGGTCGTCATGCGAGTGCGCAGGACGAGCGGCGCCGTCGCCTCTTCGAATTCATCGCGCGTGACTTCCACCTTATGGCGCCGCCCGCGATGATTGACGTACATCGTGGCCTTGGCACGTTCGGAGAGGGTCTTTTTGGCCAGTTCGGCCGCCAGCCACAGCTCCTGCAAGGTTTCCGGATCTTGGCGCGGATCGTCGCCGGTTTGTTCAACCAGTCGCTGGGCGGCGATGTCAATCAATTTTTCGTCCCAGTCTTTGCCGCCCAGGCGAACGTCGCCATCGGTAGCAATTGCCTTGAACGAGTGTTCCTTCATTTCGACGACGGTGACGTCGAACGTCCCGCCGCCGAGATCATAGACCAACACGCGCAGCGTCTGGCCATCCTTGACTCGACCTGAGCTGTCGAGAAACCCTTCTTGATAGCCGTACAAAATGGCGGCGGCGGTCGGTTCGTTGAGGATGTCGAGCACTTCGAGCCCGGCGAGTTGACCTGCGTCCATCGTTGCGCGGCGTCGGGTCTCGTCGAAATAGGCGGGCACCGTGATCACCGCCTTCGAGGCGGGGCCAAGCTTGCGCTCGGCGTCCGATCGCAGACGGCGCAGGATGTAACTGGAAATGACTTCGGGCGGCAGAAACTCGCCATTGACCGGCCGATGGTAATGTTTGCCGCCCATGTCTCGCTTTACGCAATCGGCGACTTTGTCGGGTTCGAGCGATGCGGCCAGAACCGCTTCTTTTCCCACGACCGTGCCATCAGAATCGAACAATACGACGCTTGGAGTCAGAATGTCGCCATTGGCGTTGGGGATGCTCACCGGACGCCCTTGATTGTCCAGGTGTGCGACAACCGAGTAGGTCGTTCCCAGGTCGATGCCGACAGCATGCACCCTCGTGCCGGGTGGAAGCGGCATTGGCGCCGAATCGGGACCTGCGGCGGGCAACGTTAAACCGTCGGCAATCGGCGCCTCGATAAAGTCGTTCAGCGCCAGCCCGACAGCCTCTTGCCAGTTCGACTGCAGCGCCACCGCGCCGCGGGAAATGTCAAAGACGCCTTCGCGCAGCGCCAGCATGAATTCGTCCCAACGCAATTTGGCGGGATCGAGCAGCCGGAACTGCAGCGGCGAGGACTGCCAAGCCGGCAGTATGACCTTGCTTCGATACAGAGCGGCATCGCTAATGACACCGCTCGGCTGCCCGACGACCTGTTCCAAAGCCTGATGCAGGAAAGCCAGGCCATGTTTATTGAACAATAAGCTTAAATTCGCAGTCATTAGAATTGGGCCCTGCCCGAAAATTGACCAGCGAGGGTAGACGCGGTCGACAGCCGGCACTCAGACCGAGATTTTAAGTGAAAAATAAGTAATCGCGAGGCAACATTTCTTTGCCCCAAAAGTGGTAATACTGTATATTAAGCGCCAACGTGTCGCTCGTAAACCGGCGCTTGTCGAGGAGCGTTCTCGCCCGCGTCGGCGGCCAGATTGCGGCTGGTTTTCGCTAGTCGTGCCCCGGCCAAACCCATAAAATGGACCGAAAACTGGCCGGGAGTGAATCGGCGCCGCGCCCGGCTTACGCGGTTTTGAGCTGTTCCAGAGAACTAAATTCGCTTCCCTGGCGTCTAGTTCTCGCTTCTGCGTCGGTTGCATCTTAATCGCGAAATACACGAAGCCAAGCGTCGCAAGGCGCTCGGGCAAAGGCTTCTTTGATGTTTGATCCGTACCGAAAATGGCTGGGCATTCCTGAAGAGCACCGCCCGCCGACTCATTATCAACTGCTCGGTATTGCGCCCGACGAGCGCGACCTGGAAGTGATCGACGCTGCCGTGCTGCGTCAGAGCGCTTACGTGCGGAACTTTCAGGCCGGCAAGTATGGCGAACATGCCACCCGAATCCTTAATGAAATTGCAGCAGCCAAGATCTGCTTGTTGGACCGCTCCAAGCGCGCCGCCTACGACGCAGAATTGAAGCGCAAAGCGGCGGCCGCCAGTCCTCCGCGACACACGCCGCCAGCGGGCGCCGACACGGTCGTCAATACGGCGATCACCCTGAAGCCGCCGCTTCGCGCGGCTCAAGCGCCGCCGGCGGCCGCGTCTCGGCCCTTGCCGCCGCCCGTCGATCTCGACGCACTGGCCAGCCAGGCCGGTCTGGCGGGGCGCAGCCGCGGATCTCGCGTGCGTTTGCCTTCGCGGCAAAAACAGGCCATGCCTGCCTATTACTGGCAGATTCCCGTGGCGGTGGGCGCGGCGCTGGCAATGATTATTATCGGCTTTGCGCTTAGCCGCGGCTCGCGCAGCCGAAATGCTGAGCAAGAAGTGTTGGTCGATCCAGGGGCCGTGGAGACGACGCCGCCCGGCGACCCGACACAACCGCCGATCGAGTCGAATGTGGCAAGGAACGACGCCACGACGTCGCAGCCTGCCGTCGGCGGATTCGAGCAATCGCGAAACCGCGAGACGAACCGGGCCGAAGATTCTTCCCCTAGGGAGAGAATTGGGCCGCTGGTTCCCGGGGGAGAGTTGGCTCAGAGCGAAGCCGAATCCGGGTCTCCAGACTTGTTTCCCGGCGAAACCGACGGCGGCCGCTCCACCGTTTCGATCCCCTTGCCGGCGCGCGATCCGATGATTGTGTTCGCCCCAGGGACGAATCCCTTTGTTGCCGTCGGACAAGAGGTGTTCAATCTCAAGACCGGCGAGAGCGTCGGCAAAACCGGCGCCTACCAAGCGCGCTCGCGAAATGCGCTGCGGGCGTTGAGCCCCGATGGAAAGTTTTATGCCTCGGCTGACGAGACGACGGCGCTGGGCATTGAGGTGCGCTCGTGCGAAACGGGCGAGTGGCAGTTCTCCGTGCCGCTCGAACGATCCTTTCTCAAATTGACGTTGCTGGAATTCGCCGGGCCCGGGCAACTTGTCAGCTCGGCCCGTTTTGGCAATGGGCAGCGGGTGAGGGTTTCGAGTCTGGCTGGCGGCGAAGCGATTAAGGAATTTCTCGTCGAGCCTTTCGAGCGATCGCAAGCGGCGCTCAGCGATGACGGCGAAACGCTGGCGGTCGCTACAAACGATGGCCGCATTCTACTGTACGACGTCGCCGGCAGCGTCCAGCAAGCGAAGGCCAAGCCCTCGGCGACCATTTTTTTGCCCCCTGTCGACGGCGCCGCAGCCACGGTCGATGGTCTGCGGTTTTCGCCCGACGGCGACGAATTGCTCGCCGTGCTGAACGGCGGCGCGCGACTGGCGTGCTGGAACGATGCCGGCGAGACGACCTTTGAACAGCAACCGTACGCGACACAAACGGCGGGCATTGACATGCGCGCCGTGTGGACGGGCGCGTGCGTTTACGAGGGCCCCGCGATCGAATGGCACCCGGGCGGACGCGGTTGGCTTTTGAACGGGCATTTTTTCTTCGATCGCGAATTGCGCCGCGTGATCTGGATGCTGCAAACGGAACGTGATGCCGATGCTCGCATGCGCTTCATTGACGCCGAGCGTCTCATCACGTTGCGAAACGAGGGCGTCACCCGCAAGCTGGCCGATATCGCCATACCGTGGGCTAAGATCGATCGGACCTTGCTGGCCGTGCACAGCGACGAGGCTAGCCACTTGGGACCGAAGCAACCGATTGGTCTGGAGGTGCGAGTGGGGCGAGTGCTGCCGGGCTCCCAAGCGGCGGAGGTCGGCGACGAAATCGAGAAGATTCTGACTGCCCGCTTAGGCGTCGAGAATATCAGGGTGGCGCCTGACGTTCCTACGCGGTTGCGAGCATCGTATTACGAGGAGCCGCAATCGTCCTTTGACGCTCCGGGCATGAAGAAGAGCGAATTGAAACTCGAGCTGTTCGTCAATCCAGGCGCCAAGGAAATCTGGCGTGCCAATGTCATCACTGAAACTTCGGGCGAGAAGAGTTCTTCTACTGCGGCGGAGCGAGCCGAGCTCTACTGGAGGCTCAGCACGCGGCTGCATCAGACGCCGATGCCTTACTTCGTTCCGAAAAGTCCCGAGTTGAGCAGCCTGCCGGCGATCATCCGGCCCTGATCCATCACGGTCAGATCGCGTGTTGCAAACTGGACAGACCGAGCGGCTCGCGGCTGGCGAAAGGCTCGCCATAGGCCGTTCCAATCAACGATCCCCAATAAGCCGCCTGGTCGCGCTGGTGGTCGAGAAACGTGGGCGGATCGCTGGGGCGGCCTTCGACGAACTGGCTCTGGTAACACTCGATTGCTGCCAGCTTCTGTTGCCAGAAGCGACTGATGTCGAGAACGAACGTCGGCTGCTGCGTCTGTTTCAGGTGGACGCAGTAATAATAGAAAATCCGTTGCGGATGAAATGGCTCGCCCGGCAGATCCGTCTTGGTCAGTTTCGACCAGAAGCGGGCCGCTTCAATCAGCTCCGTGGCGGCGACATGGTCGGGGTGCGCGTCGACCCAGTAGGGGGCGAAAAGCCACTGCGGCCTGGTCTGTCGAAAGACGCCGGCCAGTTTGGCCCGAGCTGCCAGCGTGTGTTCCAATTGCCGATTGGGCAGGCCCAGGTTCTCGCGCCAGTCGATCCCTAGAATCTTGGTCGCGGCCATTGTCTCCTGGGCGCGCTTTTCCGGGCTGCCGAACGGCGTAGGCTCCCCGTCGGTGAGATCGAGGATGCCGACTCGCAGTCCATCCGACTTGCACTTCAGGATGGCGCCCGCCGCGCCTAGTTCGGCATCGTCCGGGTGCGGGGCCACCACGAGAATATCGAGCACGATCGGCTCCTGCGTGTTCAGTCTGTGACGTTCGATTTGCCTTCTCTCGGCTACCTAGTTTGCCGGGCGTTGCCTGATCGGTCTAGACATGGCAGGCGGGTTTTGGCAGACTTCGCGCCCCTCGGGCCCTCCTTCAGGTCGGTCTTTATTCAGGTTTGTCGAGCATGATTGTGTGTTTTGAGCGCTATGCAGTCCGCCTCTGGTGCGGATTGGGCGTCGCGCTGATGGTTGTCTCAGCGACTGGCTGCAATCTCGATCGCTTCCGTGGCGATGGCTTCACGGGCGAAACCAAGAAGTGGGGCGAAGGCCTGCGGCCCAGTGGTGGCGACGCCGAAGACCACGCCGGCTTCAGCACCAAGGCGAGAGAGATCGAGAGCCATCTGGGCAGCTAGCCTTTTCAGGCGATTGGCAGTACAAACAGGCGCAAGGGGCCCGTTTCCTGCCTGTCCCTCGACCCTTTGCCGGCCTTGGTCCATCGATGTCTGTTCCGCCCGATGCCTTGTACGAGAATGTCTGCCAGCACGCGCGCGAAACGGCGCTGCTAGGTTCCATTGAGTCGCTCCTCGGCTGGGATGAGCGCTGCCTGATGCCCCCTGCCGCGGCTGAGTATCGAGCGGAGCAAATGACGCTGCTGTCGGGAATGATTCATTCTCGACAGACGGATCCCCAGTTGGGCGAGTGGCTGGAGGAGCTTTCGCACAGCCGGCTGGCGGCGGACCCGACCAGTTTCAGCGGGGCGACCATTCGCCAACTGAAGCGGCAATATGACAAGAAAGTCAAATTGCCCAAGAAGCTGGTCGAGGAGTTGATGCGGACCAGCGTGCTCGGCCAGCAAGCCTGGCAAACGGCAAAAGAGCGCAACGAGTTTTCTTCGTTCGCGCCGCTGCTCAAGAAAACCATCGAGCTCAAGCGACAGCAGGCGGACGCTATCGGATATTCCGAACGACGCTATGACGCGCTCTTGGACGATTACGAGCCGAATGAGCTGACCTCGAACCTGGAACGGGTGCTAGGCGGATTGCGCGACGAGTTGGTCCCGCTGGTCGCCGCCGTTCGGTCTAGCGGCCGTAAGGCCGACGTTTCGATCTTGAACCGTAACTTTCCAGTCGAGGCGCAGGAAGCGTTCGGCCGACAGGCGGCCGCGGCGGTCGGCTTTGATTTTCAGCGCGGTCGGCTCGATGTGACCGCGCATCCGTTTTGCACCGCGCCGGGACCGCACGATTGCCGCATCACGACGCGGTATGAAAAGAAATATTTCAACTGCGCCTTGTTCGGCACGCTGCATGAAGCCGGACACGGCATCTACGATCAGGGATTGCTGGCCGATCATTTCGGCCTGCCGCCCGGCGAAGCGGTGTCGATGGGCATTCACGAGTCGCAGTCGCGGATGTGGGAGAATCTTGTCGGCCGCAGCCGCAGTTTCTGGGAGCATTTCTATGGGGCGGCGCAGCAGGCGTTTCCCGAAGCGCTAGGCGACGTCCCCCTCGACGCCTTTTATTTTGCCATCAATGACGTACGCCCCTCACTGATTCGCATCGAGTCCGACGAGGCGACCTACAACTTGCACATTCTGATCCGCTTCGAGTTGGAGCAAGCATTGCTCAGCGGAGATCTCGACGTGATGAGCCTGCCGGAGGCCTGGAATCAGAAATATCGCGATTACCTCGGCATCGAGCCGAAAACCGATAGCGAAGGAGTCTTGCAAGACATCCACTGGAGCGCCGGTTTGTTCGGGTATTTCCCCACTTATTCGCTGGGCAATCTTTATGCGGCCCAGTTCTTCGCGCAGGCCGACCGCGAGTTAGGCGGGCTCGCCTCTCATTTCGCACGAGGGGAGTTCGAGCCGCTTCGTACATGGCTGGTCTCAAAGATTCACCAGCATGGCCAGTGCTACACCGCGGCGGAGTTGGCTCAGCGAATCACCGGCGCGCCGCTTTCTCACCACGCGCTCATTGCTCACCTGCGAAGCAAACTAGAGCCCCTATATCGCCTATAGTAGCGTTGTTCCCGTATTCACCTACTCGTGTCGGGTGCTCCCTCAAGTCTGCCTTCGACCTTCGATTCATCGACCTAGGCCCAAATTTGGCCTGCTGTTACACTGCGGAGGGCCCAGTCGTTGCGGGAGGGCGAGCATGCCCTGCATTTCTTCCTGTCCTGAATGCCATCGCGATCTGACGATTCCCGACGCGGTCGATGCAGCCCATCGTTTGCGCTGTCCTCTCTGCCAAGCCGAATTCATTGCGGAACGGGCGCTGGCCGACGCCGTGGCATTTCCGCCTACGGCAATCAAGCTCGACGCAGGCGCGCAGCGCGTCGTATCGGGTCAGGACGAGGAACATGAGTCGCAGTTGCAGCAAGAGGTGGCCGCCCCGACCGGCATCGCAAACGCGGGGAGCATTGAAGAACCGGCTTCTCGAGAACATTCTGTACGCGTGCGTGCTAAGACCCGGCCCCAAGCGTCGGCCTTTGGCCTTTTGGGGCAGTTCGCTGGCATGGCCTTTGGAGGAGTTCTAGGACTCGCCATCGGGTACTACGTGTTGCTGTGGATTGGCGGGCCGCAGGCCGATTTTTTGGAGCTTCGCGCTAAGCTTCCGGGCTGGATGATGCCCCCGGACAAAGGCAACCGTGACGATGACCGGCGGGGGCCGCGCCGTCGCGGCATCGCGGAGCGCAGCCTTGGCGATTTGCTCCACGAATCCGACGAGACAGCTTCCAACGCCGTGCCAGAACAGGTCGCAGCCGCAGAAGTCGCCCCTGATGTTTCGGATGCGGTTCCCGCCAGCTTCGAGCAGGAGAGCGGATTGCCGGCGCAACCTTCGCCCGTCAGGGCGGAAAATCCTAGTTCCAATCTGCAGGCGGCAACAGTCGTGCCGCCTGCGACAGCCGGTTTAGAGAGTCCCGCGACAGCGCAGGTTGGACCTCGCGGGTTCAGCGCCTACTCGATGGATGATCTCGAAGCCGCGCTCGCCAAGGCGGGCGCGGCGCTCGGCTGCGAGCAGTGCCATGCGACTGGATATTTGTTGCGTGAGCCGCCGACCGGGTCGGGGGATGATCGCTTTGCGGCGCCTGAGCCGCGTCGGGTGCGCTGCGACCGGTGTGGCGGCAAGCCAATGCCGGGCCTTACTTCCGAAGCGTTCGATCAGCTTTGCCAGTTGGCCGATGCCGTCACCTTCGCCCGGCTCGGGGCCGATGAGGCGGGCCGCGCGCGGCTGCGACAGCAAATTCAGGCCGCTTTGCTGCGGGTCGGAGAAGATCGCGGGAAGACGCAAATCGTCGGCCGCCTGGCCGGTTCGCGACTGGAAAACAGTCAGCGGCGCTCCAACGGCATCATTCTCGCCGGAACGGTGCAAGAGCTAGGGCAGTCAGGCCCGCTCTATAGCATCAAGCTCGTACTGTTTGGCGTGCCGAAATCCGTTGTCGTGCTCAGCCAGCAAGCGCCCGAGCCGCCGCTCGCTCAGCACGATCGAGTATTGATCTTAGGGAGCATTGTCGACAGCCCCATTAAGAACCTCGCGGGCTACTCCGGAAGTCTAAACCAAGTCGTCTGGGGGGGACTGCCGTTGAAGCTTCTGCCCACCGAACCCTAGGGCGAATCGGCAGATTCATGTGGCGGCCGCAAATGCGTTGATTCCGGCCGTCTTCTTCCAGGTCGGCCGTAGCAAGCGGCCGCTTGTTGCGCTACCTTAAATAAAATGGTTGCCTGTAGTCGAGAAGCTCTTTAGAATAACTCGGGACTGAGACGCAGTCGCAATTAGCACGCTGTGTAGGAGACGGTTTTGTGACCGAAATGCCGTACGATCTGGTTCCGCTCAGCCATCTGCCGGCCGGCCATAAGGCGGTCGTGGCTGCGGTTTTAGGCGGTACGGAGCAGGTTCATCGCCTGCTTGAACTCGGGTTGCACAACGGCGCTACGGTCGAGATGGTCCGCTCGGGCAGCCCGTGCATCTTGAGACTGGGTTCGCAAAAGCTTTGTTTCCGTGCCGACGAAATGGTTAGCGTGCTGGTCAAGGCGGGAGCGAACGGGTGACCGTGCTGGCCGACTTGTCTCGTGGCGGACGTGGCCGAGTCGTGCGGATTGCCGGGGGGGACGATGTCAGTTTGCGATTGCTCGAGATGGGGCTGACGCCTGGCGTCGAGGTATCGCTAATCGGTGCGGCGCCGCTGGGCGATCCGTTGGAATTGGAAGTTCGCGGCTATCGGTTGAGCGTTCGCAAGAGCGAGGCGTCGCGAGTCGAGATTGAACGGCTCAGTTAAGCGTTCGCTGCAGCTACCGGCAGAAGGCCGCTGCCGATAACGACAAACCCGACCTGGCCCGAGGTCCGACCAGCCTGCGGCGAACCATGCTCGCCGGGCGACGTTCTGCTTCGCATCCTGCCTCGAATCTTCGCCTGCCATGCATACTGCCGCGGTTGACTCCACCTGTACGGTGGCTCTGATCGGCAATCCGAACACGGGCAAGTCGACGCTGTTCAGCGCGCTGGCCGGAGTGCGGCAGCAGGTGGGCAACTACCCGGGCGTGACGGTTGAAAAGAAAATCGGCTACCTGACGCATGCCAGCCGGCGTTTCTCGCTGATCGATTTGCCGGGCACATACAGCCTGGCGCCTCGTTCGTTGGACGAGATGGTGGCTGTCGACGTGCTGCTGGGCCGCCGCAGCGACGCTCCTTTGCCCGACGCCGTGATCTGCATTGTCGACGCCAGCAACCTGGAGCGCAATCTGTATCTGGTCAGCCAGGTCCTTGAACTGGGCCTGCCAACGGTCGTCGCTCTGAACATGATTGACGTCGCTCACGATCGCGGCGTGCGAATCGATCTTGAACGATTGCGCAAGCAGCTGGGCGTGCCGGTCGTCGAGGTGCAGGCGAATCGCCGTCGCGGGCTGGACGAATTGAAAACCGCGCTCGCCGCGGCGGCCGGCCAGAAAACGGCGCCTCCCGAGAGCCCTTTTCCCGAGGCGTTTCGGCACGAAGTCGATCAGCTTGCCATCTCTCTGGCGGAACGCAACACGGCGGCGGCGTTGCCCGCACTGCCGCGTTACCTGGCCGAGCGGTTGCTGCTCGATACGGCCGGCTATCTGGAAGGACATTTGCTGACCGATGCCGATACGGCGATCAAAGAGGAACTGCGCGG
>JAICIG010000048.1 GCA_025924495.1 Pirellulales bacterium | reverse complement strand
GCCCGCGGTATTGAAATACTCCAGCGAGCCGATAATGCCGGCCTGTACCTGCTCGGGTCCGCTGTTGGCCGCCCATACCCTCAGCCAGTAATTGAGACCTGCGGCATCGACGGCGCGGCCGAGATACGTTTGGTACAGTTGGTTAATAATGAAGCCGCGGCGCTCGGGGCTTGTGACGAAGAAATTCGACACTTGCTGGCGGCTCTCGCCCAGGTCGAGTTGGCTGACCCAGTAGTTGACTTCGGCATCGCCGGGCGCCGACGTTCGTCCGAGTACTTCGGTATACATCCGCGCCACCCAGCGCGAGGTCGGGCTGTCGAGGGTGACAGTCGCCAGCGTCCGGATTCCAGGTTTGGTCGGGTCGCTGGGCGTGTTTTCGACCCAGTACTCGAAGTGATCGCGGCCGTCGAAGCCAGGATCGGGCAGGTAAGTGAACGAACCGTCCGCGCCTAGAGTCAGCTTGCCATGCCCGGGCACTTCGTGAATTATTGCCTTAAGGGCTTCGTGGTTGACCTCCACATCGTTCGCCAGCACTCCCGGCGCCGTGACTACGAGCGGCGTGTTGACGGCATACACATAACTGTCGTTATTGCCGATGGGAGCTTGTTCAATCTTGTTGACCGTCACCTTGAACGGATAGCTCAACGTCGGATGATTGCCGCCGGCGTCGGTCGCCGTCAAGGTGATGGTTGCCTGCCCGAATGCGTTCGCCCCGTAAGTCAGCGTCATCAGATGAGTGACCGGGTCGATCGCCACTGAAACCAGCGCCGGATTCGAGTTGCCGGTTACGGTAATCGTTGGATAGGGTTCTGGCGACGGATTGCTCGTATCGGGATCTCCGATTACTTGCGTCAGATTGACCACCGTGGGCGACGAGTTCTCGTTGACCACCAGATTATTGAGCGGATTCGGC
The DNA here is from genome assembly GCA_025924495.1 of Pirellulales bacterium. The sequence continues at coordinate 24,426 of JAICIG010000048.1, read as the reverse complement.
TGCACCACGAACGGCGCTTGATTGACCGGCGTGACGTTAATTCCCAAGGTATAGGTCGCCGTCTGCGGGAAGAAGTTCAGCTGGCCTTGCGGGCCCTGCTGGCCTTGCGGACCGTTGCCGTTATGGCCTTGATCGTTGAGCGTGAACTGGATCGAAGCCGTACCGGCAAAGTTCAATTTCGGCGTAAAAATCATGCCGTTGAACGCCGCGTTGATGGCAGCCAGCGTGCCCTGGAAAGACAACGTCGCATCATTGCTTCCCGTGCCGCTGAGTATTTGCAGTCCCGCTGTCTGGCTGAGCGTTACAGTTCCGTTGGTCACCACGATGCTTACCGTCTCGACGTCGGTCGCAATGGCGTCGGGATCGCTCATCACGATCGAAGTGTCGGTGGGATGATTAACCGTCACCGGCGAGAACACAAGGGTCGTGTTTTCCGCGACCGCAGGAGACGTCGGCAAGTTGAGGATGGGCGCCTGATTGACCTGGATGATGCCAATACTGACCGTATTGGTCCCGGTCAACTGCGTGACGGTATCGGTCGCAGAAACGGCAATTGCGGCCGATCCGCTCGCGAAGAGGGTAGGCGCGAAAGTCAAGCCGTTCAATGCCGCATTCACGTCCGACAACGAGCCGGTGAACGTCACCGTCGTATCGTTGGTTCCTGTGCCGTTGAGCAGCGTCAAACCAGTAGTTTGACTGAGCGACAGCGTCCCTTGCTGCGTGCTTAGCGTAACCTGCACAGGATCGGTCGGCGCATCGACGTTGAACACAGTAATCGAGTTGCCGTTGACGTTGCCGAACACCAGGACGTGCGTGGTCGGATTGCCTTGGGCATCGACATCGTTGAGGCCGTGCTCCAGCATCGTCTGGCCGCTCGGCACGCCAACCGACGGCGCATCGCCGAGCGGGCTCTGCAGCAGGATGTCATAACGAGTGAAGCCCGTGGCGGAATTCGCCTGCAACAGATTACCCGCCAGATCCTTAATACCGGTGGTCGAACTGGCAGTCGCCGTCGCGTTGAACGGATCGAATTTGACGCCATTATTGACGGCGATCGTGTATTGGTTCCCGGTCGACCAACTGCCTGCCGAGGGCATGAAGTAAACGGTTTTGGTGTTAGTGTCGTATTGGAAGTAATAGTCGGCGCCCGCCGTCAGCCGCACGCCATTGCGATACAACACGAACTTCGAACTGTCGACGGTTGTATCGTCGATGCCCGCCCCATTCGGATCCTTCAGCTGAACGGCAAAGTTCGATAGTGCGCTGCCGACCTGATGGACTACGTTCAAGAGCGGATCCTGATCGCCGGAACCATTGTCAATCGGGTTGACCAGCGCGGAAGTCGGGCCGGTGAAATCGACGCGCTCAATCGCGCCGCGATCGATATATACCGTTGAGCCCGTTCCATTCGGGTTGCTCTCGGGATCCGCCGTACGGCGCTGACCATAAAGGTCGAAGGTCGGGGCGTTGGTCGGCGACTTGGCGATCCCGGTCAGGGATTTGGCGGCCGTCAGATCGGTGCGTTCCGGCAATTGGTTGATGCCGCTGTCAATCGCCTTGGAACCGGCGGCGAGATAGAAGTCGTTGTTGGCGGCGCTAGTAAAGAGCGGATCGGCGGGCGCCAAGACGTAGCTCAACAGATCGCTGTTGTTGAATACGTTGCCCGACAGATTCGTGCCATTGTTCTGATAGATCGAGCCTTCCAGCACGGTCGACGAACTGGTGTTATCGACGCTTACGCCGGTGGCCAGATTGGCGAAAATATTATTGAGGATGGTGGGGCTGGCGTTCTGCGTCACTTGCACGCCAATGCCCGCGGGCGTGACCCCGCCGTAAATCGTGTTATTGAGAATGCGGGCAATGGGAACGACCGCCGTCGGCACGTTGCCCGTATTCGCGTCTCCCGAGATTGAAATGCCGCCCTGCGTATTGTTCACCAGCAGGTTGTTGGTGATCGTGGCGCCGGGAGCGACGTGGTCGATATTGACGGTCGTCAGATTGATGGGAACGCCCGGATAGGCCACGCTTCCGCCCGCGGTGCGCGGCGCGGCCTGCATGGCGATGGCGAAATCAAGCGAATTCGAGATGCGGTTGCCTTGGATAATGACCTGTCCCTGCGGCGGGACCACGTTCGAATCGCCCTGGCGATTAAAGGCCAGGATGTGCTGCGTGGGTTGCACCAGCAGAGTGAAGCTTTCGTCGCCATCGGGAACCGACTCGCTGCTTTCATCATCACTGCCATCGCCGTTGGCGCTGCTGATTTCCAAACCCTGGAACGTATGGGCTGCGGCGATAATGGTGACGGTGTGCGGCTGCCCGTCGTTGGCGAACTGGTCGACATCCGTGACCGTGAAGGTGGCAAATGTCTGACCCGCCGGGATCGTCACCGTTTGGGGCACGGAAACGCGCGGGTCGCTGCTGAGCAAATAGACGGTCAACGGCTGATCGGTGGGCGTATTGCGCGTGACCGTGCCTGCAATCGAGGTCACGCCCGCGTTGGGGTCCATCTGGTTGGCGGCAAGCGTGACAAAAAGCGCGGGCAGGTCATCGCTGGGCGTTGGACCGGCATCGTCAGTGATATTGACGAAAGCCGAGATCGGATTCAGCCCTCCTGCTTCTGGCGTCAGGAAGACGGTTTCCCGCGAAAAGGCCACTTCGTTGCCGCTGGCATCCAACAGATCGTTCACGTTGATCGTGAAATTAGCTGAGGTTTGGCCATCCGGAATGGTCACGCTGGTAGTTGGCGCGAGACGAGGATCGCTGCTATTGAGCACAACCGTCAGACTGCCGAACGTGCCAGAACGGCTTACCGTACCGGTGATCTGGCCGCCGTCGTCCGACACGGATTGCGAGTTCTGGTCGAGCGTCAAAACGATATCGCCCGCGGCGCCGATGGCGCTGGCCGTGAAGGCGCCGCGATCCAGCGTACCGGCGACCAGCAGCTGTTGGCTGGGGACATAGGCGAGGCTATAGACGGGGACGTCCGGCATGAACGCCCCATATCGCGTCCAGGAGCCAGGAGTCGAAGTCTGCATTTGGTAGACGCCGTCGCGAGCGCCCACATACACGAGGTTGTTCGTCGCATTGCCTGGCACGAATGCGACGCTGTGCAAATCGGCGGTGAGGCCGGTAGCGCCGGTCAGGTTACCCGTTACGTCCTGGAAGCTGGCGCCGCCGTTGACGGTTTGCCAGACATGGCCGCTGCCGTCGACAACGAAGGCGTTGCGCCAGTTGCTGGGATTAATCGTCAGGCTTTGAACGGCGCCGCCAGAGTAATTCGTGGCCGCCAACGCGCCGAACTGCGAGCTGCGCAGGAACACTTGAGTGCCGACGCCGACCCACAACACGTACGGATTGGAAACGCCTCCTGAAACGCCGCCGTACGCCATCGAAGCTCCGAACAGCGCGCCTGCTCCGGCGCCGCCGCCGCCCAAACTGACCAGCGTTTGGCCGCCATCTCGCGATTCGTACACGGCGTTTTGCCCGCCAATCACCATCCAGCCCGGGGTTCCGGGCTGAGAGTTCAGCGTGAAGGTCGTCACCCGCGGCAAACTCGGGTCGACGACTCGGAGCGGGGCCCCGCCTACGAGCAGGGTCGGATTCGTCACATTAATGATATTGCCTTGAGCATCGTAGGTAGTGGCCTCGAAGTTCGCCATTTGGGCAGAACTGGTATAGCGAATCGATTGATTCGGATTGCTATTGTCGACGGCCACATCTCCGCCGTCGCCGCGGCTGTAGTCGGTCCAAGTTCCGGAACCGCTGGCGATTTGCTCTGGCGTGCCTGCGTCGGCCACGGCGCCGGCTAATAGCGTCTGAGTATTCGTGTCATACGCAATGTTGTGAATTTCAGTGATGGCCAGATTGCCAACGAGCGAGGTCCAAGAACCGCTGGGGGTGGTAGAGCCCGTGGTGCCGGGATTCGACAAGGCATAAATGCCGCCGTCGTCGGCTTCAAGGAGTTGAGCGCCGTCGAAAACCAACGCGCGAGAATCGGCCGGTGGCGCCGTCCCGTTGGCGTTGTTGTCCGTAATGTCGACCCATTGGCTGCCGGTAGGCCGTGTGGAGTTTCCGCGGAAAATCCGGCCGGTCGGCGCAGTCGCGCCCTCGGTGTTCGGGAACGGTCCAGGCTGCTGATCGCCGCCCAAATACACGACCGCCGGGTTCGACGGATCCGCCGCAATCGAAATATAGCCGCCCCCCACGCTATTCAGGCCCACGAGGTTGCCGTTCTCGGTGGTGGTCGGCAGATCCATCGCCACCCACGTGCCACTCGACAAGTTCAGCACCGGCGATTGGTAGACGGCGGCCAGGTTCGTCTGGCCGGCGTTGAATTTTTCGTAGGCGATATCGACGGCCTTGCCGCTGTCGGCGATCCGGATGGCATCGCCGGCGGGATTCGAGTTCAACGTGGGCCGCAGTCCCGTCGGGGTAACATCGGTCCAGGTTGCGCCGGCATTGCTGCTGGTAAAGACGCCGCCGTTGGCTCCAAGGACTGCCACATAGAACCGATTCGGATCGATTGGATCGCCAACCAGATCGGTAACCGGTCCAGCCGGCAAACCGCTGTTCGCGAGGGTCGACACCAATGCAAACGTATTTCCGCCGTCCGTGCTGCGCAACAGCCCGCCGGCGGCGCCGAAGGAAGCGTTGGCGGCGGCCATGATAATGTTGCCGCGTTCTGCGACGCCAGAAAGGTTCTGTCCCACCGGCGTGGCTGGCGAGATGGGCGAAGGAACAATGATGGACCAGGTCTGGCCGCCATCGGTGGACTGCATCAGACCGGCGAGCTTTCCGCCGGCGGGGCTGTTGCTCGCTGTCGCGTTAAGACTGCTAAACCGGCCGACTCCGGCGATCATCTTGTTGAAACTCGGATCGGTCTGGTCGAACTGTAAAGCGCCGATCGAAAGCGATGGCATCTTATCGGTAAGCGGAATCCACGTCGGCCCATTGGGACCAAGTGCATTGGTCGTTTCCCAGATGCCGCCATTGACCGTGCCTACGAAGATCGTGTTGCCGCTCGTGTCGGCGGGATCGACGAGTACGGTCTGGATGCCGCCGCTGAGCGGATTCAGCACATTGCCGGCCCCAACAATGTTTGATTCCAGCCCGCCCGTAATCGGAGCCGGTCCCTGGGCCGTCCACAGCGGCGTGTTCAGCGGCACCTGGCTTGCATCTCCGTCATCTCGGACTGCAATTGACGTGTTGCCGCTGGCAAAGTTCGCCGCCGAGGCCACGATCACGACATTCACCGGCTGTTGGCGCAACACATTGTCATCGACCGCGTCGATCGGGAAGCTGGCGGACAACTGGCCGGCCGGAATCGTGACCGTGGCGGGCACGGTCGCCGAAGCCGGATCGAGACTAGTGAGAGTGACTACCAGGTCGGTGTTCAGGTAGGGCGAATTGCGAGTCACAACTCCCGTCGCCGCATTCGGCCCGGCGTTTTCAAGAATCGTGTGTGAAGTGGGCGAGGAGATCGCCACCGTTAACGTGGGCACGACGCCGGCATCATCCGTAACGTCCAGGGTATTGCTGCTGGAGCCATACTGATTCGCCCTGGCGACAATCGCCACTTTTTGTGGTCCGTCGGCCAGTTCCGGCCCGCCGACCCCCGCCGTCTGCTTCAAGGCCTGCACGGTAATCGTGACGGATGTCGAACCCGCAGGGATCAGAACGTTCAACAGACCGCCCTGGCTCGTCGCATTGTTCGAGGGATCGGTCATCGTCACATTCGTACTGGCTCCGCCGCCTGCCACGTCGATCGCCTGCAACTGAACGGAGACCGCGCTGCCCAGCGCCGCCGGCGAGAGGTTCGTCCGGCTGATCGTGACCTGGGTCGTTGACGTCGCTCCGGACTCGGTCAGCGTTTGGTTGGCAATATCGACCGTCAAGGCTCCCGCAACCGCGTTGGCCGACGAGATGTTCGTGGCGCCGAAGAAGTCCACTCGATTGCCCGCGGTGACGGTCGCTCGCACGCCCTTCAAGGTCGAGTTGACATTAACCGCCGCGGCAATCTTCGCCGCGACGGCAGTGGCTGCGTCGGAAGTCAAGTAGTTGATCGGCGCATTGCCGTCGGTCAAGACGCGCCCATTGGCCGCGAACTCGAACGTTACGACATGGACTCCGTCGTTGACCTGGAATGTCTGGCCATCCTGCAGCGCGTTGGCTGCCGGCGCGATGATCGTGAAGGCATCCGTCAACCGATCGTTGACGTCGTACGAATGGACGAGCTGAATATCGGGTTGATTAGGATCGGCAGTGACGGCGTAAGGAGTTCCGGAACGGATATCCAGCTGATAAGGCCCGGTGAGGAATTGCGTCGGAGCGTTGGTGTTCGTGCTTTGCGGCGTGGCGAAGAATTGCGTATTGCTGGAACTTCCCGTAACCATTTCCCCGCGCCCGGCAAAACCGACAACCAGATCGTCGACGTAGAATCCTTCGAAGCCATTATTCTGGCCGCGAGTCGGGCTGTTAAAGGCGCCGAACTTGTCGCCGGGCAAGCCCTGGTTCATCGAGCCAGCGCTGCTGAAATCGAACCGCATCAACAAGTTGCTCTTTCCCGCGTAATTGCTTAGATCGACCCGCGCCTGGCGCCACGTGCCTGATCCATCGAAAAGCTGCTGCACTTGCTGCCGCGGGTCGACGGCGGGCTGGCCATTGAGCGTCGTGACTGGCGCCAAGGCCGAGGCGCTGTCGAAGGACGGCAACTCGCCAGTCTGAGTATTCTGTCGCGAGCCGAGCGAGCCGGTCAGAGGATCCTTGGAGGCGTTATAAGCCGTCCGCGTGGGATCATTCGTGGCGACTTCGTCCCAGGTGACGCCGCCGTCGCTCGAGATCAGCACCCGCGCGCTGGACTTAAAGGCGGGCGTATTGGTCGCATTTTGCCCCGAATTGAGGAAGTAATTGAAATACAGAGTTGGCGCGTCGCCCGTGTTGTAATTGGCCAGGCTGAAGCCGTTGGTCTGCAAACTGCCTAACGCGCCGCCGGGCAGGTTATAGGTGCCGTAGACGCTGTTGTTTGAGGCGTAGTTCGCCGCCCCGGGCTGGAGCGTCGCATTGCTGCCGGTGTCGATGACGCCCGCGGCGTTGGGATTCTCCAGACCGAAATAGTAACTCAGATTGCCGGCTTGAGGCTGATTCGCCGCGTTCGATAGTGCATTGCGGCTTTGATCCGGCGCCGAGTTAATTCCGTGCCCGGCGTCCGTGGCGCGGGCATCGGTGACGTGCCACAGGTTGTAGTCCAGGGTCGAGAACGCGAGACCGGTGATATTGGTCGTGCCCAACGGAATACTCGTCTGCCCGTTGGAGAAGATCGGCTGCAGGATCCCTGACGTATTGAAGGCCCACAGATTTCCCTTGGCGTCGGCCGCAAACAGATCTTTCGCATACGCGCCATTGGCGACGTCGGGCGGTCCGTTGGTGAGCGAAGTGAACGACACCGCATTGCCATTGGCGTCCGTGATCTTGCCTACAAACTGAAGAGAGGCGCCGCCGCTCGGATTATTCACCACGTACAGGCCGCCCGCGTCCGTCACCGCATAGAGTACGCCATTCGCGGAAGCCAGTCCGGTGATTTGCTCGAAGGACGACACGCCGGCAGGATTGAGCAGCCTGGGCAGCGGATTGGTCGGCGGAACGGCCGGTTTGGATGGCGGATTGAGAACGGCGCCCGTGTTGGGGTCGAGCTGATACAGACCGTTGGAGAAGCCGGGCGAACCGGGGCCGCCTACATAGCTGCCGACTGCAAACAATTGGCGGGTCGTCCCATTTTGCACGAACGACAGCGCGTGAATCTGCACGCCCACGTTCTGCGCGGTAACGGTTCCCCCAACAACGTCATAGGTTGTGATCCCGTCGCTGCCAATGGCGGTTCCCGCCGCGGTGCCCGTGTCGATTCGCGTGTAAACGCCCGAGTTGGCGTCCGTCGGAGCCCCCGGCGGGCCGATCGTCAAGCTGTAGAGCTGACCATCGTTCCGCATCGCAATGTCATCAAAGCCGCCGCCGGTTCCGGGCGTGGGGCCAATATCCGTCACCAGCGCGCCGGTAAAAGGATTCACCGTTTGCAAATGGCCGGTGGACTGTCCTTGATCGACGAACAGCACCACGTCGCCCAGCGAGAACGGAACGGCGCTGGTGTTCAACGATTGGATTTGCTGAATCTGCTGCGCCGTCGGCGTGATCGGCTTCGTCGGATCGAAGTTGGTCGTGTCAACTGTTCCGTTGAACATCGTCGTCAGGCTGCTCGGCGATTGCGCGGTCTGTCCGCCTTGGCTGCCAACATGATCTTCGACGACCCGATTGACGGAATCGACTGGCTCCAGTCGCACCAGACCATTGGCGCTGCCTGCCGCGTAGGTAGCATCAAGCGCCTGAGGCAGGGCGGCATCGGAGCTAATCGCGACATAATAGGTCTGCGCCGCGCCGACACTGGCGCCCGCGGGCAACTGCACCGAGCCCAGATACGGATCCAACTGCCCATAGGAGCCAAAACTCAGATTGCTTGCCGCGCTTGGAGAGTTCGAAGTCTGATCGTCGCCAACATTGGAGCTGCGACCGACGTAGATCAGTGTTCCTGTGGAGTCATAGACCGAAAGCGTGGTGTTCGGCCGGGACAAACCGTCCGCATAATTGACGTCGAAAATGGTCGACCACGTCTTGCTGCCGGCATTCAAGCCCTGAATCGCCTGCAACTGGTCATAGCCAAGCTGGAACTTATACCACGTCACGAGCGTCCGTCCGGGAACGTTGCCCGCCACGTTGATCGCCCCTTGCTTGGTCGTCAGCAGATTGCCGAGATCCTGGGCCGTTTGCAGCGGGCTGGGTTGATTGACGGAAGCGGCGTCGGTCGTGGTGGGAGTCGGATTTTGGCCGGCATCGCCGACGAGCGGGGAATTGCCGGGCAGTCCCTGGATGCTGATGCCGTTCGTGGCGTAACGGATATCCGCATATTGCACGGTGGAACCGGCGTATTGTTGCAGCTCTTGCAGACGAATCTGCAGCTGATAGGAACCGCTGCTATTCCCCCTCCCCGGCACGAACTGCGCTTGCCCGCTCGCTGCGGAGTTCTTGCTGTAAACGCGAATGTAGTAATTCGAGGGAGTCGTGCCGTTCGTAGCGCCCGGCAGCACGACGCGGAAACCTGCGTCGTGCGGATTGGAGGAGAACTGGTTCCGCAGACTCGGAAGCTGCAAGCTGGCCGGATCGTAGGTCGTGTCGCTCAGGCTCGGCTGGCTGGGGTCGTAATTGCCGCCCAACGTGGAGCCGCTGGCAAGCGGCTGCGCGAGATTATTGGGTAGAATCTGTTGCAGCAGGAACGGATTGTTCGCCTCATCCAAGGCATTGTCGCTGCGGGCCAGGACCGTGCCGTTGGCCGCTACCAATTCGACGACGGAATCCAGGCTTGGCGACGAATTGCCCAGATTGATCCACACGGGCGTACCGGGTTGGGCTTGGAACGCGTAGGTATCGACGTCGCCCGAATAGTTAGGACTGATTGTGCCGTTGACGGTGAAGCCAAGTCGTTGCGTGTCGTCCCCGCTCAATAAATTGGGCGCCAATTGGCCTAATGATTGTGCGGTAGCGGGCGTTTCATTGGTTCCGACGCCTCCGGTATAAGCCGTTTCCAACTCATTGACCGTGGCAACGTTCGTGTCGTTGCTGTATTGGTCGAGAGTGATGCCTTTCCACGCTCCCGCCGAAGCGCCGCCCGCGGTGACTCCGCCAGCGCCGACATCTTGGGTGCTGAAGTGCAAATCAGTCAGTAACACGCCGGAGTCAACGATGTCGTCAAACGCATCCGCAATGGCAATCGTGATGGTGTTCACCCCGGGTTTCAGCGGAAATTGCGCCTTGAGCCCCGAGGTCATCCCGTCGTATTCGATGTTCAACGGCGACGTACCGGGCGTCTGAACATTGTTGTCGATGTTGAAGAAAGCGCTGTTGACCGAAACCAAATTGCCCTTGGAATCGTGCAGGAAATTCGTGGTCGGATCCCCGTTTTCCCAGGCCGCCAACACATCATTGAATGTGCCGACAAATTCAGGGAACTCGTCGCTGCCGAATTGAAATTCGAACGAGCCCGATTTGATCCCGGAAGTAGGACTGACATTGACCGTAAACGTCAATTCGTTCGCGTCGTGCGTCGCCGTGCCGCCGATCAGTCCGGTCAGCTTCGGATCGCCAGGCAGTCCCAAGCCGGCGCCAAATGCGGGGGAGGTGTTCTTGGCTGGTATTTGCGCGTTGCCAGTCGTGAGGATGATGCCTTTCTGCGGAATCTGCAGCGGCACGCCATCGCCATTGATATATGTGCCCGACTGAGTCGCGCCCCCGACGAAATTCGAGCCGGCAACAGTGACGCCGGCGGGCAAGGGACGCAGTAGCATGGCGTTCACCAGGCCGGCCGCGCTGTTGCTCGGCGTCACCGTAAGCTGACCGCCCGAGGGCGGAAAAGTCGGCAGAGAATCGACGGTAACGCCCAGGCCAATACCGGTGTTGTTCGTGTCGTACTGCGGTCGACCATCCGGCGTCAAACCAGCTCCGGCGGTCGTATCGGTCAGGGCCGTAAGAATTACCGGGTGGTTTGGCGTGCCTACGATTTGCACCGAGCCGCCGACCCGATTGGTGATGTCCAGCGGCGTGCCGGTAGCTGTGAAGCCGGCACTATCTCCCGAGAGCTTGACGACCAGGCTTTGCGACGCGTTGCTCTCAAGCATCAATCCGCCGACGCTATCGACATTCGAAACCTGAATTTGGCCCTTCACGACATGCACAATGTCGGTATCGTCCCACACGGATGCCGTGTCGAGCGTACCCGCGCGCACGACCATGCCATTCACGGCCGAATGGGTCAGTGTGTTGCCGATTGCATTCAGCCGCACCAAGGGTCCGCGGTTATCATCAAACTGAGTAAAGCGATCAATCGCACCCGTGCTTCTGCCCGAATCAGGAACAATGCTCGATGTCAGTGAATTGGCGTTGATGCTGATCGCCGCGCCCGCGTTGTTTTCAAACACGTTATTGACAAGAATCGGCTGAGCGCCCAACACGTAAACGGTTGCATTATCGTTGCTCAGCAGATCGCCGCGCGTCGCGGTCGCCTGTCCTGCCGCATTATTCAAAAGGTTGGTATTGGCGATTCGCACCGTGGCCTGATGAATTTCAACGGCATCGAACGCGTCCGAGTTGCCTTGCACCGTGGCATTGCCGCCGGCGTAAGCGATCAGCGCGTGGTCAAGGCTGCCTCGCGAGGTGGGAGCAAAATACAACCCTGCCCAGTCGCCCGGCGCGGCGACGTGTTGAACAGACGATGAATTGGCGACGATGCCATCGGTAAAGAAAGTGCCGCCCCCGCCGTAGGAACTGTCGTGCAGCGAGCTGAACACGATCGGCGCGCTGGCGGTTCCCTCGGCGATCAAGTTCGCGCCCATCTGCGTCTCGATTCGGGCGTTTGCCAACTTAATCGTGGCGCCCGGATCGATATCGAGCCGGCCGCTGATGCGAGGCGTATTATCGAGCTGTCCGCCCGGATTGCCTTGCACAATCAGATTGTCGGATAGCAAGTAAGGAATGTCCGTCGCGGTCCAGCGAGCCGCCACCGTGAGCGTCTCCGACGCCTGCGTCGCGGCATCCTTGGTCCGAATAAAGAGCCCGTTCAGCGTGTTGGCGATCATCGGAGTCTGAACGCTCAACGGCGATGCAAACTCGCCCGTGGCGCTTTCCAACAGCGACACCTGAGCGCCGGAAACGACAGCCGACAGGGACAAGCCGGCCTGGTTGATCGCCGCCGCGGTCTCGGTGGCGACTTTCATGTTGGAATCCGTTTTGGAGTAAACGATGGCGATGTGGCCGGACGCAACCGGAGTGACGTCGCTCGTCAGGTGATATTCGAAGGTGACATTGGCGCCCGTCTTTACGTTTGAGATGGCAAACGTCGTGCCGTCGGTTACGGCGTTGCCGGCAGAGAGCGTCAAAGTTCGAGTTGATGTGATCGCAACGCCGCCGCCTTGCAAATTGTTAAATTGCGAATTAACGGCGCCGTTCAGAACGACTTGCGAGCCTGCCAGGACCGCGGCGACTCCGGCGGTCGAGCCATTAATGGCAACCACCATCGAGCCGGCCACCGTCGCCGACGTATCGCTCTTGGTGAACGTGATGGCGACGTTTCCTGTCGCGACCTGACCATTGCTGTCGAACTCAAAAGTCGTTTGCGCTCCAGTGGCCCGGTTCGTGACGACAAAGGTCTGGCCATCGACCAACTGCGAACCGCTGGGCGCCAAAAAGCTGCTCGGCGTGGAAGGAGTGACGCTCGAGGCGCCGCTAATCGCCACCTGCGCGCTGCCGGCAACAATGCTCGCCGTCACGCCGATCTTGGCCCCTTGAATCGCATTCAGAATGTCGATCGCCACCTGCTGCGCCGTGTCGGCGGGCTTGATCGGAGCCGTTTGCGAGCCGAGGTTGAAGGGAACCGCGAAATTGCCATCCGCCAGCTTCTGACCAGGCGTCACGCTCGGATTGGCAAGCGAGTTGACGAACTCGAAGACGTTGCTCACGCCGACATTGGGATTTGTGCCGCCGAGGCCGGGCCCGGGCGTTGTAATCACGAACGTTTCGCCGGGCACGATTTGGCTGGCCGCAACTGCGTTGAGAAGCAGGGCGCCGGGCTGGGTGATTGCCAGCGTATTGCCCAAAATGTCAGGGCCAGCCCGTTCGTAGTCGCTGGTAAACGCTTGCAAGGCCGACAATCCGCGTCCTGTGGAGGGATCATAGGCCGGGCTGCCGAAAATCGTTTCGGCGAAGCTGTTGGGATCGGCCGAAATCGCGGCATCGTGGCTGAGCAGGATCGTATTGTAAGTGATCGCCGGCCGTGAACCGGCCAGGTGAATCGGCGTATAGGTCGCTTGGATTCCATCGACCACCACACCGCCGCCGCCGTAGGTCAGCCGGGCATGATTCACGCTGTCGAGAAAAATACCCTGCCGCTCGAGATCGGCGTTTTGGCCGAAGACGATGCCGCCCCAATCTCCGGGCGAAGGCGCAGTGACGGTGTCGGTGAGCGTGCCGACGGAGTTGTCGTGGAACGACGTAAAATTGACCGAACTCGTCGGCGTGCCGAGCACTTGGAGCGCCGCACCGCTGCGGTCGACGCCGGGCGAGTTGACCCCCACGCTGATATTGGCGCCTTCCAACTTGAAGACGGCGCCAGCATCGATCATCACGGTGACCCCTTGCGGCACATTCATCGTCGCGCCGTCGGCCAAGGGAGCGCCGCCAAATTGGCTATTGCCAATCTCGTAAGGCTGAACATTGGAAACAGAAATCAAGGCCAGCGACGGTTGCCCATTGACGAGTTGCCCATTGACGTTCTGAGCATTCACGTTGATGACGCCGACGGCCGACAAGTTCACGAACCAGGCGACGCCATTCGTGTAGGCGACGGCATTCGGACTGACCGTTGCGACGATGTCGCCGCCCGCCGGCTGACTCAGCGGCGAAGCGTTGATTGCCGCAGCCATGTCCTGGGCAAGTTGAGCGGCCGAATCGCTGGTGCGGAAGTAAACCGCAATCGTGCCCGCCGCGATCGTCAATTTGGTCGCACTGGTTTTCAGCACCAGGCCGCTGACGGCGACGCTGAAGGTCGTGCTGGCATTGCTGCCGATGCTGATGGCTGCGTTCTGATCGAAGCCGATTCCACTATACGAAGCAGAAATCGGCGAATTGGCTCCGAACTTCCCGGCGGCCGCCGCGGCGTTAATCGCCTGTGCAATTTCTGTGGCCAATTTCGCCTTGGAATCGGCCGTGCTGTAATTGATTGCCACGTGGCCGGCCGCAACGGTTCTGCCGTTGGCGGCGAACTCGAACGTGACGGGCGTCGTACCCTGCGTAATGGTGAAGGTGCTGGTGTCGGCGATGTTGGCGCCGCTGGCGGCCGAGACTTCAATCGCGTCTCCGTAGAAGTACGAGAAGGTCGAAGTAACTGTTCCCGCGGAGATTTGGAACGTGTTGTGGCCGTTGGGACGGGTATCGACCATGGCCCCTGTCGCGCCGACGGGCACGCCGATGCTGTTGTCGGCGATGGCAGAGCCCAGGATGCGCACCAACTTGGCCGCCGACAGCAGCAAGGGCGCGCCTTTGACGTCGACGAACGAAGCGCCCGTGACGTCGACGACGTTGCCGTTTGCAGACGGCGCCACCTGCAGCGGCGTGGTGCTCTGGGAGATGGCCGACACAATGTCGCCGGCAACTTGCTGCGCACTGTCGGGGGCCAGGAATTGCGAGCCCGGATTGAAGGGCACTGCAGAATTGCCATCCGCGAGTATTGACCCGGGCGTCACGTTCGGGTTGGCGACCGAGTCGACAAATTCGAACGTCACCGGCGGATTAAAGCCATCGTTGACCACGAACGTCTGCCCGATGAGGCCAGCCGAACCGGCAGGAGCGATGATCCGGTCAGCCGCCACCTGCAAGGCTTGCGCGACATTCGTGTAAGGATGCTGTAATGAGCCGTCGGCAACTCCGCCGGCGCCAGGCGGCGGATTCTTGTCGACAAAGATCGTATTGCCGACGTTGAACCAGAAATCATAAGCGCCGCCGGACGTGCCGTTGGAATTGCCCTGGAGCGGAGTTCCGCTGGTGTCCGTCAGATTGCGGACTCGATCCGGCGTAAAGTCGAGCTTCAGGTCGTAGGCGCCTTGCGTCGTGCCCCCGGCGCCGCTGCCCGGAACATTCGGATCGAACTGCGTATTGCCCGTGCTCGTCACCGCGACGTAATAGACGCCAGGCGCCAGACGCAAATTGACAAACGAATCCGCGCCGAAGTAATCGTCGTTGCGAGCGATGATTTGTCGCGAGACGGTATACGTTACGCCGCCCTGGCTTCCGCCTGGGGTGACGGTCAGCGGCCCGTTGAGGACGACCTGGTTGAATTGGACGGTCGCGGTGGCCTTTAAACCAGTCACTGTCACGTTCTGGTTGATGGCGCTGGCGATATCGTTCGCAATGGCGTTCGACGACTGGCTCGTCAAGTAGTTGATCGGCGTGTTGCCGTCGCTCAGTGTTCGACCGTTGGCGGCGAATTCAAACGTTACCGGCGGATGCACCCCATCGTTGAGCGTAAAAGTGCTGCCGTCGATTACGCTCAGACCGCCGTTTTGCGGCGCCTGGATTACATTGCTTTGGCCATATAGCGTGATCACCGAATTCAGGCCGCTGGGCGTCGGCGCGCCGCTGGCGTCCGTCAACCGCTGAGCAATTGTTTCGGCATTGAACGTGCCGGCGGAATTCACCGTGAACGCGTACATGTCGACATTGTCGCTCTGCGGACGGTAGATGTACTGCCCATGCAGAATGTCGGCATTGCCCGGAAAGACCGGTTCCGTTGCGGCGCCCGTCGCGGGGTCGCCGCCTCCTAGCCCCATGACCGTGCCCGGTGCGCCTTCGCCGTCGTAGCCCAGGCCCAGCAGACGTCCGATCTGTTGCATCGCTGCGGAGAACCAAGGGCCGCCATACAGGCTCTCCGTCGCAAAGATTTGAGCATTCATTACGGCAAGATATTCCGGCTTGCCATTGAGACCGGTGAGCGGGCTGGTCGGCGCGGGGCCGGCGATGGCCGGCAAGCTTGCCGGAGCGGTAGGATTGACCGCCTGCACCACGCCCGTGACGATGCCAAAATCAGCCGCGCCAAGCGAGGAATCGCTGATTTCCTTGAACTGCACGCCGAGGTAATTCGACCACAGCTGGAAAATCTCGCGAGTCAGATTCTCCTGTTCCGCGGTGATCACGTTCTGCAGTTGCGGATTGCCGGCCGCGCTGCCGTAGATCGCCGGAAAGTTGTAGGTCAGCACCGGAACAGTGCCGGGAGTGGGCAGAGCGGTGAGCGGCGACGCACTCAGATCAATGTGTTGTTGAACCGGCACATTGCGCACGCCGGGGCCGTAATTGCCGCCCGGATAGGCCAGCCCAGGACTGACGCTCGACGCTCCGAGGCTGGTCTGGATGATTTGATGCGCGGCGGAAGGCGACCCGTCGAGAATTCCCGCTGAGTATGGCGCCAGGCTCGGTTGCTGCGTATCGCCATACGTCGATCCGGGTTCCGGAATCGCGACGGCGGTCGACGTGGTATTGACCAGGTCGCCGCTGACGGCTTGATCATTGCCGATGCGCAGGCGGAAAGAACCGCCGCTTGCGCCCGGAACGAGCAACTCCAGCGGCTGCGCAAACAAGAGCGTCGCCTTGTTCGTGCTGGCATCGAAGCTTACCGAATTGGGCCGGAACGAAGTGTCGTCGTTCGTGTTGGCCGTGCCCGCCGTGTAGATCAACTGGAACAGCGCCGGATCGAGCTGGTTGATCGACTGAGGCAACGTCTGAATGGCTTTGTTGAAATAGACGTCGATTTGGTTGTTGGCTTGTTTGAGCTGTCCCGTGCCCGGATCGTAGCTGACCGGCTCGGGCACGACCGATATGACTTGCGGCGCGGCGCTCACCCGAAAATCGACTTGCAAGTTCAGCTGCGGCGCAACGCCGCTATTGAAAAGATCCGGCGGCGAGTTGGTATCGGCCAGAGCGTTGGAACCCGTGCCGATCAGATTCACCCCATACAGACCGTCCGGCAAGGCCTGCGAGAAGCGGAGCACGACTTCATTGGGCGTCGCGCCGATGCCAATAAATCCGGGCGGAATGGCGACGTCGTCGCCCGTGTTCAGCGCACCGTCGGCGCCGGCGCCAACCACCTGGATGCCGCCCAGGGTGGTCGGGTCGATGACCGAACCCTGGTTAAAGAACAGGTCCAGTTCGCGCGGCGACACGTGCAACACTGTCGGCTGACCCGAGGTGTTGCGTGAGAAGACTGCATCGCCGCTATTGGCCAGAATGGAGATCAGCTCGGGACCAGCGCTGAGCATGGCGCGCTCTTCAAAGCGTTCAAAGAGCGATCGACGGGCTTTTCGGCTATCAATTGAACGACGCGACGCCTGCTTGCGCCGCCCGGGGCCGCGGCGTCGCTGGTCGGAGGCCGTATTCTCGAAACTCGAAGGGTGGAGCGAGCGCCACATCCCCATGGATTGATTCTCCCTAGAGCGGATCGATTCTCACGCGGCGATAGGCGAACAGGGAAAGGACGAAAAACTAATTGTCCATTCCAGCTATTCTGTTAGCAATACGCAAATTGTCTTGACTTCCTATTTTGCCTACACGTGAGCTTGGTGTACGCCTGAATGACACTGTCAGCCAAGCATCGCGGAGATGCTTGCTTGCCTCGGCTGGCGGTTGCTGGCGTACACGATGGAACGGAAAGTGAAGCGGAACTTACTGGCTGAATCTGACTGAAGGAGATCGCCGTCCTTGGCGGTCCTGCCCGAGCACCATGTGGCCGCAGAGCGCTGGCACGCTACTACTGCTGGGCGGATGAGCTACGTTCCATTAAAACTGCACTTACATTCAAGTCAACAAAAAAGCGCGCTAGCCGCCGAGCCCATCACACGGCGGCTGAGATGGCCTCAAAATGTGGCGCTCGCTAAGTGCGGAAAGATCGCCACGAAGCCGCCTCCGCCCCATCGAGCCGGAGCTTTGAGGGCGCTAGCGATGCCAGTTTACGAGCAGACCGCGCTCGTTGTGCAATTCTCTAGGAAGACCACTCCCTAGGAAGACCCAGTGTAGCCAGACGCGGCATGGCTTCGAATGCAATGCGTTCGCCGCCGCTCGAGTGCGGAATGCCGTAGGCGCCGCGATTAGATTAGCCGGCGACTTAGAACACCATTCAAATCCGAGGCTCTGCTCGAGTCAAGGAAAAACTCGCTGCTCTTGCACAGCCGGCTTTGGCTATCTTTTCCAGCGGCCGTCTTGCTTGACCCGCCATGGGGCATCGGCGACATTAAATCCGCTTCCGCGGCGGGGCAGACGATTCCCTGCGGCCGCATCATGGAAAACACTCACGGGAATGGATTATGAATTGGAGCGACCTGCGATTTCTGGCGTTCTTGGTCTTGGGGATCGGGCCGCTGGCTTTTGGCCAGGCTAGGCCGGCTGAGGCCGAAAACTGGCCGCAATGGCGCGGCCCTCAGAATGATGGCATTAGCAACGAAAAGGGTTTGCCGGTCCAATGGAGCAAGACGGAAAACGTCGCCTGGCGGCTGCCTCTGCCTGGTCCGGCCGGCGCCACGCCGGTGATTTGGGGAGATCAGATCTTTCTGACCTCTTCCAAGGCAGGGGGAGACCTGCTGTTAATTAGCGTCAACACGCAGGGCCAGCAATTGTGGGAGGTCAGGGTTTCCGGCGGCGATCAGGCAGTCCGCGGCGACGAGGGCAACTCGGCCTCTCCTTCGCCCGTCACTGACGGCGAGCACGTCTGGTCGTTCATGGCCAACGGCGTGCTAGGCTGCTACGACTTCGAGGGGCGCGAGGTCTGGAAATTCAACCTCCAAGATCGTTATGGCCCCTTCTCCATCGCCTTTGGCATGACCTCGACGCCGGTTTTGGACGGCAACCGCCTGTACATGCAGTTGCTGCACAGCAAAGCCGCGTTGGTGCTAGCGCTAGACAAAAAGACGGGCAAGGAAATCTGGCATCAAAAACGCGAAAGTGACGCCCGGGCCGAATGCGAGCATTCGTACGCCTCGCCAGTGCTCTATCGCGACGGCAAACAAGAGTTCCTGTTGACCCACGGGGCCGACTACATCGTGGCCCACCGCCTGCAAGACGGCAAAGAGGTTTGGCGCTGCGGCGGCTTGAATCCCCGAGGAACTTACAACGAGACCTTGCGTTTCGTCGCCTCGCCTGCGGTCGCTCCGGGTTTGATCGTCGTCCCTTCGGCCAAGAACGGCCCCGTGTTAGGGCTCAGCCCCGATGCTCGCGGCGATATCTCGAATTCCGAGCAATCGCACCTGTGGACTCGCCCCGATAACACGCCCGACGTCCCCTCGCCCTTGGTCTATGACGGCCTGGTCTACTTGTGCCGCGAAAACGGCGTGCTGATTTGCATGGACGCCAAGACGGGGCGCGAAATCTACCAGCAGCGAGCCCATTCCGATCGCTATCGCGCTTCGCCCGTCTACGGCGACGGCAAGATTTACCTGACGGCACGCGGCGGCATGGTCACCGTCGTGAAAGCGGGCCGAAACTTCGAGATTCTGGCTCAGAACGACATGGGCGAACCGATTTCCGCCTCGCCTGCCATTTCCAACGGACGTTTGTATCTGCGCACCTTCGAGGCCTTGTATGCCATCGAAGGAAGCAAGTAACTCCGGGCGGCCGCGCGTGGTCCATTGGCTTCGACGTGAGTTGGTTGCAATTGCTTCGAGTCTTCGTCTAAGGCGCCGCTGATGGCTTCATCGTTTCGATATAGCATGTTCATTGTCGGCTTGCTGATCTCCACGGCGGCTGCCGCGGGGGGCGAATTTCGCTTTCGCGCGCAGCAAATCTCCGATCAACTTGGCATCGGCTACGCCGTGACCGTCGTCGATATGAACGACGATCAGAAGCCGGACATCGTGGTCGTCGACACCGATCGCGTGATCTGGTTCGAGAATCCGGAGTGGCGCCTTCACACGTTGATCAAGGACCAAACGAAGAAAGACAACGTCTGTATCGCCCCCTACGACATCGACGGCGATGGCGAGGTCGACTTCGCCCTGGGCGCCGACTGGCGACCGATCGATACCCGCACCGGCGGCACGATCCAATGGCTGTCTCATGGCGAATCGCCGTCTGCGCTGTGGCAGGTTCATCCGATCGGGGAAGAACCCACCGTGCATCGCATGCGCTGGGCCGATCTCGACGGCGACGGCCGCAAGGAACTGCTGGTCGCGCCGATGATGGGCCGAAATTCTACCAAGCCGCTGTGGATGGAAACGCCCATGCGGCTGTTGGCCTACGCCGTCCCCCAGGATCCGGTGCGCGATGCCTGGAAGCCCGACGTGCTGAATGAAGAACTGCACGTGGCGCACAATTTCTGGCCGACCGATCTCGACAAAGATGGCCAGACCGACATCCTGATCGTCAGTTTCGAAGGCGTCAGCCTGCTCAAACGCGGCAGCGACGGCAAATGGACGCGCACGCGGATCGGCGAAGGAAATCAAGAACGGCCCGACGCCCGCGGCGCCAGCGAAATCAAGCACGGATTGCTGGCCGGCGGGAACGACTATATTGCCACCATCGAGCCCTGGCATGGCAATCAGGTGGTCGTCTATACGCGGCCGAAGGACTCTACCGAGACTCTCTGGCGGCGGCGCGTGCTCGACGATGAGCTCAAGTGGGGCCACGCCGTCTGGTGCGTGAATTTGGATGGCGACGAAGACCAGGAACTCGTGATCGGCGTCCGCGACGACCAAGACATGCAGCATCGCTGCGGTCTGCGGATCTACGATCCTCAAGACGCCGCCGGCAGCGAATGGCGGAGGCAAATCGTCGATGCCGGCGGGGTGAACATCGAAGATCTCACGGCCACCGATCTCGACGGCGACGGCCGGCAAGACATTATTGCCGTTGGGCGGCAATCGAAGAACGTGCGCATTTATTGGAACGAAACCGAATAGCAATTTGCCAGGCGCGGCGGCCATGACCCAGGAGAAAACCATTCGTTGCCGAGGAGTGCGCGGCGCCACAACGGTCGAGAACAACACGCGCGAGGAGATGCTGAAAGCGACCCGGCAGCTGTTGGCGTTAATGATCCGCCAAAACGGCATCGATCATGAAGATGTCGCGAGCGCCATCTTCACCACGACGTTCGATCTGAACGCCGAATTCCCAGCGCTCGCCGCCCGACAACTTGGCTGGCTCGACGTCCCCTTGCTTTGCACGCATGAGATCAGCGTGCCGGGCTCATTGCCGCGCTGCATTCGCATTCTGCTGCACTGGAACACCGACAAGCCGCAACACGACATTCACCACGTCTACGTACGCGGCGCCACTTGCCTGCGGCCCGATCTATCGCACCTGCCGCCGGTCGATTGGGACGAGTTGGAAAGTTGGATTGAGGAAGAACTCGCCCATCAAGGCAAGCCGCGCACGGCCGCCGGAACCGATCGATCCACTTCCGGCTAACACGACCGGCAGCCTCGAGGTGCGCAGGATGGGCGGCCTATGCCGGTTGCGCCGCGGCGAGTTGCCTTTCTTCATTGCCGGCGCACAACGCGGCGGCTACTTTTTTCTTCGCGCGCTTTCCCCTCGCAGTCTCGGCGTCCGCTTGTTATTCAGGGCGGTCAGCTACACGCAGCTTTACAGACGAGGAGAAAATAATGAGTCTGCAAGAACTTACGGCAGAAAACTTTCAGCAATTGGCGCTCGAGGCCGAGGTCCCCGTGCTGGTCGATTTCTGGTCGGCCACGTGCGGGCCGTGCCGGCGAATGCTGCCCGTCTTGGAGCAACTTGCAGCGGAGAGCGAGGGCCGCT
Organism: Pirellulales bacterium; assembly: GCA_025924495.1. The sequence goes on along the minus strand of JAICIG010000048.1, from coordinate 3,045 downwards.
TTAGGATCTTTAAAGTCGATGTGGCCGAGCAGCCGCAGTTGGCGGCCAGATACCAGGTCTACGCCTTGCCGACCTTGCTGATTTTTCGCCAGGGCGAGGCGGCGGAGACCATGGTCGGCTACAAAGAGCAGGCCGTGTTGCTCGCGGCGCTCGAGCGAGCGAGAACTTACCAACCGGCTGCAACTTGACGACGGCGAATACGGCAAACCTACGGAGCCGCCTTTAGGCGCCTCAACGGTGAATGAAGCGGGCCAGCCCGATACTCAGCATTGGCTGAGCAGAATCGAAGCCGTGGACGGCGCCGAGTCGGCGCGCGCACGCAATGCATTGTTGACGCATGCCGCCGGGCGGCTGGAACGGTTGGCTCGGGCCATGCTGCGCGGCTATCCGCGTTTGCAACGCTGGGAGCAAACCGACGACGTGTTGCAGAACGCACTGCTGCGCTTGCACCAGGCACTCGAATCCGTCCGTCCGGCGACGTCGCGCGAGTTCTACGGTTTGGCAGCTTTGCAAATCCGCCGCGAGCTGATCGATCTTGCGAGGCGCCACTTTGGCCCGCTCGGAGCGGCAGGGCGACATCTCACCGCCGAGGTCGACCAGGCCAATCTGGCCAGCGCGGCGGCCGATCTGGCCGGCAGAACCGGCACGTTGGCGGATTGGCAGGCGTTTCATGAAGAAGTCGATCGACTGCCGGAAAAGGAGCGGCAAATCGTCAACCTGCTTTGGTACCAAGGCCTGAAGCAAGGCGACGCCGCCGAGCTCTTGGGCGTCGCCGAGCGCACGGTCAAAAACCGCTGGCAGCGGGCCAGGCAACTGCTCGAGCAGAAGCTCAATCGCCGCGGTTGGCTCGATGAGACGCCCGGCGAAACGACACTTTATGACGACCGTTACGGCAAGCTAGCGCTGCCTGACGTCTTTGCGGCGCGTTATCGGCGCGAGGGCCTGATCGCTCAAGGGGGCTTCTCGCAGGTCTGGCGCGCCACAGACTTGCAGTCGGGCCAGCACGTGGCCGTCAAGGTCACGACGCGTGATTGCTTGAGCGAGGCCCGTCGCGTGGCGCGGCTGCAACACCACGGCATCGTCACCGTCAGAGATGCAGGCCAGCAGTCGGATTTTTGCTTCATTGTTTTCGATCTGGTCGAAGGAGGCGATCTGGCGGAACTGCTGCACGCCGGCCCGCTCGACTGGCGGCAGGCGGCAAAGATTGTCGCCGAGGCCGCGCTGCGACTGGATTTCGCCCACCGCCAAGGCTTTGTTCATCGAGACATCAAGCCGGCCAATATCCTCGTTGGCGCCGATGGCGAAGTGGTGCTGGCCGATTTCGGCATCGCCGTCACTCAGGAGGAGCTGTCAAGCGAAACCCTCACGACGGCCGGTACGTTGGCCTACATGGCGCCCGAACAATTACGGACGCCAACCAGAATCGACGCCCGGACAGACGTTTACGGCCTTGGCGTCGTGCTCTACGAGGCCTTGACCGGCCGTCGCCCGTTTCGCGGCGCCGACCTCGTCGAGCTGCGCAGGCAAATCCTGGAGGATTCCGCCGAGCCGCCTTCGGCTCTCAATCCGGGCATTTCGGCGGAACTCGACCGGATTTGCCTCCGCTGTCTGGCCAAACTGCCGGCCGATCGGTATCCAACGGCTGCCGCGCTCGCCCAGGAACTAGCGCAAGCGGCCCAAGACGGCGATTGATCTCGGCGCGCCTCCGGCGCTCGCGGATCGCGCGCACGCGAGCGGAGTCCAGAACCGGCGCGCGAATGCTCAGGCAGACTAGCCCACAATTCCTGACCTTGTCGCGCTCCATTGCCCTCCGAGCATCGGTACAGACTCGAACGAGCGCGCGCAGGCTTGAAGCACACGCGCGCGCACATCGGTACACACTATTACACAGTGTGTTGTACCGATGTGCGCGCAAGGCATTGGTACATCGGTACTGTACCGATGCGTACCGATGCTCGGATTGATTCCTCCAAACGTCCCCTCGCAGCGCGCCCCGCGACCAAGCGCAAGTGGCGAGCGAACCCGGGCCCCCTTGGCGGTGTCGTTTCGGCGGGGTTATACTGCCCAACCCTAGCCACACGGCTGATCCGCAAAGGCCAATTCGAAGCAATTCCCCCACGACTTATGACGCGAGTTGCCATCCTCGGCGCGACGGGCTATTCGGCCCTCGAGCTGATCAAGATTCTGCTGCGGCACCCCCAGGCCGAGATCGTGGCGGCGACAAGCCGGCAGGAAGGCAACCCGCCGATTGCCAGCGTCCATCCCAGTTTGACAGGACGGCTTGATCTGCGACTGGAAGACCTGGGCCCCGCCGAGATCGCTGCGCGGGCCGATTGCGTCTTTAGCTGCCTGCCGCATGGCGTCACCGCCGGCATCGTGCCCCAAATGCTCGGCGGCAAGTGCCGCGTAGTCGACTTCAGCGCCGATTACCGCCTGAAGAATCCTGCCGTTTACGAGCAGTGGTATGGAGAGAAGCATGCCGATCCTGCGCGGCTAGAATCGGCCGTCTATGGCCTGCCGGAGCTGTTTCGCGATCAGATCAAAAGCGCGACGCTGATTGCCAATCCCGGCTGCTACCCCAGTTCCGCCATCCTGGCGCTGGCGCCGCTGTTAAAGGCCGGATTGATTGAATCGACCGGGATCATTGTCGATTCGAAAAGCGGCGTTTCCGGCGCCGGACGTACGCCCAAGTTGACCACGTTGTTCCCCGAGTGTAACGAAAACCTGTCGGCCTATAACGTCGGCAAACACCGCCATACGCCCGAGATCGAGCAGGTGCTGTCAACCGCCGCCGGGCAAACCGCCGAAGTGATCTTCACGCCGCATCTCGTGCCAATGGACCGCGGCATTTTGAGCACCGCCTATTCGCGGCCGCGCGGCTCGGTCAATGAAAAACAGGCCCTGGCCGCGTTGCGAGACTTCTATGCCAACGAACCGTTCGTCCACGTGGTCGATCACTTGCCCGGAACCAAGGATGTCAGCGGGACAAACTATTGCCACGTTACGGCGCGGGTCGTGCGCGACTGGATCATCACGATCAGTTGC
>JAICIG010000047.1 GCA_025924495.1 Pirellulales bacterium | reverse complement strand
CTGGTCGATTTCCTGTTCGGCGAGTACTTCCAGGGCGCCTCTCCGTTGCCCGACACAACGCCTTACGTGACCGATCTCGACAATGGCCAGACGGAAACGCAAGTCGAGACGGCGATCATCGACTCTCCGGCTTATCTTGAGAATCCGCCAGAGCCCGGAACGGGCGCCGTCGGCCGAGCGCTTTACGTGCACTAGCTTTCTCGGATAGCCGAGCTCTCTGTTGCGGTAGGACGTTGCGATGTGTCGAAGGGCGAGCCGGAGACGTCAGCTTCGGTTCTCCGAGCGGATAATATCAGGAGCGGATAGAGAGTGCGGTACGAATTTTCCGCGTGTGGGACGCAGCGAGCGTTCAGCACAACAGGGGGCTGACGTCTCGGCTCGCCAGGAGTCGAGCTACGAACGGCGCCCTAGAATCGTCCGTTGGCTCCAAAGTCGGAAGCGATCGAGGTAGATATAGACGACCGGGGTGGTGTAGAGCGTGAGCATCTGGCTGAAGATCAGCCCGCCGACGATGGCGATGCCCATCGGGCGGCGCAACTCGGAGCCAGCGCCGGTCCCGAGCGCCAGCGGCAGCCCGCCTAACAAGGCGGCCATGGTGGTCATAGTGATCGGACGGAAGCGGAGCAGGCAAGCTTCGAAGATGGCCGCCTCGGGCGATTTGCCTTGCGTGCGCTCCGCTTCGAGCGCGAAGTCGATCATCATGATCGCGTTTTTCTTGACGATGCCGATCAGCAGAATGATGCCGATCAAGGCCATCACGTTGAGTTCGACGCGGCACAGCATCAGCGCCAACAGCGCCCCGACGCCCGCCGAAGGCAGCGTGGAAAGTATGGTGAGCGGGTGGATGTAACTCTCGTAGAGCACGCCGAGCACGATGTACACCGTCACCAGCGCGGCGAGAATCAGCAGCGGCTGGTTGCTGAGCGACGCCTGGAACGCCTGAGCCGTGCCTTGAAAGCTGCCTTGGATCGTCTCGGGCAGGCCAACTCGCGTTGTCACCTCCTCGATCTGTTCGACGGCTTCGCCCAAAGAGCTGCCCGGCGTCAGATTGAAAGAGAGCGTCACCGAAGGGAACTGTCCCGAGTGATTGACCGATAAAGGCGTGTTGGTCGACGCGTAACGGTAAAGGGCGCTCAGCGGCACTTCCGCACCAGCCGGGGCGCGGACGTAGACATGACGCAAGGCGTCGGGGTTTTGCCAGAACTCAGGCTCAACCCCCATCACCACGCGATATTGATTGAGCGGCTTGTACATGGTCGACACCTGGCGCTGGCCAAAGGCGTCGTAGAGAGTGTCGTCGATGGTCTGCAAGGTGATGCCGAGTCGCGCCGCCGCCTCCCGGTCGATCTCCAGTCGGGCTTGCAGCCCCTTGTTCTGCTGATCGCTGTTCACGTCCACAATGGCCGGCAGCTTGCGCAACTCGGCGAGCATCTTGGGCGCCCAGGTATTGAGGTCCTGGAGATTGTCCCCCTTCAGCGTGTATTGGTACTGTGCGCTGCTGACGCGTCCGCCGACGCGCAGGTCTTGCACAGGCTGCAAGAACAGGTTGGCGCCGGGAACACCTGAGAGTTTCTTGCGGATGCGGCCGATGACTTCGTCGGCGGTTAACTGCCGCTCTTCGATTGGCGACAGGTTGATGAACATCCGCGCCGAGTTCGAGGCGCCATTCTGACCGCCTGTGAAGGCGATCACGCCGGTGACGGCAGGATCTTCCGACACGATTGAGGCAAACCGTTTCACGTAGTCTTCCATGGCCTGAAACGAGGTTCCCTGATCGGCCAGGACGTTGCCGACCAGGCGACCCGTGTCCTGCTGCGGAAAGAAGCCCTTCGGCACGACGACATACAGATAAACCGTAAAGCCGATGGTCGCCAGGGTGACAAGCATCGTCAGGAATTGATGCCGGATGACCAAACGCAGCGTGGCTTCGTACCCGCCCAGAATCCAATCGAAGATGCGTTCGCTGAACCGGAACAGCCAGCCATGCCGCTCCGCGTGCTTTTCCTTGAGCATCACTGCGCACATCATGGGCGTGGTCGTCAGCGACACGAGCAGCGAGACGCCGATGGCGACCGACAGCGTAACGGCAAACTCGCGGAATAATCGGCCCACGATTCCGCCCATGAGCAGGATCGGAATGAACACAGCTACCAAAGAGACGCTGATCGAGACCACCGTGAAGCCGATTTCCTTGGCGCCTTGCAGCGAGGCGGCCAGCGGCGAAATGCCGTCTTCCAGGTGCCGCGCGATATTCTCGATCACAACGATCGCATCATCGACAACGAACCCCGTGGCGATGGCCAAAGCCATGAGCGATAAGTTGTCGAGGCTGTAGCCGGCCAAATACATCACGCCAAAGGTGCCGATGAGCGAAACGGGCACCGCCACGCTCGGAATGAACGTCGCGCGGACGTTCCGCAAGAACAAAAACACGACCAGGATGACAAGTCCGATGGAGACGAGCAGCGTAAACTGCACGTCGTGCACCGAGGCGCGAATCACCGTCGTGCGGTCCATCGCCACCGCCAGGTCGATGCCGGCGGGAATCTGCGCTTGCAGCCGAGGCAGCAAGCCGCGAATGCGATCGACCGTTTCAATGATGTTTGCCCCGGGCTGACGATAGATGATCATCGTGATCGAGGGCTTGCCATCGGAGAAGCCGGCCGCGCGCAGGTCTTCGACCGAGTCAGTCACGCTGGCGACGTCGGCCAGGCGCACTGGAGCCCCGCGACGATAGGCCACAATCAGCGGCTCGTATTCCTTGGCCGCGAGCAACTGGTCGGTCGTGCTGATGGACCAAGCGCGGCTGCCGTCGGCAATCTGTCCTTTCGGCCGATTCGCATTAGCATTTGCCAGTACGGTGCGCACATCTTCCAGGCCGACGCTAAAGTGGTTCAAGACGGTGGGATTAAGATCGACGCGCACGGCTGGCGCCGACCCCCCGCCGACGATCACATACCCGACGCCCGCCACTTGCGACAGCTTCTGTTGCAGAATGGTCGACGCATAGTCGTACATCCGCGGCTTCGTATAGGTGTCGCTGGTCAGCGCCAAAATCATGATCGGCGCATCGGCCGGATTGATCTTGCGATAGGTCGGATTGCTAGGCAGGTTAGGCGGCAATCTTCCCCGCGCCGCATTGATGGCGGCCTGCACGTCGCGGGCGGCGGCGTTGATATTGCGGTCCAGGTCGAACTGCAGCACGATCGTAGTCATGCCCAGATAACTGGTGGACGTCATCTCCGTCACGCCCGCAATCCGCCCGAACTGCCGTTCCAGCGGCGTGGCCACTGCCGAGGCCATCGTTTCAGGGCTGGCGCCGGGGAGCGAGGCGGAAACCTGAATCGTGGGAAAATCGACCTGCGGCAGCGGCGAGACGGGCAGCAGCACGTAGCCAAGCGCTCCGGCGAGTGTGATTGCCACGGTCAATAGGGTCGTGCCGACAGGACGATGAATGAACGGCTCGGAGAGCGTCATCCCGCCTCCTCGCCGCTGACGGCAAGTTGCCGTCTGGCGCCGGCCCCGAATCTCTTCGCCAGGCGATCAAACCAGAGGTAAATAACCGGCGTGGTATAGAGCGTAAGGATCTGGCTGAAGATTAAGCCGCCGATGATGGTGATGCCCAGCGGCCGGCGCAGCTCGGAGCCGACGCCCGAGCCGAGCGCCAAGGGCACGCCGCCTAACAAGGCCGCCATGGTGGTCATCATGATCGGCCGGAAGCGGAGCAGGCAGGCCTCGTAAATGGCTTCCGCCGGGCTCATGTCCGAATTGCGCTCCGCCTCCAGGGCGAAGTCGATCATCATGATCGCGTTCTTCTTGACGATGCCGATCAGCAGAATGATGCCGATCAATCCGATGACGCTCAAGTCGGTTTTGCACAGCAAAAGCGCCCAAAGCGCGCCGACGCCTGCTGACGGCAAGGTGGAAAGAATGGTGATCGGATGGATGTAGCTTTCGTACAGCACGCCCAGCACGATGTATACCGTAATTAGCGCGGCGAGAATCAAGAGCGGCTCGTTCTTGAGCGACCCTTGAAACGCTTGCGCCGTCCCCTGGAACCCGGCTTGAATGCTGGGCGGAAGGCCGATCTCTTTGGCCGCGGCGTCGAACGCCTGCACCGCTTCACCTAAGGAAACGCCCGCCGCCAGATTGAACGAGATCGTTACGACAGGGAATTGCCCCTGATGGTTGATGGCCAATGGCGCCTGCTTCTCTTCCACGCGGGTGAAAGCGCTCAGCGGCGCTTCGCCCCCCATCGATGAGCGAATGTAGATCTCCTTCAGATCCTGCCGGTCGTCCTTGAACTCCGGCTTGACCTCGAGCACCACGCGGTACTGGTTGAGCTGCGTGAACATGATCGAAATCTGCCGCTGTCCGAAGGCGTCGTACAATGCGTCGTCGACCATCTGCGGCGTGATGCCGAGCCGCGAGGCGGTGTCGCGGTCGATCACCACGCGGGCTTGCAGGCCTTCGCTCTGCTGGTCGCTGGCCACGTCGCGCAATTGCGGCAGCGCCTGCAGTTTGTTGACGAGCTTCGGCGCCCACTCGTTCAGCTCGTCGGCATCGGGGTCTTCCAGGCTGTATTGATACTGCGTGCGGCTGACGCGCGTCTCGACCGTCAGGTCTTGCACCGGCTGCATGAACAGCGTGATGCCAGGGATATCCGCAAGCCGCGGCTGCAAACGCCGAATGATGTCGCTGGCCGAGATATGCCGCTCCTCCAGCGGCTTGAGGTTGATCTGGATGCGGCCGCTGTTGACTGTGGTGTTCGTGCCGTCAATGCCGATGAAGCTCGACAGGCTTTCGACTGCAGGATCCTCGAGGATCGCGCGGTTCAGCGCTTGCTGCCGCTGCATCATTGCCTCGAACGACACGCTCTGCGGCGCTTCGGAAATGCCGAGGATCACGCCGGTATCCTGCACGGGAAAGAAGCCTTTCGGCACGACGACGTACAGGTAAACCGTTGCGATCAGCGTGGCCACGGCCACCAGCATGGTCAGTGTCTGGAACCGCAGCACGATTCTCAGCGTGGCGCCGTACAGCCGGATGATGCCCTCGAAGATCGCTTCTGACATGCGGTACAGCCAACCGTGCTGCGAGGCGGGCTTATGCCGCAGCAGCTTGGCGCACATCATCGGCGTGAGCGTGAGCGAGACGATCGCCGAGACTAGAATCGTCAAGCTGAGCGTTACGGCGAACTCGCGGAACAGCCGCCCGACGATATCGCCCATAAACAGCAGCGGAATCAGCACGGCGATCAGCGAGACGCTCAAGGAAACGATGGTAAAGCCGATCTGCTCCGAGCCTTTGAGCGCCGCTTGCAGCGGCGGCTCGCCTTCTTCGATGTACCGCACGATGTTCTCGATCATCACAATCGCGTCGTCGACGACGAAGCCGGTGGAGATGGTCAAGGCCATCAGGGTCAGATTGTTGAGGCTGTAATCGAGCAGATACATCACCGCGAACGTGCCGATCAGTGACAGGGGAACGGCCACACTGGGAATGAATGTCGCCGCGACATTCCGCAAGAACAGGAAGATCACGAGCACGACCAGGCCGATCGTGAGCATCAGTTCGAACTGCACGTCTTCCACGCTAGCCCGGATGGTGACCGTGCGATCGGTCAGAATGGAGATCGAAACCGAGGCCGGCAACGAGGCTTTCAGTTGCGGCAGTAATTCCTTGATGCTGTCGACCACTTCTATGATATTGGCGCCCGGCTGGCGTTGGATGTTGAGAATCACGGCCGGCGTGTCGTTCATCCAGGCGGCCTGGCGGACGTTCTCGGCGCTATCGATCACATCCGCCACATCCGACAATTGCACTGGGGCGCCGTGGCGATAAGCAATGATCAGCTTGCGATACTGCTCGCTGGTCAGCACCTGATCGTTCGCGCCGATCGTGTAAGCGCGGCGACTGCCGTCGAAACTCCCTTTGGCCTGATTGACGCTGGCCTGGGTCAACGCCATTCGCAAGTCTTCTAGGTTCATGCCGAGCGCCGACAGCGCGGTCGGATTGGCTTGAATGCGGATGGCCGGTTTCTGCCCGCCGCTGATGCTGACCATGCCCACGCCGGAAAGCTGCGAAATCTTTTGCGCCAGCCGCGTGTCGGCCAGGTCCTCGACCTTGGCCAAGGGGAGCGTTTGTGAATACAAAGCCAGCGTCAGAATCGGCGCGTCGGCGGGATTGGTCTTGGTGTAGATCGGCGGGTTCGGCAGATCGCGGGGCAGAAACGTCGTGGCCGCATTGATGGCGGCCTGCACCGTTTGCTCCGCGATATCAATATCGAGTTCCAGTGCAAATCGCAGGGTGATCACCGAACAGCCCTCGGAACTGCTCGATGTCATCTGCGTCAGCCCTGGCGCCTGGCCGAATTGCCGTTCCAACGGCGCGGTGACGGACGACGCCATCACCTCGGGGCTGGCGCCTGGATAGAAGGTGACGACCTGAATCGTCGGATAATCGACCTGCGGCAGGGCGGAAACGGGCAATTGCTTGTAGGCGACGATGCCCACGAGCAGAATCGCGACCATCAATAGCACGGTCGCGACAGGACGCAGGATGAAGGGCCGCGACGGGCTCATTGGGCGTCCTTGGCGCCGTTTCCTTCGCTCGTCTTGCCGCCTGACCTGGCAGCCGCCTGGTCGCGCATCACCACCTTGGCGCCGGGTTGCAACTTGTCGATGCCGTCGGTCACTACCATTTCGCCGGGGGACAGTCCTTCGTCGATTGAAATTTCATCCCCTTCCGCGGCCCCTGCAACCACCTTTCGGAGTTCGACCGTCTCATCCGGTTTGACCACGTAAACGAACATCGATTCCGGGCCGCGCTGGACCGCCGCCGCAGGAATGATCACCGCGTCGCGTTTGAGGTCGACCAGCAAGCGGGCGTTGACGAATTGATTGGGAAAAAGCATGTTGTCTTCATTTTCAAAGATCGCCTTGAGCCGCACTGTGCCGGTCGTCGAATCGACCTGATTGTCGATCGCCAGCAATTTTCCCGTAGCCAGCTTGAGGCTGAAATCGCGGTTATAGGCCTCGACGGTCAGCTCCTTGTCTTCACGCAATTTCCGTTGCACGCGCGCAATCTCGTCTTGAGGAATGGTGAAGATTAACGCAATGGGCTGCAACTGCGTAACGACGGCCAGACCGCTCGGGTCGTTCGCTCGCACGATATTGCCCGGATCGACCAGTCGCAAGCCGATACGGCCGGAGATGGGCGAAATAATGTGCGAATAGGTGAGCTGCAGCTTGGCGTTGTCGATTGCGGAACGATCGGACTTGATCGCTCCCTCGCTTTGCTTGACCAGGGCCACCTGCTCGTCGACCTGCTGGGGCGTTACGGCTCTGGTCGGCGCCAGCGCGTTGTATCGATCCAGGCTGAGTTGGGCCGCGCTCAGCGCCGCTTCATCTTTTGCCAGTTGCCCTTCGGCCTGGGAGAGCTGAACCTGGAACGGACGGGGATCGATTTCGGCCAGCAGATCCCCCTTTTTAACCATTTGCCCTTCGGTGAACGCCACCCGCACCAGTTCGCCTTCGACGCGGCTGCGGACCGTCACCGTATTGAAGGCGGTCACGGTGCCAAGTCCGTTCAGATAGAGATCGAGGTTGCCTTGGCGAACTTCGGCCGCAAGGATTGGGACAACGCGTGCACCGGCCGGCTTGGTGGCGGTTTCGGTCTTGCCCGCAGAAATCCAGGTAAGAGTCCAAGGGAGCCAGAGCTGTCGATAGTAGGCGGCCGCTCCCGCCAAAGACAAAATCAGCAGCCATGCCAACCATCCGCGACGAGCCTGCTTCGGGGATCGGGAGCCGAATTGCTCTGGCCTTTCGGTCAATCGTTCGGTGGGAAGCCTACGGATCGGCGGGGCTACTTCTGTCAAGGCGGCACGCACGGGGGAGTGTAGATCGGCGGGGGAGTCTGGCGACGACGTCACAGGGGAGTCAGCCATCTTGGAAATCATAGTTCCCGCCTTCGCTTGCGCCGAGCATTTCGTCGGCCGCCATCCCACGAGTCCTTGTCCAGATGCCAAGCCCGCTCCCCACTCTGGACGGCCGCCCCAAGAATTATCCAGTATTGCAGCCTGCACGGCGACTGTATGCCGGCAGGGACAAGAATATGCCATTTGGCATAGAACGACCTGGGGCTCAGATCGCAGGTTCGGTCGCCCGGTTCGTCGGCTTCAAACAACGCGGAAGCTCGACAGTGAATCGCTGACGATTGCTTCTCGAAGCCGCTGCTCGGCGCGATGGTTTGCCTGCGCTGGCGCGTTGCGGTCGCCGTGCCGCAGGTATGATAGTTATATGAGCTAAGCTATCAGCCGGCTGGCCAAGCGACAGGGAACAGGTAAACAGCGTGAAAGATGCTTCCCATCTCCAATCTGCGCCCCGTATTCACCGCGCCTTCCGGCGGATGGCGAGGACATCACCCGCGCTTGTCGCATTAGCGATCGCAACCGTATTCGTCGGTCGCGCCGACGCAATTGATCCAAGTCGCACGCTCTCGCAAGCGTTGTTGCGCAAATGGCAGGTTCAACAGGGGCTGCCGCAAGCGACGATCTTCTCCATCCGACAATCCGCCGACGGTTATTTATGGCTTGGATCGCAGACCGGATTGATCCGTTTTGATGGTCTGCGGTTCACCATGATGAAAGATAACCAGCACGGACTGCTGGAAAACGCCTGGATCGAAGATCTGTGCGAAGACGCCGACCACAATCTCTGGATCGCAACCGACGGCGCGGGCTTGATTCAACTCCGCCGGGGAGAAGTCGTCCGATTTGGGCCGGCGGATGGGATGCCGTGGGACGCCATCCGCTGTCTGCACAGCGATCGCGACGGCAACTTGTGGGTTGGTAGTGCGGCTGGGGTGGGCCGGATTAAATCGGGCAAATTTGAAATCGTTGTTTCGGCGGAGCGAAATGCCGGCAAGGGCGTTCGCGCGATTACACAAACGCCCGACGGCACGATCTGGTTCGGCGGAAACGGCAATCAACTCGGCGCTTTTCGCAAAGGTAAACTTGCGTCACATTCCCTGGAGTCTCTGCCAAGTTCCGGCTCGGTTCGAGCGCTGCTGTCCAGTGCGGACGGCGTTCTGTGGGCGGGTACGACTCACGGATTGGTCCGCCTCGATGAGGGCCGCGAGCAGTGCTTCACGCGCGCCGATGGTTTGGCCGACGACTGGGTTTGCTGTTTGGCGGCGGGCGGCCATGACGTTGTGTGGGCAGGCACGAAGGATGGTTTCAGCCGGATTCGAGGCCGCGATATCGAAAGTTTCCGCACTCGCGACGGCCTTTCGCAAAGCACGGTCTATGCTTTGTGCGAAGATCGCGAAGGCAGCTTGTGGGCGGGCACAAAGCACGGCCTGAACCAGTTCCTCGACCGACGCACGATCCCCTTTACTGCCAGCGAGGGCTTGCCGATCAACGACGCCGGGCCTGTGTTTCAGGACCCAGGCGGGACGATTTGGGTGGGAACCCTGGGAGCTGGGCTGGCACGTTTCGACGGTCGCAGGTTCTCCTCAGTGGTGACGACCCAGCAAGGGCTTGTGAGCAACTCGATCCTTGCGCTTTGCGGCGGCGAAGAGAATGCGCTTTGGATTGGTACAAATCGCGGCCTATGCCGCATGCACGGCGATCGCATCGACGCAACCTACGCTCGAGAGCAGGGCTTGCCTGGTAATGTAATTCGCTGCCTCTGCCACGATCCGCAAGGAACGCTGTGGGCAGGAACCGACGCGGGAGTCGCCGCACTCGACGGCGACCGATTTGCGCTCCCTCAAGGCGCCCCACCGGAATTGCACGCGCCCATCCTGGCTATGGCTGACTGCCGAGGCAGTTTGATCGTTGCGGCGGAAGGGGGCGCCGTGTTTCGTTGCACAGACGGCAAGTTCAGCCCTCTCCCAATGCTTGATTCGACTTCGCATGACGTGGTCGCCGTCTACTGCGATTCTGAGGGACTGCTATGGCTCGGTTCGCGAGGGGGCGGATTAACGCTCGTCGATCTAGCGGGCCGCCGCCTCGGCAAAGACGGCGTCTTTCGCTATTCCCTTCGCGACGGGCTCTATGACGACGACATTTTTGGCATCGTCGCCGACCATGACGATCGCCTGTGGATGGCCTGCAGCAAAGGCATTTTTTCGATCGCGCGCGATGAGCTATTGAGTTTCGCCTCGGGCGCCTTGCCAAACGTAACTAGCACTCCGTTCAGTCCTACCGATGCGCTGCGGACGATCGAATGCCAGGATGACATCCAACCTGCCGTGTGGAAAATGCAAGACGGCCGGATCTGGTTCTCGACCATCCGCGGTCTGATCGTGATCGATCCTGACCACCTGCAGCGCAACCTGCCTGTGGCGGCGCTGACGGTGGAAGAAGTCAAGGTCAACGGCAAGCAAGAACCGCTCGCAGCGCTGGATCAGCTGCCGCCAGGAACGACCAATCTCGACTTCCGCTACACGGCCTTGAGCTTTGTATCTCCGACGCGGATTGCGTTCCGCTATCAGCTCGAAGGGTTCGACCGCGATTGGGTCGAAGCGGGCGGTCGACGAGAGGCTTTCTATACGAACCTGCCGCCAGGCGCCTACCGCTTTCGCGTCATGGCCCGCAATGTCGATGGCGCCTGGCGCGAAGCGCCTCAAAGCATCGGCGTTTATATCGCACCGCATTATTATCAGACTCGCTGGTTTTGGCCGCTGGTGGTCGTGCTGGCGGTCGCGGCGGGTTGGAGCGCCTATCGGCTGCGGGTGCGCCGCATCAAGTCGCAAATGAATGCGGTCGTGGCGGAACGCAGCCGCATCGCGCGCGAACTGCACGATACCTTGATGCAGGGCTTCTCGGGCATCACGATGGAAATGCAGGCTCTCGCGGCCAGGCTTTCCCCCTCCCGCGAACGCAGCGCCTTGGAAGACATTATTCGCGACGCCGGAACGTGTTTGCGCGAGGCGCGTCGTTCAATCGCGGGCTTGCGCAGCGCTCGGGGCGAAGAGACGGGCCTGGCGGCGGCTGTGGCTCAGGCCGCAAGACAATTGACCGAAACGCACGACGTCAAGTTAAAGCTGCGGCTAGCGACCGACATTCCTCGCCTGCCGCCGGATGTCGAATATAACTTGTTGCGGATTGCTCAGGAGGCAATTGCCAACGCGGTCAAGCATTCCGCCGCGCACGCCATCGAAGTCCTCATGGAATTGGCGCAGCAGCGCTTGAGAATCTCCATCAGCGATGATGGAACAGGGTTCGGGCGGACCGAGGTCGATCCGGCCCAGTCCGGGCACTACGGGTTGATCGGCATGCGAGAGCGCGCCAATCAACTTGGCGCCGATTTCCTCGTGGCCAGCGAAGCGGGAAGCGGCACGACGGTCCGCGTCGAGTTGCCGCTTAACCTGGTCGGTAACGGAAACGCACCGCAATTTCCTGACGGCGAACTAAGCGCCTTGCAAGATCGCGACGCTCAAGGCGCCGCGCCGCGGCGCGCTGCGGAGAGAATTGAGTGACATTACCGCCGACGAACCAGAATATCCGGGTGCTGTGCGCCGATGATCATCCGCTCGTGCGAAAAGGAATCGCCGCCATCCTGGCGAATGAGCCGGACATTGAACTGGTTGGCGAAGCGGGCAACGGCCGAGAGGCGGTCGAGAAGTTTCGCCGGCTCAAGCCCGACGTCACGCTAATGGACCTGCGCATGCCCGAGTTGGACGGCATTGCCGCCACAACCCTGATTCGCTCCGAGTTTCCGGAAGCCAAACTGATCGCCCTGACCAGCTTTGACGGCGATCAGGACATCTACCGCGCCCTCGAAGCCGGCGTACGCGGCTACCTGCTCAAGGAGACCGTGCATACCGACATCGTGCACGCCGTGCGACTGGTTCACTCGGGCAAACGCCTGATGCCGCCCGAAGTCGCCGAGCGCCTGGCCGAATATTTCCCTCAAGCGGCGCTCACGCCGCGCGAGGTGGAAGTGCTTACACTCGTCGCTCGAGGATTGGGGAACAAGGAGATCGCCGACGAGCTCGGCACGGCCAACGGCACCGTGAAGATGCATGTGCAGAACATTCTCTCCAAGCTCAAAGCCACGGACCGCACCCACGCGGTGACGATTGGCCTGCAGCGCGGCATCATTCACTTGTAGTGCGCGAAACCGGCTGTTTCAGTCCGAGGCGAGCGGCTAAGCCAGGCTCAGCGAAGTCAAAAAGCCTTGCACGACCGCCGCGATGCGGACCGTATCGTGCACGTGATCTTCAGACAGCCCGCCGTTGAGCACGGCCGCCTCGTGCGCCTGGATGCATGCCTGGCAGCCAGCCAAGGCGGCGCATGCCAAGGAGTAGAGCTCAAAGTTGACCTTGGTTGTTTTTGGCTTCGCCATCCACTGCATCCGCAGCAGGGCCTTCTTCGATTCATAACTCGGTTTGCCGACCATGTGACGGAAGCGGTAATAGACCGTGTTCATGGCCATCAGCGAGGCCGCCGCCTGAGCGTCTTCGATTAGATCCGTCGAAGCGCCATTCTCCTTGGCGTCGGCTAACACCGCGTCGCGCAGCCGGCTGTCGCGCAGGAAATAGGCCGAGGTCAAAGCAACGCCCCAGGTTTGCTCCGGCGTCAGTACGTCGCCGCTCAAAACGGCAACGAGGTTCAGTTTGGCGTCTCGGGCTGTGTCGGGCAGCGTCTGACGCAGTGCTTCGAGTTGCGAAAGTGTGGGCTCTGCCATGCAGGCTCCTGGCTTACGCCCCTGTTGCATCGCGAGAAGGGGCGGACGTTTTTCGGGGGCGGTCCCGCGAGCGGCGGCGCCTCTTCAGGAGCGCGCCGCCGCTTGGTCATTGCAGTCCGCTTGCCAACTAAACCTTGAGGAAATTATCCCCAGGCTTCCAGTTGCACGGGCAAAGCTCATCGGATTGCAACGCGTCGATCGTCCGCAGCGTTTCGGGCACGCTACGGCCGACGCTCAAACTGTTGGCGCTGGCCCATTGAATCACGCCGTTCGGATCGACGATGAATGTGGCCCGCAGGCAGACGTTGGCGACTGGGTCGATAATGCCCAGGTCGTGAGCCAATTTCTGCGCGGCAATCAACGGGTACGGCAGGTTCTTCAGATCTTCGTGGCTGACCCGCCAGGCGCGATGGCAGTATTCGTTATCGGTGCTGCCGCCGATGAGCAACGTATCACGATCCTTGAACTCGCTGACCTTTTTGCCGAATTCCACCAGTTCGGTCGGGCAAATGAAGGTGAAGTCCTTCGGATAGAAAATGTATACGGCCCACTTGCCCGCATGGTATTCGTTGCTGATCTCCTTGAGATCCTCGTTATTGTTTCCGAAACAGGCCTTCGTTTTATACATCGGAAACTTGTCGTCGACGGTAAGCATGTCTATTGGCTCTCTAGGTCCGGAGAAGAATTCAAAAGAAACCCCGCAGGCCAGCGAAAGGCCCAGGTTCGATTACGATACCGGCCGGCTGCCGCAGTGGTCAAGTTGCCTAAAGGGCGTGCCAAACGGCAATTACCGGAGATTTCCGGTCTCTCTGGGACAAAAGGCGACGCATGGAGCGCCGCGGTCGGCACGGGCTGGCTGGGGCTAAACGAGTTCCGGCATCGGCAGATGATGGTCGACCAGATACTGCGGACGCCCCGCCAGGTCGCGTAGCGTCGTGGCATTGGGGTCGAGCCCGAGCTGTCGATACAGCGTGGCCAAAACTTCGCCAAAGTGGACGGGGCGATCGACGGGGACGCCGCCCAGGCGGTCGGTGGCGCCGATCACCTGCCCGGTTTTCATTCCGCCGCCAGCCAACAGAGCGCCGCCGACCTGCGGCCAGTGATCGCGTCCGGCGTCCTTGTTGATCACCGGCGTGCGTCCAAATTCGCCCCAGGCCACGACCGAGACGTCCTTATCAAGTCCTCGCTCGTGCAGGTCTTCCACCAGCGCGCTCATGCCTTGATCAAACAACGGCCCGTGCGTGTTCTTGAACTCAGAAAAGTTCTGAGCATGGAAGTCCCACCGCCCGAAATTCAACGTCACGCAGCGAGCGCCCGCTTCGACGAGGCGCCGTGCAATGAGGAAATGTTCCAGGTTTCGCGGGGCGCCGTCGCCATAATTACGAGGGTCCCCTTGGCCGTACCGTTCGCGAGTGCGCGGGTCTTCCTTGCCTACATCGAGCGCATCTGCCAGGCGGCTCGAAGTCAACACGCCCAGCGCCTGTTCGGTGAATGCGTCGAGCGCTTGCATTTTTCCACTGGCATCCAGATCGCGACGCAGGCGATCGACGCTCAACAACAACTGCTTGCGATCCTGCAACCGGTCGGCCGAAATGCCGTTGAGCCTCAAGTCGGCCTGCCCTTCGCCGTTGGGGCGAAACGCGCTGTGCGCAGGACCCAAATAGCCGGGATGTCCGGGCGAGCCATAGGGCGGATGGCCGGCGGTCGGCGACAGGCCAACAAACGGCGGCATGCCGGGGCTGACCGAGCCCATCAATTTTGAGAGCGTCGAACCGACCGAAGGCCAGCCGCCCGGCGGTTGCTGCCTGACGGAACGTCCCGTGTAGCAGATGAACGAGTCGTGGTTGCCATCCGGCGAACCATACACGCTGCGGATGGGAGCCAGCTTGTCCATAATCCGGGCCAGTCGTGGCAGATGCTCGCAGATCTGGATGCCGGGAACGTTTGTTTCAATGGGCTGGAACTCGCCGCGGATTTCCGCGGGCGCGTCCATCTTCAGGTCGTACATGTCCTGGTGCGGCGGGGCGCCGCACAAGTAAATCATGATGACCGCTTTCCGCGAATTGCTCCGCCCTTGCGTTGCCTCGGCGCGAAGCAGGTCGGGCAAGGCCAGGCCGCCCAAGCCTAAGGCGCCAATCGTCAACATCTCACGGCGAGTCAGGCCATCGCAAAGCCGTTTCGTGCGTCCGTAAATGGAAAGCATGACGATACTCGGGGTGGATCTCAGGCGGGGGCCGTTGGCGGGCTTTTCGGGCGTGCTGTCTTAATATATCGACAAACCGTGATGCGTGCCAACATCTCTCCGCGCGGGCGGCCTGGTCGCCACGGCCGCGCAGCCTTCCTGGAAGCGTTAGCCGTCAACCGACGACAATTCGCGGCCGGCGCTCCGAGTTGCACTCCGCCTTACGCACCAAGGCTTTAACCATCCACGGCACATTGCCTTTGCCGAACAGCAGGAAGTTCAAGTTGGCGGCTAGCGGCGTTTCGTGCGACCAGCCGAAAATAATCTCCGGCGGACGCCCTACGCGGCAGAATTCCAGACCGATGGCGGCCAACACATGAGCCACCGAAGCGGCGTGCGACACGCGGATCACTTCCAGTTCGCCCTCATGTTCGATTCTCATCTGAGGGATGTGGTGAAAATCGCTAGGATCGCCCAGGTTCACTTCAATGAAGAGCAGGTAAGCGTCGGGCGGCAGGCGGTGTTTGCGCCTGACCTGTCGGTCCTTCTCGGCCAGACTGAACAGTCCCGGCCGATGTGGCACGAGCACTTGGAACTCGAGTTGAAGGATCTCCTGCCAGCGGCGCTCGGAATACTCGTCGTCGAAGGCGAAGCCTTTGAATCTCAGCTCAGTGCTGCGCAACCATCGCGAAACCGACGACGTGGAAAGAATCGCTGCTACGAACATCAAGGCGATCGCCAATCCCGATCGATTTACAACGATCGTCAGCGCCGCCATGCTGATAAAGAACGCGAACACCAGGGCAAATGGCGATGCGACCAGGGCTTGCAATCGCGAGCCGCGCCAGCGCTGTGCGAGATCAACCGTGGCGGCTAACGCAGCGCCGGCAAGCAGCACCAGCACGCTGGTCGCATAGGCGCCCTGTTGCGCGGACACGTTGGCGTGGAACACGACGGTGACGATCAGAATGATGGCGTTGAACAAGTGCATCATCACGCCGAACCGCAAAGCCCAATCCATTTCCATGCCCAAGCGGTACAGGTACTGCGGCACAAGGTCGCGCAAGGCAATCATGCCGCTAGCGCCCGCCAGGCACAACACGAGCACGGCCGATGCGTCGTAAATGCTGCCAAATTCGTGGCTAAACCAGCTATTCAGCATTGAGGCCGATTGTCCGTCGCTCAACGCCTCGCCATGGGCCAGGTAAGCGAGCGCGCGATGTTGCGCCGCGCCGCCCGGGCCGATCGCGCCGCCGGGAATCAGCAACGTCGTGACGAGCACGGCGCCCAGCATGTAGATGGCCATGATCATCGCGGCCGTCAGCATTAACTTGCGGGCATTGCGGATCCTGCCGCGCGGATGCTCGGGATCATCGCCACGCTTGCCCTTCACCAACGGCGCTACGGTCATGCTTAGTTCGAAACCGCTGATGGCCAGGGCCAACTGTGGAAAGGCGCCGATCGAAAGCACGATTAACTGCCAAATGGCGGCGCGACCCGCTTTGGGACCGCCGCCCATCAGCAAGACCTGACTGCGCCAATCCTCGATCAACTCTGGATGCTGATACAAATGCCAGAGCCCGCTCGCAATCACCACGCCCGTCAACAACATGTAGACGCCGACAGCAAGCGCCGCCAACCGCAGCACGTTGCGGGTGAAACCGCCCTGTAACAGCCATAAGAAGGCGAAGGCCAACAGCGACAGGGCAAGGGTAAGCGCCATCTGCCGGGTCCAATGCGATTCGATGCGTTGCCAGACCGCGGCGCCGACGCTCGTGCGGACTTCGTCGTCCGACGGTGCGAAATGATCGACCGCCCAGTGCCAGTGGGGATTGTGCAGCACGTGCGTCGAAGCGTCTGCGACGGAAAGGCTGCGCGTGACGACGAAGTCGGCCGCGACGAATCCCATCAGCACGAGCACCAATAGTTTGCCGCGCCAGCCGTGCAGCGTTTGTTCCAAAAGTCCCGTCGCGCCTTGGCCGCCGGGAGAGCGACCGATGACGTAGGCATAGACGGGGACGGCCATGAGCAACGTCACGAGCACCAGCAACACGGCGGCCAGCGGCGCCAGATTGCCGGCGGCCTCGACCATGATGGTCGGCAGATAGGCCAACGTGCTGAAATAGTCGAGACCAACGAGTCCCAAAACCAGCCACCAGGGACTGGGCCGCGTAGTACGATCAGAACGAGGGGAGGTCGACACGGAAGTAACTGGTTCTCCTTTCGTCTTCAGACGAGGCCAGGCGTTTCAAACTGGCTGAAGTTCTGTTCGAATCTGTCCCGTCCCGATTTCAGCGGCAAGCAAACATCAGAAACGCTTGCCCGCTTTGGGTGATTCGCTGCTGGCGACAAGTGCTTGAGTATAATGCCCTGAGAGGAGGGTCGCGATTTGACCCTTCAATCGCGACGATCCGCTTGCCATGAAACAAGTTGCACATTCTTTGCTGATCGCCTGGGCCGCCCCCTGGTCGGCGTTGGGATTGGTTGTCGGCTTGGCGGCTTTAGCCAGCGGAGGCAGGATGCGACGAGTCGGCCGTGTGCTCGAGATTTACGGCGGAGCGGCTCGTTGGCTGCTCGAACATTTCCCCGCAGAGCCCTGTGCCATGACTCTGGGCCATACGGTGCTTGGGCGAACGGGTGCGGCTCTCGATCTTTGTCGTGCGCATGAACTGGTGCACGTTCGGCAGTACGAGCGGTGGGGGCCGTTCTTTATTCCCGCTTACTTGCTCTGTTCCCTTGCCTTGTGGTTGCGAGGCGCCGATCCTTACCACGACAATCCCTTCGAGATTGAAGCGTATCGCGAGGCCCCGTGAACGAGGCGGCGCGACGAGCGTCCAAGATCGGCGTGTTTCAAGCGAATGACGACGATAGGCTATTAACCCGGATTATTCCATGAACCTCGCCTCCCACGACGCGCCGGCTGCCAACACCGATCCGCGGCAGATCACTCGCCCGGCGCCGGCGTTGATGACTTACTACGTGATCATTGCCCTGCTCACCGGGCCCGGTTTCTTTTT
This sequence comes from Pirellulales bacterium, assembly GCA_025924495.1. The sequence continues at coordinate 7,639 of JAICIG010000047.1, read as the reverse complement.
CGCCATCTTGCCCCTGTTTTTCAAATACGAAACGTTGCGTTACCGTTTCGATGACGATGGCATTTCGATCAGTTGGGGTATTTTATTTCGGCGCGAAGTCTACCTGACGTACCGTCGCATTCAAGACATTCACCTCACGCGCAATTTGCTGCAGCGTTGGCTGGGAATCGCCACCGTCTCGGTGCAAACCGCCTCGGGCAGCGCTACGCCGGAAGCAAGCATCGAAGGGATTGTAGCCGCGGATCAATTGCGAGATTTTCTCTACGCGCAGATGCGCGGCGTGAGAGAACATCTGCCGGCCAATGCCACTCCGGAACAGGCGGTCGCGGCCTCGTCCGATGAGCCGCTCGAGTTGCTGCGGGAGATTCGCGACTCGTTGCGGCGGCTGGCGGCGAGCAGGGAGTCGCAAGCGTGACGCAGATCATTGCCGGCGAGCATCTCGATCGCGCCAGCCGCTGGATCTATCAGGGGCTGTGGGGCGTGCTGGTCAAATGGTTCCGCGTTCCGGATCGTCCGCCCGAGCTGCCTTGCTTGCCGGGCGACCAATTGCAGGCCTTCCGCCCGTCAACCGGGTTCATTCGCTATCTGAAGCTGCAGTTCTGGCTGACCTTGGCGCTGATCTGCGGCGTGGCATTGTTAGTCTGGTTCGGCGTGTTGGTCGCCTCGGCGAAAGCGGCGCTCGCCGTCGCGTTGCCGCTGCTGCTGTTGATTGCCGTGCCGGCGCTGGCGTGCTACCTGGCCCTGCACTTACGCTATGACACGACCTGGTACGTGATGACCGGCCGCAGTTTGCGCATTCGCCGGGGCATCTGGATCATCCATGAGACGACGATTACTTTCGAAAATGTGCAGAACGTCGAGGTTGATCAAGGTCCGCTCCAGCGCTTCTTTGGCATCGCCGACATTCGCGTCGATACGGCCGGCGGCGGCCAGCCGCAGCCCGGCAAGCAAGGCGCCGCCATGGCGTCAGGCCACCGCGGTTTGATCGAGGGAGTGCACGATGCGCCGCGGATACGGGATTTGATCCTCGACCGCTTGCGCCGTTCGCAGTCGGCCGGACTGGGTGACGAGCGGCATCCTGTTTCCGCTTCTTCTGCCGGCTGGTCCCCGCCGCAGTTGGCGATGCTTCGCGAGATTCGCGATGCGGCGAAAACGCTCGCACTGCGGTGACTGGATTGCAACTGGCCGCCGAAATGGGAACCACGGCGCAGCCAGTTATTGACGAACGCGGCGACGAGTCTTTACGATCAGGGAGCGTTCACACGCGCCGTCGGCGCCGAAGGCGGGGAATGCCTTCCTGAGCATTATTGGCGTCGTGACTTCTTTTCCCTTGAGAGAGATTGACGCGCCGATTCTGTTACCGACGGTCTTGCAATGGCTATCGGTCCTGCGCGGTTGGGCGTAGCTTCTTCCACGATCCCGGTCTTCTGACGGAGCCGATGAGGGAATACTATGGCCAGAAAGACGCCAAGCCAGCCGAAAAACACTATTCGTGGCAGACGCAAGACCGGAGCGTCCGCAAGCGCATTGCCTGGGCGTCGCGGCGGAAAAGCGCAGGCCGTTCGCCAGTCATTCGCCAAACTCGGTCCTGACGCCCGGCCGCGCGACGTCGCCGCCGATCTCCTGCAGCAAGGAATTGCCGTAACCCGAGCGCAGATCAGCCTGATTCGCAAACAATTGCGCACCGGCGCGCGAACCGAACGGGCGGGCAAGCAACCATTGAACGCGAAATCGGCCGTGGCATTGGTCTCTGTTGAACAGCTGGTGACGGCGCGGCGCCTGGCGGACGAACTAGGCGGCGTCGACGCGGCCCGGCGCCTGCTCGATATCCTGCTTCGCTTGCAATGACCTGCTACGGCGGCGCGGGCCGCTAAAGTCATTACGACCGTTACGCTGCGAACGAATACAAGCCGTGCCAGGAGCAGGCTTCGGTCGTCGCAACGTATGCTTTTGGCGAACGTTGCAGTTCTCCTTGACTTTGTCCGCAGGCTTCGCGGTGAGCGCTTCCTGGTTTCGTCCGATTGCGGTCAGCATGGCCTTCGTCTGGCTTGCGCTGCCGTCGTTGATGGCGCTTATCGAAGTCTCCTTGGCGACGGATCATCCCGTCGATTTCTGGCTGCACGTTAATACGGGTCGCTCAATCTGGCAGACCGCCTCGCTGGCCGGCCGCGATCAATTTACCTGCACGATCGCCGGCCGCGAGGTGGTGAATCAGAACTGGCTGGCCGAGCTGTTGACCCACGGCTTGTATCGCGCCGGAGGTTTCGAGTTGTGTCAATTCGCGGCTGCAGCTTGTTATACGGCGGCGATCGGGCTGGTTACCCGGCTGAGCCTGCTGCGCAGCGGCGACGCGCGCGCCGCGGCGATCGCGGGGTTCGCCGGTCTAACGCTCGCGGTTCCAAATTTCGGCATTCGCCCGCAGGCGATTTCGGCGCTGCTCTTCGCCGGCGAACTGTTTGTGCTGTGGCGCGGCACACCGCAAAGGCAAACGATCGCCTGGATTACTCTGATTGAAGTCCTGTGGGCCAATGTCCACGGCGCCTTTGCGCTGGGGCTGATTCTGCCGGGGATGTTCCTGGCGGCGGCTGCCGGACGGAAGGCCTGGCAGGCAGGCTGGCGAATGGTGTGGACGGATGGCGCCGTGCGGATGTACTTCGCCTGTACGCTCGTCGCCGGCGTGGCGATGTTCATCAATCCGCAACCGTCTCAGACACTGCATTATGTCTTCAACACCTCTTCCAAGTCGGCCGCACGAGGAATCGAAGAATGGCTGCCGACGACCTTCGGCACATTGACGGGCACGCTGTTTTTCATCTCCATCGCCGGCCTATTGGCGCTGGTCGCATTGAGCCGGCGCCGACTCGAGCCGGTTGAGTTGATGCTGTTGACTGCGTTCTTGCTGCTCGGCGCGCAGGCTCAGCGAATGGTCATTTGGTTCGCGCTCATCGTGCCGCCCATCGCGGCGCCGCTGATCGCAGAGCTTAGGGCGCGTCGGGTTGCAAGGCCATCGGGCGACGAAGAACATGCGCCTTGGCATTTGCTAGGGATACTGTTCGCCGTGATGCTAACCACACTGCCGTGGACGCGCAGCTATAACGTGCTGTTGCCGGCAGAGAAACGGTCTGCCAGCGGCATTCATGAGCCGGCGCGCGCCGTGGAGTTTCTGCGCTCGCACGGCTATCGAGGCAATCTGTTTGCACCCGTTTCGTGGGGCGCTTACTTGACTTGCTTCCTGTACCCTGATGTCAAGGTTTTTAACGACAGCCGCATCGAGTCGTTTCCTGACGACGTCTGGAGCGATTACCTGCAAATTGGAGCCGCCCAAGGAGATTGGAACGCCGCGCTTGACAAGTACAACATTGACGCGGTCGTCTGGTGCGACCGGCTCTCTGCAGAATTGCTGGCCTCGCTCGAAAGTTCGCCGCGATGGCGACAAGTTTACCAGGACGCCAACTGCGTCATCTTCCTGCGCCCCGATTCAACCGGACCCTCACCGGCACAAGTCGCTCGCTGACTGCTTGTTGCTGCGCCAACATGGGCTTCCGCCGGTGCGAATCAGGTTGACTCGCCGCCTGCCGACAAATATATAAGCAGTTGCTTATTAGTGTGCAGAAGTCACTCGACTCTGGCGAGCGGAGCAGTCGCGGATGACCAATTCACCGGGATCTCAGCCAATTAAACGCCGCGGCTTTCTCCAGATCGGAGTGCTTGGCAGCATAGGGCTCTCGCTGGCCGAGTTATTGCGGCACGAGGCCCAGGGAGCGACGGCCGGCGTCGGACGCGAGAAATCGGTCATTATTCTGTGGATGCGCGGAGGGCCGAGCCACATTGACATGTGGGATCCCAAGCCCGATGCTCCGATCGAGTATCGGGGCGAATTCGGCACGAGCTCGACCAAAGTGCCGGGTATTCTGCTTTCCGACATGCTGCCGATGTGCGGCAGCGTGATGGATAAGTGGTCGATCATTCGCAGCCTGTATCACGGCGACGCGGGACATTCGACCGCCGATCAGCTCTGCTTCACGGGCTATCCGACCGGCCCGAACCCCGACGAAAACGTAAGCCCCAGTTGCGGCTCAGTCGTGGCCGAGCAAATGGCCAGCCGGCGACCCGACCTGCCAGCCTATGTGATGATCCCGCGAATGGTGCCGGGCGCCGGTTCGGCCTATTTGGGCGTGGCCAACAAACCGTTCGAGACGGGCGTCGATCCGGCCGTGCCCGGCCCGTTCCGCGTGCCGAATTTTTCTTTGGCGGAAGGTTTGAGCTACGACCGCATAGGCAGTCGGCGCGATCTGTTGAGCAGTTTCGACCGCCTCGAGCGACAGCTCGACGCCAGCGGCCAGATGCAGGCCATGGACCGGTTTCAACAGCAGGCTTGGAATATTCTCAGTTCGCCGGCGGCCCGAGCCGCATTTGATCTCGATCATGAACCGGCAGCGTTGCGCGAGCGATATGGCTTTATGCCCGCCTTCGATCCCGGCGCCTCGAACCGCTGCGGCGCTCCGGCCTGGAGTCAGCGCATCTTGCTCGCACGGCGATTGGTCGAGGCAGGGGTCCGGCTCGTGACCGTCGATTTGCGCTGGTGGGATACGCACGTGAAGGGTTTCGATTCGCTGCGGCGAGGCTTTTTGCCCCGTTTTGATCAGGCCTACTCGGCATTGATCGAAGATCTCGACCAGCGCGGCTTATTGGCTTCGACCTTGGTGGTGGCTTGGGGCGAATTCGGTCGGACTCCGCGCGTCAACAACGACGCCGGCCGCGACCATTATCCGAACGTATTCAGCGCGGCGCTCGCCGGCGGGCCGATCCAAGGCGGCCGCGTGCTAGGCGAATCGGACCAGCATGGCGCCTTTCCGAAAGCAAATCCGAAAACGCCGCAAGACGTGCTGGCGACGATGTATAAACACCTTGGCATCAACACCCAGAAGCAGTACCTGAACTCCGCGGGCCGGCCCATCACGGTGCTGCCGAGCGGCACGCCGATCACCGAGCTTTCATAAGCATCGTTTTCGGGCGACGTGGCCCTCAGTTCGCTGAAGCGGGAAGGAATGTCAACCCTTTGATGGGTGCTGCCTCCCGTCCGGCTCAACCATTCGGTAGACTCGGAGCAGGGCGTGATCAAAATGCGTTTCGCGCGGGAATTCGGCCCGCTGAACATGCCGATCACCGCTCGTGCCATCATGGACGCAGACGGTAAGCAGATGATCCTCGAGACGAAGATTGAACTCGTCAGGGCAACATCGGCTGAAAAATCCGCGACCTGACTGAGCAGCCGCCAGGCGCCTCGGCCGGCAGCCGAGGGCATATAAAGGGGACGGGTCCCGGGCTGTCCCCTTTTCATGCCCCAGCTGTTGGCAGAAGTTGTCGATTTACCTTGGAGAAAACGTGAACATCAACCTGAATCGCGGCGGATTGATCGGCGCTCTTGCTCTAGCTGTTTACTCGGGACTTTGGGTGTTCCTGAGCCTCCGAGGGCTTGGGCAGGATAATAGGCTGGTCGAGATGGCATCCAACGCGTTCATCACGGGGATTGTCGTTGGCGGCATCGTCGGGAACAGCATCTGGACCATGGTCCTGCGCGCACGCGGCGATGCTTCGTCAGAACAAGGCAGCGCCAAAATCGACGCCTGACTTTGTTCACCCCCAGGTTCTGACGGCGTGAACGGCGGAGGGCATATAACGGGGGCAGGTCCGGACCTTTCCCCTTTTCATGCCTCCCCATCCGATGAGGTTGCCCATGCTAAAGTGCCGAGATCCGCGTCTAGTTTATGCCATTAACAATGTGCTGCCGCCGTCTGGCGAAGACCGTACCGTTCTTCATATAGCCGATGACGTCGCGACACTGTTAATTGAGTACGATGGTGGAAGCGGCCAAACGAGTTGTGTCCGTTTGATATTCGATCGCGTTGCAGCCGTCTTTCGCGCGACGTTTCCGGGCGTGGGCCTTGGTGCTTTCAAGTGCGAACAGAACCCAGATCTTTTAGGAGAACTTGTCGAGTATTGTGCGTCTTCCGTAGCGGATGAGTGGACAAAATACCGGCATTGGAGCAAGCGCCCAACCAAGCACTTCCAACTGATTTTGCTTCACGCGAATGTGCGAGTCGACATATTTGCGGAAGGTTGGCGCGTGGAATTAGAAAACATAGAGTCGGCGGATCGTGATGTAGTCGAGTAATGGGTCGGTTGACCCGCGTCCGCATGCCGGTAGGACCAAGTAGTTTGCTTTTCTTGAGCCAGAAAACTACGAAACAAGCTAGGGGAGATTGCTCCTGATCTCCCGTTTGTTTATCGCATTCGAAGAAGGCCACATAGAGAGGCAGCTATGGGCCGAGGCGCTGAATCAGCTCTAGGGCGATGATCCCCGAGAGGAAGATCGAAGTGGGCAAGACTACATTGGCTCAATAGTCCGCGATTGAGCCGTCTTTAAGCTTAATGCTTGGCCACTTGTAGGTCTGAGGCTTGCGCGATTCTTCTTCGATCTTCGCTTCGTCCACTTCCACGCCCAGGCCTGGCCCCGGGGGAAGTCCGATATAGCCGTCGGCGTCGAGTTCGTACGCCATCCGCGTGGCGCCGGGCAGATTGAAGCCGGCGTTGTCCGGATAGAACTCATGGATCAGCAGGAACGGAATCGACGACGCGACGTGCAGGCTCGCCGCGATGCCCAGGAATGTCGCCGTGCAGTGCGGCGCCAGCGGCACGAAGTAGGCTTCGGCCAGCGTCGCGATCTTCTTCATCTGGCTGATGCCGCCGGTGTGGCAGCAGTCGGGCTGCAGGATATCAATGCAGTTTTCTTGCAAGTAAGGCAACACGCCCCAAATCGTGCGGTCGCGCTCGCCGGTCGCCAGCGGGATCGGAATCTGCTGCTTGATCCGCTTGAAGACTTCGATGTTGCCGGGCACGGCCGGCTCTTCGATGAACATCACGTCGTACGGCTTGATCGCCGCGGCAAGCTGAATCAAAGTCGCCGGCGGAACGGCCGAATGCGCATCGAACATCACGGCGCCTTCGGGTCCTACCTTCTTCCGCGCGGCGGCGATCGCCTGCACCATGCGGTCGATATCGGCCGGCGTGCCCGAATGTTCATAGATGCCGTGCGGCGGCACTTTCGTCGCCTTGGGCGTGTGGTAAACCCGGATGCGGTCGCGCGTCGGTCCGCCCAACAGGCGATAGACCGGAACATCCCACAACTTGCCGGCCAGGTCCCACAGCGCGATGTCGATGGCGGCCATGGTATGAACCATCAGCGGTCCTCCGCGGATGTCGCGATGGGCGCGATAAAGTTTCTGCCAGATGTACTCGATCCGCGTCGGATTTTCGCCGTCGATCAGCTCGAACAGCGACTGGGCGAGCACTTTCGCCGGCCGGGGATCGACCCCCTTCAGGTCGCCCCAGCCGCTAACGCCGTGATTGGTCTCAATTTTCATGTAGACGATTGGACCGACCCAATACAGCTTCATCGCGGTGATGCGAATGCTCGATGCACGATCAACGACTTGCGCTGCGGGATTCTTATCTTGTCCGACCGCCTGATTGACGAATGCCATCCCCGCGGCGGCGGCGCCGAAGCCCGTCAACAAATCACGGCGGGCAAAGGTCTGCGAAAACTCGTTGTTCTTCATAGGTGCCTTTCGTCGTGGCG
>JAICIG010000046.1 GCA_025924495.1 Pirellulales bacterium | reverse complement strand
GAGCGCGCTTTCCCGGGGATATGCCTGGCGATGCAGTTCATTCAGCTTGGCGAGAAAATCGAGGTTGTCGCGTCTGACGTCGGGTGGAGTGGGCGTCGCCGGCTCCAGATTCAGTACCGGCGCTCCTTTCGAGTTGAACTCCGTGCCACGGTACAATGCGGGTAGCCAGCCGTTTTGCCACAGCAGCGTGCCGCTGGTGTTGTAGCCGGCCGGATCGCGCAGGACGGCGTACGCGGGCAGGTTCTCATTCTCGGTCCCCAGCGCATAGCTAACCCAACTGCCCAGCGCCGGCCGGCCCTGAAAGATCTTGCCGGTACTCAACAGCACTAACGCCTCGGTATGATTGTTGTGCTCGCTGTACATCGAGCGCACCAGGCACAACTCGTCGGCGATCGAGCCCAGGTGCGGAATGACTTCCGACAGCTCCATCCCGCACTGACCGCGCGGGAAGAATTTAAACGGGCAGCCCAGCAACCTATTTCCTTCGCTGCCGGGCTGGAACATTTCGACTTTTTCCGCGTGGGTTTGTCCCTCGCGCCGATTCAGTTCGGGTTTGGGATCGAACAGCTCCATCTGGCTGGGACCGCCATTTTGCACGAACATCACAACGGCCCGAGCCCGCGGCGCTAAATGCGGCGGTTTGGGTCGCAGATCCGTGCTATTCGGCCTCGACTCTTCCGCCAGCAACCCCTCCGACTTAAGCAGGCCAGCCAGCGCCAATGTGCCGAGGCCTTGGCCAGAAAGTCGCAACAGCTCGCGCCGTGACACGAGCGGACTTGTTGGTTGAGGCTGCTTTATCATGGCTTGTCCCTCGTCATCTCGGCGATACAGCACTAGGGGACGTACAAGAATTCATTACTCGCTAGCAGCGTATGGCATAACTGGGCTAGCGCCTTTAAATCCGCCGCTTCGGCGGGCAGTTGCTCGGCGCGAAACCGCTCGGCCTGGCGCGCAAGCAGCTCTGCCGCCCAGGTCGCTTCAACCGCTTGGGCCGGTCGCCCGAACGCGATGCCAAACGCCGCGTCGATCCTCGCTGCGTTCGCCGCTCCAGAGGATCCCGCGGCGACGCGCTCGGCAAAGCGCTGGGCCTGTTCGAACATGAAGGCGTCGTTCAACAACGTCAGCGACTGCGTGACGACCGCCGATGGCGTGCGGCGCGTGCAATTGGCGGCCACCGCCGGCTGGTCGAAGTCCTGCAACAGCGAGAGGTGATAGTTGCGACGGGCCAGCACATACAGGCTGCGGCGCCATTTGCTCGACGGCGTGCGCAGCTTTTTCTCGTCAATCACGACCATGCCGTCAGGACGGTTTTCGAGTTCGACGGGCGGACCTCCGAGTGAGCGGTCGAGCGCTCCGCTGGTTGCCAGGACCGCGTCGCGCACCGTCTCCGATTCCAATTGCCGCAGCCGCATTCGCCACAGCAGGCGGTTATCGGGATCAACCGCTTCTGGATCAGCTCCTACGGCCGATGCAGCGGACCGATCGGCGGAGCGCGAAGATGCCTGGCGATAAGCCGACGATCGAACCAACATCCGCACGAGCGGCTTGGTGCGCCAGCCGCTCTCAATCAGCTCAGCCGAGAGCCATTCGAGTAATTCGGGATGCGTCGGCGGCGCCCCCGCGTGGCCCAGGTTCTCGGTCGTGGCAACGATTCCTTCGCCGAACAAATGCTGCCAGATCCGATTGACCAGCACTCGCGCCGTAAGGGCCCCGGCGCGTGATTGAGCGTCGGTCAGCCAACGTGCCAGCACCAGCCGCCGCCCGCTCGTGTCTCCGACAGGTTTTGTCGCGCCGAGCGCGCCATCGTCGTCACAAAGCACCGCGAGAAAGCCCGGGTCGACTTGAGCGCCTGGCGTCTCATGATCCCCGCGCCGCAGCAAAAACGTATCGGGCGCAGGACCCACATCCCAGGTCGCTTGCAATTTGCCCCAAGAGCGTTTTTGACCGGCCAGTTCGGCGATTTGCGCCTGAAGACCGGCTATCATCGCCTTGTCGCCGGCGCCAAGCGCGGCGGCAATTTCTTCCGGCGTAACCTTCAAGGCCGACTCGAACTTGCCGGCCAGGTATTTCTGGACCTCGTTGCGTTGGTTGGCCGGGACTTCGAGGGCCGCCTTCGTATCTGCGCGAATTGCTTCGGGCAGCGCGGCCAACTTCGCGTCGACCAGCCGCTGGCGCTGAGCGGACTCAATCGCGGATACCTGCGCTTTAAGCGGTTCGATCTGGCGATCGAGCGCAGCGTTATGTTCGTTGATCGTGCGCTGTTCCGCCGGCGAAACGTCGGGCAGGAAGCGCTCATTAAGCGGCAACCACGACTGCGGGTTGTACGCCGGCGAGAATAACGCCATCAATCGGTAATAATCGCGCTGCGGAATTGGATCGAACTTGTGCGAGTGACAGCGGGCGCAACCGGTCGTCAACCCCAGCACGCCGGTGCCGACAACGTCGATCGTCAAGTGCAACACGCGATAGCGGATCAGCGCCGTATTCAGCTCCTTCTGGTCCGTGTCGTCGATGCCCGAGCGCAAATAGCCGGTGGCGACAAGCAATTCGCTAATCTCGGGCGTGAACTTTTCAGCAGCGCGCCAATCGATCAACTCGTCGCCGGCCAATTGCTCGGTCAAGAAGCGATCGAACGGCTTGTCGTCGTTGAATGCCTTGACGACATAATCGCGGTAGAGCCACTTGTTCTCGGCGATCTTGATGATGGCGGCGTCGTTATCGGAGCCGTTGACATCGACATAGCCCGCCACGTCCAGCCAGTGGCGTCCCCAACGCTCGCCATAGTGCGGCGAAGCCAGTAACCGCTCGACGAGTCGATCGTAGGCGGCATCTGCGCCCGCCGTAGTGCACTCGGCCAGGAATTGCTCGGTTTCCTCGGGCGAAGGCGGCAGCCCCGTAAGATCGAAATAGAGTCGGCGGATGAGCGCCCTGGGTTCGCCCGGCGGCGAATAACCCAGCCCATGCTGTTCAAGACGCGCGAGCAAAAACGAATCGATGGGGGACCGCACGCTCGACTCGGCCTTCACAATCGGCGCCGAGGGCCGCCGCAATTTTTGAAATGCCCAATAACTGCGATCGACTGCCGTGACCGCCGGGGCCTCACTTGCATGGAGCGCCGGATCGCCGCCAGTGGATTTTGCGCCCGAGGCAATCCAATTCCGCATGACCTCGATGTTATCGTCCGACAACGGCAATTCGCCCTTCGGCGGCATCGAGCGGTCGGCGATGCGGGCATACAGCGGACTATCGTTCGGCGCACCTGGCATAAGCGCCGCGCCGCTGTCGCCCCCCTTTTCGATGAGCCCTGCGGTTCGCAAATCGAGTCCGGCCTTGCGAGCCTCCAGGCCGTGACATTTCAGACAGTGTGCCGTCAGGATCGGCAGCACATCTTTTTCAAACGCCGGGGCAGGAGGCTGCGGCGCCTCTGCCGACGCGGGAATGCGGTTTCCAAGCACAAGGCCGATTACTAACGGCAAATGGATCAGCCGCAAACCGCCAAGCGCGAGATTAACGGCTGCCCGAGTCGCGATTGCCCGGGGCGCTCGCGATTGCCGCCCCGCCGACGCATAAGCAGCCATTGATCGCATGAATGGCAATCTATGGCCGCACGGCTCCCCAGGTCAAGTCTCAGGCGCCGATAACTGAAACGCAGAGTCTTGTCGGATATAACGGGGAGAAAGGAGCGGTGCGGTTGGCAAATTTACCCACGCACAAAGTACAGGATGGGTAGTCATGACAGACGCTACGCCACTCAATCCCGACCAATCGCGTTTAGTCGCAGAGCCGTCCGGGCCGCCTGTGCCGGAAGAAGCGCCGATGACTGCCGCGGCGCGTCCGTGGGGGCCGTGGGCGACCATCGGCTGGATGCTGGTGACGATTGCCGCATTGATTATCGTTCAAATTGTGGTCGCCATCGTATTTGTCGTCGTCCAAATGTCGAGCGGCTCTCGCATCCGTCCGGAAGACTTCCAAACGAACGGCAACCTGTTCGCATCTGCCGCCTTGGCTACCGCTCCGGTCGTGATCGGACTCGCGGCCTTGCTGATTTACCTGCGCGGCTGTTCAATCGGCGAGTATCTGGCCTTGGTCCGGCCATCGCTGCGCCAAAGTTTGATTTCGGCGGCTGGCTTCGTGCTACTGATTGCCGGCATCGACTTGGCCACGCAGCTGCTCTCGCGCCCCATCGTATCGCCCGTTATGGCGGAAGTTTACCGCACCGCATCGCTGCCATTGTTGCTTTTAGCGCTGTTGGTCGCCGCTCCGCTCGCCGAGGAAGTTTTGTTTCGGGGCTTTGCCTTCCGAGGGATCGCCCAATCGCACTGGGGTCCGGGATTGGCAATCGTGCTTCCGTCGCTGGCCTGGGCCGCGCTGCATATCCAGTACGACTTTTACATGATCAGTACGATCGTCGTGATGGGCCTCTACCTCGGGTGGGTTCGCCATCGCTCCGGTTCGCTGGTGCTGACGATCTTGCTGCACGCTCTGGCCAACGTAATCGCCACGGTTGAAATGGTCGTGCAAGAGCGCCTCGCGAGAGGATAGCAAACCGGGCTTCGTTCCCTTGCGGCCAGCGGCCTTTTTTGGCATGATGTGACGTTCCGGCGGCTGGACCTTGCCCCAGGAGTCGGCAGCAGACTTCACGAAAGGTTGAACGCCAGACGCCGAAAGACTTAGACGAAACGCGCACCCCTAGCTCAATTGGATAGAGCATCGGTCTACGGAACCGAAGGTTAGAGGTTCGAGCCCTCTGGGGTGTACTTTCTTTTTCCTGCGGGGTTGCCTGGTGCAATGCGATGCAGATTGGCCTCGCTCGGTGCGAAATGCCCTAGCGGTGTCGGAGTTTACGACGATCCGCGGATTGCCGCTTTCCCTTCAATCGCGGCGTTTTCAGTGCAATTTGGCTCGGTCCGTAGCGGCCGCGATGCGAGACGTTCGGCACCTCTGGGCACCATAGCGGGCACCTCGACGCGCGTCGTTTCGTCTTTGTAAATCGCGTGTTGCGGTCCATCCGTGCCGGTCGCGGCGAGTGCGGCCTCCTGACTCGTCAATCCGACGCTCTCGCCAGGTGGGGCGGGTAATGACGAGATGGCCGCCATCTGGTCGTTAATTCCGACATGGGTATAGACACCCAGCGTCAGGCGAATGTCGCTATGCCGAGCCAGCGTTTGCGCCATTTTTGGGGATAGGCCCGCCCGTTCCAGGCTGGTAATAAACAGATGGCGGTTGCTGTGGAAATCGGCGTACTCGCCATCGCTGTTCTCGTATTTCAGGAAATCCGACCCCTTCCTCCGCTGCGTTTCCGCGACGTCCTTCTCCGCTTCTTTGATCCATGCCCCGCGGGCGCACTCAAGATCCTTTTTCATCATCAAATGAGTTTTTCGCTCCGTGCCTCCAGGCACCTTCCCGGATATGGGGAACAGCAACTCGTCCGGTCTCGCTGATTTGGTCGCCAGCCATTCCTTCAATTGCCGAGCGACCTCAGGGTGCAGTATCTGCGAGTCCTCGCGCCGCCGTTTGCTGTACGCGGCAGCAACCGTGGCGGTTGGCGGCTCAGCGGCCAGACGAAACGATCCCTTCGTCAGGCTGCCTATCTCGCCCTTCCGGAAACCGGTCCATGCGGCCAGCACATACATCATTGCACGATCCGCCCCCAGAATACTTTCGATCGGCGGCCCGGCCTTGGCCGCAATAATAAGCCGAGTGAATTCATCCGGTAAAAGTGCTCGCCGATCGTCGCGGCGGTCGAGTTTGGGATTTTGCATTGACAGGTGCGCTAATGGATCGTCATTTGTACGGCGATTGCGGACTAGCCAGCGGCTGAATTGCTTGATTGCCCGCAAATGATGATTGCTCGTTTGGATCGCCAAGCCACTCGCACGAAGGTCTGCTAAGCATTTTATCACTTCGCCTGCGGAGAGATCGCCCATCATCTTCCAACCGCATCCGTCGGCGATTCGATTAGCCTTGAAGATTACTTCGCCAACATGTTTCTCCGTATTGCCCTTGTTCAACAAATACACTTTCCAATCTTCGATATGCTGTTTGAGAAGACGCTTGCGGCGCTTTTCAAATGGATCCTCAATTCCCGATTTTTCCCGATCGATCTTGCGAAGCAAATCATTGAGCATCGCCTGGGCCGCGGTCTTGTCGGCCGCCAGCGGGACTCGCTTCTCTCGTCCGTCCGCAGCGCGGTAACGTCCCCACCACTTCTTGGACTTCGCTCCGACTCGTTTCCCGGTCTTCGGGTCGGTCACCATGACCGGCTACGTCAAAATCGAAATCCTCACAGGTTTGAAAACTGAAATTACGGGTGAGATTGCTCGCGGTTTGAATACTGCAGTCCAAGTGCAAGACAAATAAGTTAGCGAGTTCGATACCTTCTCGGTTCCCTTGAGCCGAAAGGAACCGGTTACGGAATTGGGACTACGGTGTTAACAGCTTCGGAGGTGATTGGAGGATCTGGTCGCCAAACTGCGGCACAGCGGCGGGAGCGTGAAGGCGGACCGACAGCTCCGGGCCAAGTCGCGGGCGCGCCTATATATCTATATATATTGTCGCTGCGCTGCGGGCGGGGTGCTTATGTCGAGGCTTGCGGCATTGGGCCGAGATCGGCTGGGCGGGCTGTTGAAACACTACTATCGGCAGGTGGCTCGAGCCCGTATGTCCGTCGTTCTTTGCTTCGCAATCGGCGATGGCGGCTGCGCTAGCTTCGCCTCTTGGTCGTGGGAATCCGCCCGCCAGCCACCTTCGCCTTTCGGTCGTCTTCGTCACGACAAACGTTTGTCGCACCGCAATTCGAAAACTGCAGTCTCTCGCCATCCTTCCATCGGACGACGTTCTTGGAGGGGGCGGCGGGCGTAGCATGGTTGCGTTCGCAATCTAGCATGCTGTCGCCGAACGAACTGCCCTAGAAGACACAAGCACACATGCGGCTGGTCCATGTTGGCAGGCGGTGTACGAGCTTCTGAAGTCCAACTCGCTGTTGAAGGACCGGCAACGCCTGACTGTGCGAAACGGCGCGCTGAACCCTCATATCGCCCGCATTGCATCGAGGGTGATGTTCCCCAGCTCCGACGAACTGTGGCCAAAAACTGCGAGATATCGCTTGCGACTCTGTCGGTGCAACGAATAACTGCACCCGGCACGCGGAATGCGTTCCCAAAGCGTGGAAAGGGCCGTTATGCCAATGAACAGGCTGCATTGCTTCTGGTCTCGCCCCGCTTTGGTTTGGGTCGTGGTCCTCATTGTGGTTTGCACCGCGGAGGCCGTGGTAATGCTCGTACTGCCACTGGCCATGCCGCAAGAATCGTCCTGGCTCGTTCAGACAGGTCTCGATGCGGTTTTATTGACGCTAGTCCTCGCGCCGGTTTTATGGTGGACCGTTGTTCGCCCGCTGAAGCAGGTAATTCAAATCTGCACGCGGTTCGCAGCACGTTTGGTGGATGGCATGGAAGCCCTTCGGCGCGAACTTGCTCATGAGCTGCACGACGGCGTCGGGCAATCGGTGACGCTTCTAGTGTCGGGGCTGCGGTCGATTAAAAGCCGTCCGCTTTCTGCTGACGCACCGCGCCGCCTTGACGAATTACAACGCATCGCTCAAGAAGCGCTTAACGAAATTCGTCGCATGTCGCTCGGCTTGCGGCCCAGCCTACTCGATAACCTCGGGCTAGCACCCGCCATCGAACAGGTGGCCGTACAGACGAGCGAGAATCATCCCATTAAGGTTGAAGTGGACGTTCATGCCATAACCGGCAAGCGGTTTGCAGAGGCGGTAGAAACCGCATTGTTCAGGATCCTGCAAGAGGCGCTCAGCAACGTTATCAAACATGCTGCCGCTACCCGCGTCTCGATCGCGGCGCAATTTGACGGACATCGCATCGCATTGACGATTGCTGATAATGGGCGGGGCTTTTCTGAGGACGTGAAAAAAGGGCTGGCCATCGGTAGTTCGCATTTGGGCTTGCTTGGATTGCGCGAGCGGGCCGCGTTGCTTCATGGTTCCTTAACCATTGATTCCCAACCCGGCCAGGGAACGCGCCTTACCGCTTCTATTCCCGTCGGGGAATTGCACCGCGATTCGCCAGACTCGGTGGACTCGCCAGGAGACTACGTGCTGTGAGTAAGATTCGGGTGATGTTGGTCGACGATCACAAGCTCGTGCGGGCCGGATTGCGGATGCTGATTGACGGCGAGTCCGATCTGCAGGTTGTCGCCGAGGCAGAGTCGGCCGCCGAAGCCGCTAGGTTGATCTCAACGGAGAAGCCCGATGTGTTGGTGCTCGACCTGACTTTGCCCGGTGGAGGTAGTTTGCCCTTAGTCGAGAAACTCACCGTCCAACAATCGTCGGTACGCGTGCTGGTGCTAACGATGCATAACGAACCTGCCTACGTTCGCGCATCTTTGGCCGCCGGCGCTGTCGGCTACGTCGTTAAAACAGTCGGCGAACAGGAGTTGCTGGGGGCAATACGAGCAGTTTATCGCGGGCGTGTATTCATCGATCTCGACGACGAACAACGCACCGCTGCAGTTTTCTCATCGTTGTCATTGCAGCGCATGCCGCGGGCCGGGAACGCAACCGTGAAACTAAGCTCGCGGGAACTCGAGGTAATTCGCCTTCTGGGGCAAGGTTTTACGAATCAGGCCGTGGCAAAGCGACTCGATCTTAGCCCGAAGACGGTCGCCACCTATCGTGCTCGTGTCGCAAAAAAGCTCGGGCTGGCGACTACTGCCGACTTCGTCAAATACGCCGCCGACACGGGGCTGCGCCACCAGGATGATGCAAACTTGCCCCAGGAAACTTTGTCAGGCCGCTAATCGTCGCCTATCAGATTTCTTTTCGACGACAGAGCCAATCGCCGGCATGTGGCCGCAAATTGCCCGAGCGGCCTGACCGCAGAGGCCCGGTCGCGATCCACTATTCTCGCCACGGCAGGCCGCAATTGCGCCGTGTAGGCGCTGCGCCTACATTGGCTCTTGCGATTGCCGTTCCGCCCGATACTAGCCTTCTGAACCGCCTCATAGGATTCGGGTAACTTCGCACGCGGCCGCTCGAATCGTTGGGAGAAGTCGAGGCCGAGGCGTACAGGAATCAGAAATGGAGACATTCATGTCCAAATCGTTGCATCGACCCCTGCGAAACCGCCGAGTTCAAAAGTCCGCAACTCGCCAAAGCCAGGCCTCGTTGCGGCGATTCCGACCGCTGATTGAAGAGTTGGAGCGTCGCGAAGTGTTGACTGTCGTCTTGCAAGGGCTGACGCCTCCGGTCGGCGCGGTCGAAGGCGCCCCGACGGGCGGCGCGCTGGCGCAGTTCACAGGCAACTCCGCCAACATTAACGACTACACGGCCAACGTCGCCTGGGGCGACGGTTCGACCTCGGTTCTCACCGCGGCCAACGGCGGCATCGTCGATAATGGCAACGGCACGTTTGGAGTCGCCGCGACATATACCTACGCCGAGCAGGGTAACGACACGCTGACGCTCACCATCACTGACGCAACTGGCGCCAGCGCCTCGCAAAGCGCGCCGATCACGGTCGCCGACGCCGCACTCACGGCGAATTACTCAAACATGATCAACGGGCTTCCGAATACTCCGCTGGGCGCCAGCCCGATCGTCCTCGCCACCTTCGCCGACGCCAACCCCAATGCGCCGGCCTCTGATTTTACGGCCACGATTTCTTGGGGCGACGGCAGCACAGATACCGTTTCGGCCGCCAACGGCGGCATCGTTGCCCCGGCGGGGCTGCCGGGGCAGTGGAACGTGCTCGGCAATCACACCTATGCTGCGGCCACGTCCTATAACCTCACGGTCACAATTCAGGACGTGGACGGCGCCTCGGCCGTTGCGGCGGTCGGCACGATCATCGCCAACCCTAGCCCTCTGAGCGTCACGCCCTACGATCCGACGACATCGCTGACGACGTTGACCGACGCACTGCTCGCGCCGAACTCCGGGTTGAATCTGGTCAGCTCCAGCTTCGTCGGGCAGAACGGCCAGGCGGGAACCTACACCGGATTCAGCTTCCACGATCAGAACTCGTCGCTCACGCTGGCCAACGGCATTTTGCTGACCTCGGGTTCGGCCATCAACGCATTGGGGCCGAACAACACGCCCTCGGCAACAACCGCATATGGCACGACGACCAATCCGATGGGCGATCCGGCTCTGGACGCCATTGTCGCCCCGGACATCACCTACGACGCCAACAGCCTTTCGCTCCAGTTCACTGCAAACCCGGGCGTTTCGACGATTCAATTTCAATTCGTGTTCGGCTCCGAAGAATTTCCCGAATGGGTCGGACAGTACAACGACATTTTCGTCGCCTACCTCGATGGCAAACAGATCACCTTCGACCCGGCCGGCCACGCGATTTCGGTGAATAACAATTTCTTTCAGCTGAACAACGCGGCAGATTTCACGAACCCCAACACTGCCGGCAAGACAGTGGTGGGCTACGACATTCAATACGACGGTCTGACGCCCGCCTTGACCACCACGGCGGCGCTCGATTCGACGATTGGCGTGCACACGCTGAAATTCGTGATCGCCGACACGCGCGACCAGGTGCTCGATAGTGGCGTATTCATTACGTCCCTGTCGGGCAACGGCTCTGGCGGCGGCGGCATGCCGGTGACGAGCAAGGCGCCGCAAGCCAATGCCGGCGGTCCCTATACCGTGGAGGCCGGCAAGACCGTGCAGCTCAACGGTTCGGCATCTGTCGATCCCAGCCAGAACCCCAGCACGCTCGTCTATCAGTGGGATCTCAACGGTAATGGCGTTTTTGGAGAGACCGGCGCCGCTGCGACCAACGGCAACGAAGTCGGCGCCAACCCGATCTATGTGGCCGCCGGCCTCACTCCGGGCGCGAACGCCTCGGTCTCCTTGAAAGTGACCGACGCCAATGGGTTGAGCAGCATCGATCAAGCCGTGATCCACGTGATTGCCCCGGCGCTCAGTGTCGATCCGATGTCGCCGCTGTCGGCGATCGAAGACGCGACGACCGGCTCGCAAACGCTCGCCACATTCTCCGACCTCAACGCCAACCTCAGCGCGCTGAGCGCGACGGTGAGCTGGGGCGATGGAATGAGCGAGACGGTCACCGCCGCCAACGGCGGCATCGTCGCCAATGCCGACGGCTCGTTCAGCGTCGTCGGCGCCCACGCCTACGCCGAAGAAGGCGCCGGTCTGACGCTCGCGGTGCAAGTCGTCGACGCCAACGGCGCCACGGCTTCCGCTTCAACCACGGCCAACGTCGCCGATCCAGCCGTGATCGTCACAGGCGGAAAGTCACTGACCGCCGTGCAGGCCGCGCCGCTGACCGGCGCTGTCGTGGCCACGTTCGTTGATCCGGGCGGCGCCGAGCCGAATGCGGCCGATCCGAGCGGAGTCCACTACACGGCCGCCATCAATTGGGGCGACGGCAGCGTCTCGGCCGGTGTGATCGTTTTCGATTCCGCGACGTCGACTTTCAAGGTCCTCGGCGACCACACCTACGCCACGGCGGCAACCTATGCGATCACCGTCACGGTGCACCACGAGTCGGCGCCCGACGCGCAGGCGACCAGCACCGCGACCATTACGGCGCCGTCCTCGGCCCCGTCGGGCCCGGTCTACATCGGCCAGGGGCCCCGCGACGCAAACACGCTGGTCGTCGTAGGTACGGCGGGCAACGACGTGATTCGCGTCGTTCACTCCGGGGACTACGGCGATGTCCGCGTGATGATCAACGGCGTCTCCCACGGCGTGTTCGCCAAGAGCACATTTTCGTCGATCGCCGTCTATGGGCTGGCAGGCAACGACTACCTGCAAATCGACGAGGACATCAAGTGCGCCGACTTCCTTTTCGGCGGCATGGGTAATGACACGCTCTTGGGCGGCGATGGTCCTACGCTGCTCGATGGCGGGGCGGGCAACGACGCGCTCTTTGCCGGCGAAGGCCACAGCGTGCTCTTGGGAGGCGATGGCGCCGACCTGCTCGTCGGCAAGAACGGCCGCGCGCTTTTGATCGCCGGGGCCGTCGACTTCCAAAACCCGGCGGTGGGCGCCTACAGCAAGGCGATTTGCAACTTGATGAACGCCTGGAACGCTCCGGACCTGCCCTACGCCGCTCGCGCGGCCGCAGTCGACGCAGTGGTCTCGCGTCACGTGCTCGACGACCACAACATCGACGTGCTCGTTGGAGGCGAGGGGTCGGACCTCTACTACAAGAGCGCCGGCGACTTGCTGACGGGCAAGACGAAAGGCGAGCTGGCGGTCACGATCTAGTCCAACGCACGTTGGTGTTTGACCGGGGAGGCGAGGGGATGCAGGAGGCGTCCCCTCGCCTGTTTGAGGGTGGCTACACTGAGGGTGCTCCTCCGGGTGAGCAAGTTCGCGGGACCAGCAGGAGCACATGCGTCGCGCCACACCAATGAAGCGTCAGCTCTCAGCCATTTCGCGCGTTAGTTGAGAGGTGACGCGCCGCCGCTCGGAGATCACCGACTCGGTAAGCCTCGCCTCAACGCGCGTGAGTAGATTGGCCAATTCGTTGGGCTTAAAGGGCTTCGCGAGGAACTCATCATATCCGGCGTCGATGGCCGTCTGGTGTTTGCTTGCATCCATGTACTCGGTGATACCTATTAATAGCGCTCGGTGCGCATTCACCCGAAGCTGCCGGGCCAATTCAATCCCGTCGATTTGCATTAGATCGACAAGGATGAAAGCCGGTTGCCAATCGAACGACGTCCGTATCGCCGAATCAATGCTTGATGTGGTCAAAGCGTAATGGCCGAGCTTGCGCACCTGCTCTGATGTACCGCCTTGATCTGCAACGATGAGAACTCGCATGGGACTAACCTGTCCGGCGGTTGGCGCCAGAACCTGACACCTCGATTTTATTAACCACCATTAACTCAGACATTCTGACTGCCTCCTGCGCGAGTTGCTTTAAGTGGAAGGTTTGCACCTTACCGCTGAGGACGAGGGCCGAGCCATCGAAGTTGAGTTTTACCCGTTTCAATCCTGGGTAGGGCACTCGTCGCAAGCATTCTTTTGCCCGCATGACGGCTTCTGGGGTCATGAGAGGACCTCCTTGTATGGCTGGCTGGTCGGCTTCTACAAACTGCAAGGCGTGCGCCTTTGTCGTTCTACGCGAGCAAGCCAGCCGCACGTTGCTGCCCGAAAATGCTCACGACCTTTGCCCTTTCGCGCTGGTCGACCGACGACCAAGCTAGCGAATGGCGTGGCTGATCTTTGCAGGCGACAAGTAAGAGGCTCCATCGGCACGCTAGATGCTTGACTTGGCGTCGGCCGTTTTCGAAGGGTTGCAACCATGGCGAACATCCTCGTAGTTGAAGACCACCCGGATGTGGCCTCGCTGTTTTGCGTTTGGGTTCGGCTTATGGGACATGCCGTCCAAACCTGCCGTACTGGACTGGAGGCGCTTCAGCTTGTGCTGGAATCCCGCCACAGCGTGGTGCTGCTCGATCTTGGTTTGCCGGGCATGGACGGATGGGAACTGGCAAAAGAGATTCGCCGCAAGGGCCAAATCAATCAGCCGATGCTGATTGCGATTTCGGCCTACCGAAACGATGAGGACTTTGACCGTTCGGCACTTTGCGGAATCGATTTCCATTTGCCCAAACCAATCGAATATCGGACATTTCGCGAGGTGCTCGCAAGGGTATTCGGAAGCGGAAAGCAATCGCTCGCATGACGCGGTCAAGAATGCACCAGCCTTGCGTCTCGGATGAGATAGGGCGTCGGCCAAATATGACCGTCGCAGCCCGAGCGATAGCTTCAGTTGACCTGATCAAAGCCAAGCGGAAATAATGTTGGAATGCTGGAGCGCCCACTAACATTCCGCGAACTGCTAGAGCGCCTTGAGGAGCGTCCGCCGCTCGTCCTTTTGAGGAAGATCGTGCGCATCGATGTCGACAAAAGATTTGGCTTTATTCGCTCGCCGGGCCGTCGCGATACGTTCTTTCATGCCCATTTATGTTGACGGTCGCCAATTCGATTGATTGGCCGTCGGACAGCAGGTTGATTTCGGCATCCGTGAGAAGGTGGGCCGAAGTTCCGCGAGATTCGTTAAGCCGCGATAGCTTCCGCTCGTGTCGAGTTGCAGCCAGCAAGAGCGTGGCCTGCCAGAGTGGCTTGCCCTCCATATTCGCTCCAAGCGCCGCTTACCAGAGCGCCGGCGACAGCAACAAGAAAACCCCGCATGGCCGGGCGTGTCAGCCATGCAGGGTCGCGCTTGGGCGGCGTCATAAATAAGATCGGCCGCCCATGCGGACAGCTTGAGCAGTTCGGCGCAGCGGCATAGCGAGCGGCTAGAAGCGACGTCCGTCGTGTTTCGCAATCGTTGTTTTGGTTCGCTACACTGCTATGTGCTACACCAATTCCGGCCACCTGCTTGAACGGCGCCAGACGCCGGCCACGATGACGGCGATTGCCGCAAGATGACAACCCGCGTTGAGGCACCTGCCCCGCCTCGCGCGGGTTTTTGTTGGTGCAAACAGTGGCAATTCGATTCAAGATCGAAGCACTTCCAACGGTATCACCGGCCTGAGGGCTGTGCCGCACGGCTAGAGTCGATAGGCGTTTGATGAGGCCTTTCACGGCGCCGATATCGAGTCGATTTAAC
The DNA here is from genome assembly GCA_025924495.1 of Pirellulales bacterium. Next base: position 11,136 of record JAICIG010000046.1, on the reverse strand, counting down.
CGCAGGCCCCCGCTTGGGCCAAGGCATCTTTTTTCTTTCTTTTTGCAAGCTTTTCTTTTCACGCCTGCCAGTCTTTATAAGCTTGGGCTTTCCCTATGAAAGGGTTAGCTATGGCTATTCGGGTCCACGCGGAGTATATGGGCAGAGGCGTTCTGCTGAAGAAGGTTGCTTCGCAAGCGGATGCTGAGAGCCTCCGCAACCTTTTCGCGGAGAGAGAATTAGCCGCCGTCATTAGCCCCTTCGCAGCCGGAGATTATCGGGTCTTCCTGGCCGGGTTGAGCGCTGAGGAATTCGCCAAGCTGATCGAAGGGGCAAATATCGAGTTGATCCAAAGAACGACGAGTTGCGCAGGCTTTTCGGATTGCTTGTTCGTTTGCGGCGAGAAGCAGATTCCGAGCCGAATCCGAAATACTGCCATTTTATTCTTGAAGACGTCAAGCAGTGTCACTCTCGAATCCTCAGGGGGCTAGCGAGCCGTGAAAAATTGCACCGGGCCTGAGCAGCGCCTAGATTGATGTCCGTGGCCACGCACCCGATGGTCACACCTCGGCTCCAGCGTCACGTCACGGCTGACGCTGGAGTTTTTATTTTTCGCGACGGGCCTATGCCGCTTAACCAATTGGGATCGCTAGCGGCCGACCTTGAGATTTTGCATGTTCGGGCTAAAAACCGAGTTGCGAAGACGAACGAATTAATCGAACGATCGCTAGCCAGTGCCGCGATTTCGAGAGAGTTGAACCGACAAATGCGGGATGGATTGGATCAGTGTTGGCGAACCATGTGGCGGCAAAAGCAAGCCGCCCAAGACTTCCAAGCCGCCTTCAGTCTTGATGCTTTTTTTTAATTTGACACGCCCTCGAAGGGCTCAAAAATTGAGCGGGTTGAGCAGCGAACTCCGCTCGGCTTAATCGACTGAAGCTTCACAAAGAGGGAACAGCATGAAGCCACTGCGCGTGCTCGTCGTCGATGATGATTGGGACACGACGGAAAGCACTTCCGACTTGATTCGTTCCCTTGGCCATAATGCCTTGTCCGCTAACTCTGCGGAGACCGCTCTGGCACACGCTCCGTCATGTCGCCCCGACGTGATGCTGATTGACCTTGCAATGCCGAAGTTCGATGGGCTGGAACTGGCAAAGCGGCTTCGGAAGCAACCACAGTTTGCAGAAACGCCGCTCGTAGCCATATCCGGTTATGTGGACCTCGATCACCGTCAACTGGCGTTAGACGCGGGCTTTGAAGACTTTTTGGCGAAGCCATTTTTGCTTTGCGACCTTCAGGCCGTTTTTCATCGCGTTCAAGGGCGGGTCAGTAAGACGCAAAACGCAATCGAGCAGACGCACGCCGCTGTCGAGGCTTCACGGGAGTTGAATCGGCAAACTCGAGAAGCCTTAGATGAGTTTTGGCGAAACCACAGGCGACACGCCGAGCCGGCCAAGAAGCCACATCGTGAGGTTCCTGTTCCGCCTCGTCCGGGCGATTTCGTCTTGGGCGCCTCGCGTATCCGACTTAAAGCAGAAGATATCAGTCACGGCATTCTATTGAGCGGCGTCGAGTCCGAGTCTGCCGCGCTCCGCCTCCGCCGATATTTCGCGGAAAACGAACTCGTTTTTTCGTTGAGCCAAGTCGAGGACGGTTATCAGTTCTTGTTGCACCGCGTGAGCCGTCACGCTTTGGAATGGCTGGCGAACGGTGCGGGGATTGAATTGATTTAGCGGGTCGCCGAAGAGCAACACGCGAGCGCCCTCCTCATCTCCCATGCGAAGGAGCCGACGTCTTAAGGCGTTGATGCGCCCGGCCGCGGCTGGCGGGATACGTCGCTTGCCGCCTGGACTACTTTTCGGCTTGGCGTCTAAACTCGCTCTGCTGCCTGCGGCGTCGGAGTCCTGCCGCCAGCCGCCTTGAACGACTGTGTAGCGATCCCACACGTCAACTCGGTTGCCATCGTTCTAAAGTTGGCCCACGCGCTTCGTTGACACAACCAATTCGTCGATCCACAGCGTCTGTTCGTGCGGCAACAAGCCCGGACCGAAATAGGGCGACAGCAAGAACTGGTTGAAGTTCATGCTCGGGAAATCGGTCGAGCGCAAGATGACCTTCGTCCGGTCGATAACCAGCTTATCGTCGAACCAGGCACGGACCACGCCATCGGCATTCGGCTTGTCGCCTTTAAGATCCAAACTATTGAGTTGAAACATGGCCTCAACGCAGTGCCATTGGTCGTCAGTGAAGATCTCCTGCTGGCTGTCGTACGTGTTTCCATTGTAGCCGCCGCGAAGAGGGCCCTGAGTCAAGCCGTGCGGCGCATCCGCGTTTTGAATGTCCTGAGCCGCAAGTCGCAGCTTGCCGTTCCAGGGCTCGATATAGACCGTCAGCCGACTGGCGGCAGGTCCCCGCCACTTATCGTTCTCGGTGGTCATGAAATGCATGCAATGCGGATGATAAGGCTTTTCTGTCCAGCCCCAATCTCGGGAAAGCTTCATGTAACATCGGAGATAGATTGTCTCGGATGGTTCAAAGAGGCGCCGTGAACTTGAGAAGTCGGGAGACTTGTCCTCGTTCCAGTGGAAGGCGATGCAGCCGGAGCCGGCGAGCGCCCCGTCGCGTGCAATGTTGAACTTGTGGCCGTCGTACCAGCCGCGATCCAGCAAGCGTGCATCGTCAAATCCCTCGCTGAACAGCACGCCTGCCGGCCGGTCCTCAAATTCGGCCGCCAGGACGGCCGCCCGCGGGGTTGCCGTCAGCAGCGCGCCTAGTGCGCCAAACACCGCCATGAACACGGCGTGCGGCCTGGGAAACCAACCGTCATTCATGAGAGGCACCTCCGAAATGGACCTAACCCGAACTGCGCCTATTTGAATCGTCTTTCCTCTGATCGTCTACCCGCCGTCAGCCGAGCTCGTCGCCGCCACTGAGAGTCGAAACCTGGAAAAGTGGCGGGAGTGGAGATAATGAAAGAAACAAATCCTGCGGGGTGCTTGGCCGCCGCGAGGCTTGCGCGCGTGGGGCGATGCCGCCGGAGGGCTAGGTGACCTGTTATCTTTGAGTGGCAAGAAGAATTTGGGCCGCCCCCTGCTAGGCCAGCTTAGTGAAGCCGGCTTGATGCCTGGATCGGGTGTCAGCAGGGATAAGTCGTATCACGCCGCCGGCAATCAAAAGGTTCTCGCCCTTTTGGTAGGGCAATGAAGATGTTCGAGAATGGTCCGAATTCCTTCTCGGCAGTCGACCAACTAGAATATGGCTCGAATTTGTCGAAGACGACCGTAAGGCAAAAGCCATGACCGACGCTAGCGACGCCGAAAAACTCGCTCGATTCGAAACCGCTATCAAGCAATTCATCGAGCGGATCGCGGAGGATCGTTATGTGCTCGCTGTTGTGTTGGTGGGGAGCCTGAAGGCCGAGACGATCTGGCGCCGAGAATCGCTGGGGCTGTGGATCATCGAGGCCGACGGCGTTAGCCGGCGTGTGCTCAGCGATGGGAATGACGAACGCATCTTTCGCATCCTCGTCGAGAACGGCGTCAACATTCACGCCGAATTGATCCCGCGCGCTCGTTTCAAGCAGATGGTCGAAGGAGCGTCGCGGACCGCATTCTCCTGCAACTTCTTCGCCGAACGCCGGATCGTTCACAGCAAAGATCCTTCGATCAAGAGTTGGTTCGAGAAAGCCAACCGCACGGCGACCAAGGACCAGGAACGCGAACTGCTCGCCTTCTCGACATGGACGATCCATGCCCACCGGCAGGCGCGCAAACGGCTGAATCTCCAGCGCGATCTCGAACTGGCCGTACAAGAGACGCTATCGGCGGCTCACAGCGTGGCACACACCGAGATCATCCGCCGCGGGGAAGTTTGGGAGGGAGACGTCATCTACCGGGCGATCGAAGGAGCGCCGGACCTGTTTCAGGCGATCTACCTCGACGTACTGGCCAAGCGCAAGAACCGACGAGCTATTTCGGCGGCGCTCGACGCGATCGAAGGTTATCTCGATGAGCATTACCAGGCCCACTTGAAACCCCTTCTCGCCTTCCTCAAGAAGCAGAACCGCGTGGCGCCGTTATCGGAGATCAGCGATCACTTCGCCTTCTCGCAGTTGCACCCCTGGCATCTCGAATCGGCGTGTGAATGGCTGGAACGCAAAGGGCAGCTGGAGAAAGTCTCCGCACCGTTCAAGCTGACGAAACGCAGCCAGGACCAGGTCGAAGAGCCCGCCTACTTTCTGAATGGTTCCTGACGAGCCAGCGATGAGAACGACAATCGAAATTCGCGGCGCGCGGGAAAACAATCTCCGCAACGTTGACGTGGAGATTCCGCGAGACAAACTCATTGTCGTCACCGGCGTGAGCGGCTCTGGTAAGTCGTCGCTGGCCTTCGACACACTCTATGCCGAAGGCCAACGTCGCTTGCTGGCGTCAATGTCGACCTTTGCCAAGCGTTTTGTCGGACAGCTCAAGAAACCCGACGTCGACTTCGTCAACGGTCTGTCGCCGGTAGTGTCGATCGATCAGAAGACCGTCGGCTCCAACCCGCGATCGACCGTCGGCACCATGACCGACATCTCCGATTATCTGCGGATGCTGTTCGCCACGATGGGCGTTCCTCACTGCCCGCTTTGTGGCGAGGCGCTCACGATCCGCACCCCTTACCAGATGTTGGAGCACCTGCTCTCGCTGCCCAAGGGCACGGAGGTCGAAGTACGGGCGCCCGTCTACAAGATTCACGGTGAGGATTACGAGTACCTGTTCGAGCAAATCCGTGTGAACGGTTACCGTCGGGCGCGAATCGACGGCAAGCCGCGCGATCTGGGAGACCACATCGAGATCGAAGAGGATGAACCGCACTCGGTCGAGGCGGTGATCGACACGTTCGTCGTCGAGCCGGGCATCGATCAGCAAGCCGTCACGTCATTGGAGCATGGACTGAAGCTAGGCGATGGCCTACTTGGTTTTCACATCGTCAAGCCGAAGCAACTCGGCCCAAAGCACAAGAAGTTCTACGACGGCTTCGGTTGCACCCGGCATCGCCTCCTCGCAGGCGAGATGCAGGCGTTCCAATTCACGTTTAATGATCCCGCCGGCGCCTGCCCGACCTGCGCGGGCATTGGCACGGCCATGCGCGTGCATCCGTCACTGCTCGTACCCGATCCGAAACGCACCTTGAACGAGGGAGCGTTCGTCAACGCGGCACTCGGCAACAGCCCGGATAGCTGGGGCGGCCGCATGCTCTACAGTCTGGCGGCTCACTACGGCTTCAGCCTCGATACGCCGTTTCAAGATCTGGCGGAAGAGCACGTGCAGACCCTGTTGTACGGCACCAAGGGAGAGCAATTCAAAGTCGTGGTCCCTCCCAAAGCCAAGGTGGGCCAGCAGCATGCCGGCAAGAAGATCAAGTTTCACGGCGTCGTCAATCAACTTGAGGACCACTATCGGAGATATCGCAAGCAGGGAACATCGAACGCCGGCATGGATGAATATCTGAAGAAGGTGATGGTGGAATACGATTGCCCGGAATGCGGTGGCGCTCGGTTGAAACTCGCCCGCCGCCTGGTGACCATCGAGGACCGCAATCTGTTCGAGATCGGCGAGATGCATCTGGCCGAGCTGCTGGGGTTTGTGAAATCGATCAAGCCCGCGCCCAAGCAGCGCGCCATCGCCGACACGATCGTGCGGGAAGTCGCCACACGGCTGGAATTGCTCATCGCAATCGGGCTAGATTACCTAAGCTTGAATCGCCGTTCCGCGACACTTTCGGGCGGTGAATCGCAACGCATTCGGCTTTCGTCGCAGATCGGTTCCGGGTTGATGGGAATGCTCTATGTGCTTGACGAACCGAGCATCGGCCTACATCCCAAGGATAACGTGAAGATGATCGAGACGCTCAAGCGGTTGCGCGATCTCGGCAACACCTTGATCGTGGTCGAGCACGACGCCAACACCATTCTGGCCGCCGACCACATCCTCGAAATCGGGCCCGGACCCGGCGTGCACGGAGGCACGATCGTCGCCGAAGGTCCGTTGAAAAAGATCCTGAAGGACGGCAAATCGCTGACCGGCCAGTATCTCGCCGGCAAGAAGAGCATCGCCGTGCCGGCAAGGCGCCGTCCGGCGAGCGGCAAGACGCTCGTGGTGCGTGGCGCTCGCCAGAACAATCTCAAGAACATCGACGTTACGATTCCGCTCGAGCAATTCGTCTGCGTGACGGGCGCATCGGGTTCAGGCAAAAGCTCGCTGATTCACGAGATCGTCCACAAGCGTCTCTGTTCGCTGCTCTACGACAGTCGCATCTTTGCCGGCGCTCACGACGAGCTTACGGGCAGCAAACACATCAGCGATGTGATCGACGTCGATCAATCGCCGATCGGCCGCTCGTCGCGTTCGAACCCAGCGACTTATATTGGCTTTTACGATGCGATCCGCACGCTGTTCGCCGAGACCGACCAGGCGAAGAAACGCGGCTTCACCGCCTCGACCTTCAGCTTCAACGTCAAGGGGGGCCGCTGCGAGGAGTGCGGCGGCGAAGGCACAATCACGACTCAGCTCTCGTTCATGCCCGACGTGGAGGTTCTCTGCCCCACCTGCAAGGGAACGCGGTACAATGAGGAGACGCTCGAGGTTGAATATCATGGCAAAAATATCGCCGAAGTGCTCGACCTCTCGGTCGAAGAAGGCGTGCAATTCTTCTCCGATGTGCCGTCGATTGCCCGCAAGATCAGTGTTCTCGCAGACCTCGGGCTTGGCTACATAAAGCTCGGTCACCCTTCGACGATTCTCTCCGGCGGTGAAGCTCAGCGCGTGAAGCTTGCTGGCGAGCTCGGCAAGCTCAAACGCGGCAAGCACAATTTGTACATCCTCGACGAACCGACCACCGGCCTGCACTTCGCCGACATCGATCGTTTACTCGATAGCTTGAACCGCCTGGTCGACAACGGTCATTCGGTGATCGTCATCGAACACAACCTCGATGTGATAAAAACAGCCGATCATGTGATCGACCTTGGACCCGAAGGAGGCCACAACGGCGGCGAGCTGATCGCCTGTGGTACGCCTGAGGAAATCGCGGCGTGCAAGGCGTCACACACAGGCAGCTTTCTAGCAGAGCTTTTGAGTTTTCGCTCGAACACGTAAAAGTTGTGCAAAAAAACATGCTCTGAATATGCACCGGTCAGATCGTCAGGAGCGCGCAGACGCGACAGCCTGGCCTGCGTCGGACCGAAGCACTGAAGGACGATCGTTGGCCGCCGGGTGGAACGGTTCGGTCGACCGCCACCGGCAACCCGAGGAAAGTGCAGCCGTGGCGCTCCTCGGCTCTCCGAATGACACGGTCACATCAGCTCTCCACAATGAAGCTGAGTAAGGCGGATAATCTTACTTCGATTGCTTCTCAGGCTTTACACGCTCCGTATAAGTGCCGTCATCATGGACCTCGATCTCGATCCGGTCCGACATCGGCGCCGATGCAGTAAACCACGACAGCTTTCCATCGTAGAACACAAATGTCCATCCCTTGTGGAAGTAGTCGAGCACGTCGTCTCGGAACCCGCTTTTGCGTTCCGGCGGCCCATACACTCGAACGACGTCGTCGATGGAAGCCCCCAACGCGATGCCGGCATCGGTCTTGCCAAGAAACGGCCTTGCAAGCAATCCTACGTAAAGAGTGCGAAACTGCGTGACGCCTTTTGCACTCGATACGCTCAGCTCAAAGCCGAGAGAATTGTAGTGGAATCTCTCGAGCGTGATTTCCGCTTGGTTATCTCCGGCCGGCTTTCCGGGCGCTGAGTATGCTCCTGCAAAGCGACCTTCGAGTTCGATCCAGTCCGGCTGGCCGAACGCAGCGATGACTTGCTGCTTGGAAGCGCCGAGAGGCATGGGGCCGATGCCGCGCGTGGGCGACACAACCAGCGATTTCATGTCGATCGGCTTACGGTTGGGCGGCTCTTCGCATCGTTCGACGATGTATCCTGCTGGAATGTTGAGCTCGAACAGAGATTCGTTAGCCGGTGCGTCGAACAGAAAATCGGTGATGACTTCGCGGAACGGCACGCCTCCTCGTTGCGCCCCGTCCGATGTGAATTCCATTCGCAGCGGAAGCTTCGTCCCGGGGTCGACGGCAACCACAAACGTACCATGGTTTTTGAACTCGAATTGCACAACCTTCCTGCCGTCAACCTCTGCCTCGCCTAGCGGTTTAGCGTCTGCAGGAAGGTTGCGGAGCTTTTCGTGAAATTGGTCGGTAGATTCGCTGCCACCGTCCGGGTAAATCTCGTAGAGTTTGGCTTTTCGTGCGCGGTGATCCACCCAGAGCATCCGCCGAGCCTTCAGGTTGGTGATCTGCTCGGAGGCATTCGATGCTTCGCCGTGCGAGCCTATTCCTCGGACGGCAACCACCGTCGTGACATACGGGTCTTTGTTCCCGCGAAAGTCGAGAATCCGGTAGCGGACTGACTTGTATGCTGAAACTGACTTTTGGACCTCGGCAAATGCGGCGCTTTGTCGACCGCCTGGCATGATCGTCGGCGACGCGATGACCAGCATCATCAGGGCGGCAAACGCCGCCAAGACGACCCATAATCGACGCCTCGTACGACCTTGAACGGAGCCTAGCACAGCGGCAGACGGAAGCCGTCTCTGTCGGTTCGTGACCGTTGCCGATGTCACCAGAGGCTCGGGCAATTCCGGGATGGGTTCTTCTCGAAGAGCCACAATGATCTGATCCAATAAATAATCGGCGTTTTTTTGCGACATGATTGGGCATCCCCAAGATTGGCGTTTCGTGGCAACTTATGGCTTGATGCGAGTGGGACTGAGGTCGGCGAGCAACTCGCGAAGCCGGGAGCGGGCGCGATGGATAAACACGCCGACGGAGTTGACGTCTATTCCCATCTGCCTGGCAGCATCTGCGTAACTCATTTCTTCGATGCAGCACGACCAAAATGCTTCAGCTTGCTTGCGGGGAAGCCGAGCCATCTCAAGGCGTACTCGGTCCATAAGCTCGCGGAACTCTAGCTCCACGAACGGTTCAGGGCCCCCGGCAATCCGAGCCACATCGCTATCGGAGTTGATGCGCTCAGAGGCCCGCTGCCTTTTGCGCAGGCGGTCAAGCGCCCTGCGCACCGCCAACCAGCGCAAGAAGCAGGGCCAGTCGCGAACGACCTCGCGCTCGGAGCGCTCAAACGCCTCCAGGAAGACTTCCTGGCAGCAGTCGAGCGCCTGATCCTGGTTCTTTAGGATTCGGTAGGCGGCGGCCCAGACCAAGCGGCCGGTCTGCCGCCGTATTTCCTCCCAGTCGTGCATCGCCAGGTCCTAGGTCCTCGTGACGGCTTCTATTAGATAAGGCGCCATCGACCGTGCTAAAATTACACGAATTCGGCAAATAAAATGAGAGCCGTCGAGGACTCCTGTGACGCATGTTAAGAGCAAGTCGAAAACCCACTGACGCAAGAGAATTTTCGACTTCCGGCTCCCAGTTGGCGAGGGTGCAAAGCGGGATCAGCGCGTCGGCCATGTCGACTTCGGCGCTCGCTTGGTTAACCATTGCGTCGGCTGGTATTTATGACCGACGCGCCGAATCCAGCTGAGTAGGGTGCGTCCTGAGGCGCCTGACCGAGAAGCAGTTCAAGACTGGGCGTTGCAGGCAACATCCACGGGCCCGGCGCCGTGCAACTTGGCCGCTTGGAGCGTTGCGCGCACGGGTCGATGCCGCCTGCGGATGGAAATGCTCCCTACGTTTTCACCGAAAAGACCAACAAAAGTGAGAGCCCGGCACAGCCGTTGGGGGGCTGTTGAAACACAATTATCGGCCAAGCGGCTTGAGCCAGATCCCAGTTGTTCCTCCTTGCCGGTCGGCCGGTGCGCCTACGCTGACTTCGCCGCTTAGGCTTCAGCATGCGTTTTGCGGCATTGGCCTGACGAGCAATTTTGAACAAGAAAGTCGCCAACTCGCTACGCCGTGGCATACAAACAGAATCGAAAAACGTCAGGAGCAATCTCCGTGACCGTCGTCGGATTGAATGTGAACATGTAGATTTTTCTTCGGGTGCGTGACGCTTTTTTTTCGCGGACTTGTATCTGCAGATTGCGTCAGAGTCTGCCGGGCAACGAGCGGAAAAGCGCGGCGAGCCCTTCCGCCATCGTCGGGTGGACCAGGATCGCATCGCGCAACGCCGTGTAGGGCAGGCCTGCGGTCATCGCTAATTGAACGATCGTCATGACCTCGCCGGCCTCGGGCGCCAGCGCGGTGAAGCCCAGGATGCGGTCGCTTTCGGCGGCGATCAATGCCTTGTAGAAGCCGCGTGGTTCGGAAAGCGTCCAAGAGCGGACGATCCCGGTCAAGGGGATCTTGGCCACCCGATAAGCGATCCCGCGACTTTTCGCCGCCGATTCACTCAGGCCGACGCGGGCCAGCTCGGGGTCGGTAAATAGACAGAAGGGCACAAGGCGTCCCGTCGCCACACGGTCGATGCCGGCCAGGTTATCTTGAATCACGCGGACATCGTCGTCGGCGATGTGCGTGAAGTGAGGACTGCCGGCGCAGTCGCCTACCGCCCACACGCCGGCGGCCGTGGTCCGCAGCCGATCATCGACCTTGATGGAGCCTCGGTCGTCGCGTTCGATCCCGGCGGTCTCCAGGCCGATGCCGTCGGTATTCGGGGTCCGGCCGCTCGCAACCAACAGGTCCGATCCCTCGATCACGCCGTGCGTCGCATGCAGCCTTACGGACTCGCCCGATCGCCCCTCCACGCGCGCGACGGACGTGGCCGTCAGCACTTCGATCCCTTCGTCGTCGAAGAGTTCCCGCAGCGCTTCCGACACGTCGCGATCTTCGCGGTGAGCCAGGGCGTCGTTCCTCTCGATGACCGTAACGCGACTGCCGAAGCGTCTCAGGGCTTGGGCCATCTCCAGTCCGACATAGCCGCCTCCTAACACGAGGAGGCGCTTCGGGACGCGGTCCAATTCAAGGGCCTCGATGTGCGTCATCGGCCGCGATTCGGCGAGGCCGGGGATTGGGTCAATCCGCGCGCGGGAGCCGGTGCAGATCACAACGACTTCGCCGCGAAGGGTGCGCGTACCGTCGTCGGCCGTCACCTCGATCGTTCTCGGCCCGACGAAGCGGCCCTGCCCCTTGACCAGCTCCGCGCCG
>JAICIG010000045.1 GCA_025924495.1 Pirellulales bacterium | reverse complement strand
CCCTGAGCTGGTCGTGACCAACGGCGACAACGTCGGCGGCGTCACACTCTTCCGCGTTTATCCCGCCGGCGCCAGCGCCGCCGAGGAGCTCGAGCGCGAACTGACCGACGCCAATTATCAACCGCAGGTGCTCAAGTATAACGAACTGAACCGCCGCATCTTCCGCCGCCTGCACGCCGATGCGTTGGCCGGCCGCGGCGTGCTCCTCTCCATGACCGACTGTTATCGCACCACCGACCACGGCGTGCCGATCGCGGCTCTCAAATCTTACGTCCTGTCTCCCTTCAGCGATGATGCCCAAATGCTCTCCATCATCCCCGCCATCCTCGCCGCCCGAGATGCGGTGTAGCGTTGAAGGCGGGACTTGCAGAGCCAAGTGGCTAAAATCGCAGGCCAAAGCCAACGTTAGAAAAGAAACGCGACGACTGTTGATTCAGCCCCCAGCCGACGCGCACGCCCAGTTCCGCGTTCGGCGTGACCAGATAGTGCATGCCCGGACTAAAGAAGTCGCGGGAAAAGTTGCTCGCCCGGCCCTCGGAGAACTGCCCGAAATACTCCGCGTGCACTTGAAACCGCTCGCCCAGCGGGATGCGCAGCACGGTCGACGGCAGCCACGTGCGAAAGCGATGACCGCTGTCGCTATCGGTCGAAAATCCCACGGCTGAATCCAGCCGCCAGCGATTCGGCAGCCGCCAACCGAAAGCGTAACCCGTCCTCAACTGCGTCGCCGTCGCATCGCCGCTGGTCGGCGTCAAACCGGTCACGATCCACACGCTGGCCGGACGCCACAATCGCTGCTCGGTGACCTGCGTCTTGAACCCGTAAAGCATGCGGGTTTCGCGGGTCAACGCTGCGGTATCGACGCCTTCGGCGGATTCGCCGCCGCTGCCCGAGACCACATCGCCCGCTCCGCCCGCCTCATAGTTCCACCCCAGGCGCAATTCGAAGCGCCGGCTGACGCCGACGCGAGCCAGCGATTCGGGCACGCTGTTCGTGTCGGCGGCATTACGGTTGTCGATGTACGAGTAAGACGATTCGAGGATGGCGCGGCGCAACGGCGTGGTCGTAGTCGCCGGGGTGAACGCATCGCGATCGGTCTCAATCGGTTCCTCGAACGGACTGCCTGCCTCTTCCGTTTCTGGATTTTGCTCGGTCAGCGAAAGCAGGGCGCCTGAGCGCAAGGCCGACCTGCGCGAAGTGCGAGGCAGTAAGCCCAAGGCGTCCTGTCCCGCGGCGACCGAGGCGATCGCAAGCAGCATGAAGCCGGCCGCCGCAAGCTGCCGCCTTTGCACACCAGCCATCATCATCGTCTCCGGCAGGCTGTGCGCGTTAATTGACGACGGTAGCAGGGCGTTACACGGCAATTCGCAACGCAGGAGGCTTTCCTGCTTGTGCAACGAGACGCCTATTTTCCCTATCGGCGGGCAAATCAGGCGAATCAGAGTAAAACCCACTCTACCGGACAAGTCGGCATGTGGGCGGCGATCTTCCCGAACACGCAGACCAGGCAACGCCCATAAACTTTGCCGACGAGACGATTGTATTTGTAACCAATGCGAACAGGCCGGGATTGCTGCAGCACAGGGTTACGTTGCCTTTGCCTCCCTCCACTCATGAGCCCTAGCACGACGCCTACATCTCTGGCGGCGGCTTTGAGTCCGTCGATCTGCTTGAGCGCAAATTCTGCCGTTGCCGCACCAGCGGTCTATCCGCCCGCCAGGCCAATCAGCAAGCCGATCTGCCGCGAATCTTCCGGGTCAATCAACACCTCGTCGTCTTGAGGTGGCGGGCCGCTTCTGCTGTAGCTAGACGCTCTATCATCGCCGATGCAAGCGTGCACCGCGGCGCAGGATGATCTCGCCATGACGCCATGGCCGCGAAATTCTCGCAGTCGCCGCTGCAAACGTGTATGATTGCAACTTCATGTCGACGGTTGCCGCGTGCTTGGAAACCGACGGGGCGGTTTCCGGACAGCACGAGCGGCGAGAGATGCTGGGAAGAAGTTCATTTCATCCATCCTGAGAGGGCCGATCGATGAGCGCCAAGCAGCCTGGCCTGTCAAGTTTGGGTTTCGCTAGGACGTTTGTGCTGCCGGGTTTTCTAATCTTCCTGCTCCCCATCGTTGGTCTGTGCTTCTTTCTCCATGCACAGAATCGTTTTGACGACCAGGCGCGTGAGGCGTTGTCCAAGCAGGTCCGCGAGGATCCGAACCTCACTCCCGCCCAGCGAGAAGACCGGCTGGCATTTCTCGCAGCAAACCGGTTTTCCGACTTGATGAAGAACGACCAAATCGCAGTGCAGTTCGACAAGACGGTGCGTTTCAATTTCGCGACGTTTCGCTGGATGATCCGTTTGTCGGCCCTCTCGATTCTGGCGAGCGTGGTCGTGTTCGCCCTGGCCGGGCTGTGCGTGTTGGCCTCGTTGGCGTCGCAGCAATCGCAGTATTTGTCGTTGTCGGTCGGCTGGCAGGTGTTGCGGCTCTATAGCGCCTTTCAGACCCTGGTGCAGGGCCTGCTGCTGGTGGCCCTGTCGTATTGGGTCACGGCGCTGTGGACGGAACGCTATTACCCCAAGCTGGTCTTCATCGCCGGGCTGCTTGCCGTCGTCGGCGTCATCGCCGTGCTGAAGGCGATTTTCAAACGGGTCGACCTGACCACCGAGGTCGAGGGCACACTGCTGGAGCCTGAGGGAGCTAAAAGATTTTATGATGAGCTCAACGCCATCTGCCAGAAAGTCGGCACGTCTCCTCCCGACCAGGTCATTGCTGGCATCGACGATAACTTTTTCGTCACGGAGTTGCCAGTGCGAGTGGACGGCAAGACGTTCAGCGGCAGGACGCTGTTTGTCAGTCTTGGGCTCTTAAAGGAACTGCGCACCGCTGAGGCCGAAGCGGTGCTAGCGCATGAACTAGCGCATTTCAGCGGCGCCGATACGCTTTACAGCAAGAAAATCGCCCCGTTGCTCGAGCGCTATCAGCGATATTTACATGCACTGTATCACGGCGGAGTCGGCCGTGTCGTGTTTTACTACATGAATTGCTTTCGGGCGTTGTTCGAGCTTTCGCTAGGCAGGCAGAGCCGCCAGCGCGAGTTGCGCGCCGATCGGATCGCCTCGGAAACCACATCCCCGTTGTCGATGGCAGCCGCCTTACTGCGAACCACCGCCTATTCGAAGTTTCGCGGCGAGGTGCAAGAGAAGCTTTTCGAACAGGAACGGGTTCTGGAGACGGCCAACATTGCCGAGCAGCTTGCCGCAGGGTTTCCGGCCTTTACGCTGCGCTTCGCCGCGGAACACGACATCGGCGAGCTGAAGTCGTCGCACCCGTTCGATTCACATCCGCCGCTCGTCGATCGTCTGGCGGCCGTCGGGTTGCCTTTGTCGCCCGAGATCGCAGAGTCGCTGCTGGCCGAGCGGGGCGACGGCGGCTGGCGCCAAATCATCGACAATGCCGAGGAGATTGAGCGGCGGCATTGGAACGAGTTCGAAGCGAGATTCCGCAGCTTTCACGAGGAAAGCCTGGCGTATCGGCTGTTGCCCGAGACAGACGAGGAGTGCGAGATTGTGCTCAAGGCGTTCCCGCCGCTTACCTTCGAAGGAAAATCGGGAACCCTGGTGCTCGATTACCTCGGACTGAAATTCACGGACTGGCCGGCGCCAATCGAGTATCGCGAAATCAGCCAATGCTCCTTCGAGAGCGGTACGCTGCTAATCCAATACGAGCGCGACGGAAACCAGAAGCAGAAACTCAAGCTCAAGACGTTCGGCAAACGCCAGGGAGAAGTTCTCGAGGCCATCAGCCGATACCGGGGCCGCTATCAAACGGCCGCAGCCTACCAGGCCGAGAAGCAGCTCGAGCAAGACACGGCCGGTTTGTCGGCAACATAAAGGGCGATCAAGGCCTGTTCGCTTTCAAAATCGGGCACACCGGCTGAGCTTTTCACCTCGTCTAACTCATTTCTGTTCCAAGCGATTGCCGTCTTTGGTGCGCTGCATGGCACACTTGCGCGCATAATAGCGCGCTTTGCCGCCGCTCACCAAGTCATCCCGGCCCCCTACGCCGCTGGCTGTTCCGACGAAGTAATGGACTCGTGGCGTTGGCCCATTGGCGCGCATGCCAACGGCATATCAATTGCGATTGGTGCAATCCGAAGATGACGCGGGGCAAACGAAGGCGGTCTATTCCGTCTGGCTTTGGATGGACTGCTGGATTCCGCCGTCGACGCTCCGTTCTCATCTTGGACTTTCACCGGGTGCGCCGGTGGATGCAAGAGCGTTCCACTTCCTGATTGAGGTGATGTCATGGCGAGAGCATTTTCGATGGCTGCGCTGTTAGTTTCCACGGCGCTCTTGGCTGCAGGCGTTACGTACTGGCTTAGGCCTTCAACCAATGTGAACGTAAGAGTCACGATTGAGGAGATGCGTAACATCGCAGAATTGGCGACAACCGAGTGGACCATGTCGGAGTCCAT
Organism: Pirellulales bacterium; assembly: GCA_025924495.1. The sequence continues at coordinate 21,314 of JAICIG010000045.1, read as the reverse complement.
CGACCGGGAGTTCAAATCGCAGGGGCTAAAAAAATTCAGAAGCGATTACGTGATTGCCCTCGTGAAAGGAAAGGTGAGGGGCAGCGTGGACTTGTCCGAAAACAAGGCCGACTTCCAACTGTCGCCCGACGACCACCGCGTTTCTATTCACTTCAAACCTGGTTCCGTGAGAGTTTCGGGCGTTGAATTCGACCCCAACGATCCCGATAGTTTCGTAACGATAAGCTGCGCCCAAAAGTTGCCAAGCGCCCTCGGGCAACCGGCGACCTCGTCACAGACCGACACGATGCGCAAAGAAGGAATCCGGAAAATCAGAGAAACTGCGATAAGAAAGGGCATTGTGGCGAAGACGATGCAGAACGCGAAACAGGTCTTGGGTGATTTTTGCGGCTCGTTGGGCTATCAAGCGACCGTCACATTCGATGACAAGGCCTATGATCCCGAAGCCGAGCCTTCGGACGGATCGATAGAACAGGTGGCCCGATCTCCAAGGTGATCTGACCGCGACGGACGCACTTGCGGCCGGGAGGCCCCCGATGAACGTCATTGCACCCCTTCGTCATGCTTTCCGTCGACGCGCTGTAAGCCGCCGGGTTCCCGAAGAGCTGCGCCGGCGCTATCGCGCGCTTTACGACGCTCGCGTGGAGCTGACGCCCGACGGCGGCGCTCGCTTCGATCGGGCTCGGCTGTGGCGTCGCGGCGGCGTCAACGTGCTGCGGCTCGTCGGCGACCGGTTCGAGATGGCGTTCCAACACGGCCGCCTGCTGCAAACGGAGATCGCACGCGGCACGCTCGAGCAGACGGGTCTGTTGGTTCGCGACGCAATTCGCAATAGTTTCGGCAATGGATTGCTGGCGTCGCTTTTCAACTGGTACGCCGACAAGTGCATCTCGGAGCCGATTGCTCGAAACAGCCTGGCCTTCCTGGGCGACTCTTCCGGGCAGAGCCTTGCGGAGATTTACGGGCTGTCGGAAGGCTGCCGCGTGCCAGTCAGGACGGTTCTGCGCGGGGGGCTGGGTCCCGAGACCGCACAAGTGCTGCTCGGCCTGACCGAATCCAAGTTCGCCGCCAGCGCCGCGCAGTGCAGTTCGTTCGCCGCCTGGGGTTCGGCCACCAAGAACGGCGAGATGATCATTGGCCGCAATACCGACTACCCGCTCAACGGTTACTTCGACGCCAGTCCGACGGCGATCTACTTCGAGCCGACGGACGGCGCCCACCGTTATCTGACGATCACTTCGGCGGGCTTGCACACGCCGGGCGTATGTGGAATGAACCAGCACGGGTTGTTCGTCTGCGTGCACACCGTGCCGACGTGCAGCGTCTCTGAGTCGGGGCTCGGCGTGTTCGTCGTGGGGCACGAGATCCTGCGCCGCGCGCGCAACCTTGACGAAGCGGCGGCGCTGCTCAGAGCGGCACGCCCGGCTGCAGGCTGGAATTACAACGTCGTCTCGGCCCGCGAGCGCAGGGCCTTCACGTTTGAACTGTGCTATGCCGCGTCAGCGATCCGGCTATATGGAGACGATGTGCACATCACCACCAATCACTGGACGCAGCCGGAGACCCTGCCGCATCTGATGACGGCCATCGCGACCTTCACGGCCGATTCGCATGCGCGGGCAGAACGCATAAAAGCCCTCATCGATGCGGCCCATGGCGCGCTCGATGCGGCGGGAGCCGCGTCGATCCTCGGCGACACGATCGACCCGTCGAGTGGGAGACCTCGTTGTTTTCCGAATGCGATTGCGGCGACGCACACGGTCTCCAGCTCGGTGTGGCGCCCCGATGCGCACACGGTCTACGTGGGCGTAGGAGCGGCGCCAACTTCTCACGGTCCATTTCTCGCGCTGCCGACCCCCGATGCCTGCGATCCCGAGACGTTTGCTTTGGCGCCTGTCGAGTTACTCGAAGGGAAGCCCATTTGCGCCAGCACTCGCGGGCTGGCAGAAGCCCGGCAAATGGTCATTGCCGCACGCATTGCCTTTGAATATCACAACGACGCCCGCGCCGCCGCCGACCTGCTAGCCTGCGCCGCTGCGCACTTCGACGATCCTGCCCTCGAGCTATCGTTGGCCCTGATGGAGATCCGCGGCGGTCGCTTCAGCGCCGCTCTCGGCCCGATCGAGCGAGCGATCGGTCAGGATTGGGATCCGCGATGCGCCGTCATCGCGCGATACCTCCGCGGCCGAGTTTCCGCCGATCGCGGTAACGTCGACGCCGCCCGTACTGACTTAGAGGCCGTCCAGGACAACGAGTACGCCGACCCGCGGTTGGCCGCCGCCGCCCGCGCCGCTCAAAGCAAGCTTCGGGGACGCTCGCGGCTGCGCTTGCATGCACTCGAGATCGTTCCCATGGGTTGGCTTCCGGACGCCTTTCGCTACTTTGGAGTTCTCTGAACTCTAAGCGCCCAGCGACCAAACGCTGCAGCGTAGTCCGCCTATCTCAATGGCGGACACGGCGCTGCTTTTGCCCCGATCAAACCGTGTGCTTCTTGTAGTACTCCACGGAGCCTGTAAAGCCGGTGATCAGGTCTTCGTTGGTCTTGCCGGCGGCGAATTGCCCGAGCCAGAAAGCAAGGCCGTCGGGATCGGCCGGACGGCCGAGATAGTGCAAGTAGTCGGCGTTGATCAACTGCGTGTTGTTCTCGGCGCCTCCGGCGATCCGTTCGGCCGCCTGTTGGCGCGTTTGGCCTTGGGCCAATTGTCCAGTCCAATACGCTTCGCCGCTCGAGTCGGCCCCGCGGCCGAGCAACTGCTGGTAAACGGCATCGACCCAGGCCACATCCGTGCCTCCGGCGGTTTGGTAAAACTCGTCGGACGCGACGAACCCGGCTTCCAGCCGCTGGTCGGTCAGGCCGTTGTGCATTTGCCCGGTCCAGTAGCTTACGCCCGCCGCGTCGGCTGCCCGCCCCAGCAGCTTCAGATAGTCGGGCTTGATCACGAAGTTGGCGTAGTACTCATCGCTGTGAGAAATCGATTCCGCGACGCCGCTAATGTCCTTGCCTTGATCGAGCAGATGCGCCCAATAGTCGAGCCCGCCCGCATCAGGACTGCGGCCGAGCACGTCTTGATAGACGGCGGTGACGTATTTCTGCGAGACGACGGAAGGTACGGTCCATATCGTCGTGATCGGCGCGGCGGTGGCGCTCGCTCCGGCGTAGGGCACGTTGTACATGTCCTCGACGGTTCGCAGGACATTGAAATGGTTGATGTCGTTGATTGCTCCGCCATAGAGGCCGGGCCGCACCATCGCGCCGTCGAAGATGGTGGCGATATGGTTGCCGGCGGCAGTATCATTCTCGTCCCAGGTCACGATCAGCAGACTGTTATGCGTCTTGGCCCACTGCGCGTAACCGTCGAGATTGTTCTGCAACCACGTATCTGCCTGCTGGATCGAGCCATCGTGCATGTCGTGCTGCTGGTTGGGCACGACGAAGGAGACGGTAGGCAGTTGGCTGTAGTCGGTCGGAAAGCTCGTAAGCGGCTGGTTGACCGACGCCGGCAGCTGATTGACGGCGAGGGGGCTGTTGATGAAGTCCGACCAGGGGTTGTGCTTGCGCTCGTACTGGTTTTGCCCTGGAACGGTCGTGTAAGCGTCGCCATCATAGCCCGCCGACGGCAGCGATTCGGAGTAGCCGGTGAAAGTGAAGTGGGCCGCCAGCAGTTCGGCGCCCAGGTTGGGCGTAGTGAAAGGCAGGCCGGCAGGTCGACTGTCGTCGTAGACTCCCTGGTTCGAGCCCGAGAACAGGTCCAGATAATTCGGCTGGCTCGGATGCTCGATTGCGCTGGAAAGCGTCAACAGCGCGCCTTGCTGAGCGAGTGAGTTGATATAAGGAGCATTGGCGGAACCGATGATCTGCGAGTAATCGTGGTTCTCTTCAACCACGATCACGACATGATCCGGCTGAGGCAGACCGGACAGCATCGCGCGAGCTTCGAGTGTCTCAACGACAAGCTTGCTGCGGCGTTGTTGGCCCGTCCGCGCGCGATTGAGGCGGCGAGCGATGGCGGCAATCCGAGCGCCGTACTTTTTCATAAGAAGCGTTCCAAAGTGTGGTATCCCGGCGAGTGGCGATGCCAGCGGACCGGGTCCGCGGCAACCGGGATCGTGCGGCGGGCAGAAAGGCGGCAGGCAAATCAGCCGCCAGCCTAGTTCCCCTCCGCCCCTCTAGCAAGCACTTCGGCGCCGCCCGTCAGGCGCCTTGGGAGTTTTTTGGAGGGTTATTTTAAAGCGCCGACACGGACCGAAGTGCCGTTGACGCAGCAGCGCAATTCATGCCATTCTTCGCGATCCGACAGACGGAGAGTGGCGCCAAGAGATCACGCGTTACCGTCTGCGACCGCGGGCCGGCGCCAGGTTTTGACGGCGCGGCATCCAGCAAGCTTGCTCGCAGCACCTCGCGTTGGGCCCGACGTGCGATCGGTAGTGGTTAAACAGCGCTGACTCTTGTCAATTCTGGTCGGCTGGTCGAGTAGTAATCCAAAAAATTATTCATCCGCCTGGACCAAGCCGGCGCAATGCCGTGGCCAGTTCTTCCGCTGTGTATCGTTCGCCTGGATCCGCCTCAAGGCAACGGGCCACAACCCTTTCGACAGCTGCCGGCAGATCAGGGCGCAGGGCGCATAATTGCGTTTGTGGAGATGCAGCCAGCCGTCGTTGAGCAACATCAACAAGGTCGCGGCCTTCAAACGGCGTCCGCCCGGTCAGCAATGCGTACAACACGGCGCCTAAGCCAAAAATATCCGCTGCCGGCCCGACTTGATGCCCGTCGATAAAAACTTGCTCGGGAGCCATGTAGGCGATCGTGCCGACGATGCTCTCGGCGATGTGGTTTCTCGCGGAAGTGACAAGTGCAAGCCCAAAATCAGCAATGAGAAGGCCGCCGCTATGATCAAGCAGGAGATTGCTCGGTTTCAGATCGCGATGCACGACGCCTCGACTATGTGCAAAGGCCAACCCCTCGGCTGCTTGGGCCACCCAGTCGATCGCCTGAGCGATTGACACGGATTGTCTGGTTCTCTGGTCCAGGTCGCCGCCATCGACCAGATCAATAATAAGAAAGCAGCCGCCTCGCGCCGTGCGTCCGACTCCATGCACGCAGACAATATTGGGGTGCCGCAGTCCGACAAGGATTTCGGCTTCACGAAAAAACAGCTCGTCGGCGCCCGGTTGGCGCCACCAGCTTTTGCGAAGCATCTTGAGCGCGACATATCTCTTTTGACTTTTCCACCAAGCACGATAGACCTTCCCGATCCCGCCGCTGCCGAGGTGAGCCTCAAGCACAAAATCGTGATAGTCAAACTGCCGAATGTGAGCCAGGCCGGCCAAAGCCGGTGATGAATCAGAATCGATTGCTGGCGGCGCAACGACCTCCTTTTGGAATTCCCGGTCAACTTTGCTCAGTTCAACTGTTAATACCTCTCCGCATTGCGGGAAGCGCCGCGCAAATGCGGCTGCGGCGGGCCGATCGCCCCAGCGTTGTCGAACACGATACTCCTCGACAATTAAATCGACAGGGAGCTTGGAAACATCGCCTAGCTCTGGATGCCGGACCGCATAGTCGTCGAGCGTGTAAGTTGCAAACGGGCCCGCGGCGCCGTTGCCGGCGTTGCCCTTCCATCGATATTCCAAGTCGACGCGAATTAATTCGTACAACAGCGCGGCGCGAGCACTCAGCGGCGCTTGGCCAATGCTGGACCGGATGTCAGGCACTTTTCTGGAGTTCCAGGCCGCTTCGAATGCATCAACGACGGCCTCGAATGCCTCGCTGCCGCTTCCTGAAATCTCCTCGGCCTGTATCTTGTCCATCAGGGACTTTCTTTCAGCTGTCGTTCAGCAGCCTTCGCTGCAGGCAATTCTGTAATTCATCAAGCATTCGCCGGACGGTGCGTTCCGATCTTCCCAGGTCAGCAGCAATCTCCGCATGGCTGCAGTCGAGCAGTCGCAGTTCCAGAATGCGCCTCTTAACGGGCGATAAAGCTGCCATGATTTGTTCCAACTCATCGGCCGCGGCAATCGCGTGTTCCGGAAGAGGATGACGGGCGACATGCTCGTCCACCGAAACGGCCGGGTCTTCTTCCCGTCGAATTGAGCGTTTCTCCGCCTGATGACGGGCCACCTGGCGCCGAACCTTATTCAGCGTGATGGCGACAAGGAGCCGCCAAAGGTCGCCGCTGCGCCGCAAGCTGAAATGGCCATCGCGGGCGCGCACGAAAAAACTGCGGTAAGCCGACATCATGATGTCTTCGGGGTCAATTCGGCGCGCCACTCGCGGCGCGAGCCGGGCGCGAGCGAACACCGTCAGTCGGCTGACGTAGCGCCGAAACATTTCGTCCGCAGCGGTTTGGTCGCCTGCTTGGTACTTGGCCAATAGTTGGTCAGATGGCTCGTTCACGTGAAACAGCAGAGGGAGGTCGCGGTTTGCATCTTTATTTTACGCCACTTCGCCAAGCCACGAAATTCCTGGCGGCGCGATGCAGATTTTTGTCCAAACAGACTGTCGAAAACGCATTAACACCAGGGCGGAAACCTTTTTTATGGAGAGGAATGAACATGGCGTTTGTTGTGACTCAACCGTGCTTTGGCTGCAAATACACTGATTGCGTAGTCGTGTGCCCGTGCGATTGCTTTCATGAAGGGGAAAAGATGCTTTATATCCACCCCGACGATTGCATTGATTGTGGCGCCTGCGAATCGGAATGCCCGGTGGAAGCGATCTTTCATGAAGACGCGATTCCCGAAGAGTGGCGAGATTTTATTGCTCTGAACGCCGAAATGGCGCCGCGCCGCCCGCAGATTACCGCGCGTAAGGAGCCGCTGGCTAAGAGCCTACGCGCCTCAGGCGGCCAGTTGGCGTCTCATATCGGATCAGATGATTCCGGCGATGGCGGCCCCGCCCCTCAGGCATGAGATATTACACCGGCGTGGGATGAATCGTTGCGCCAACGGTGCGAACCTTCCTTCTGGCGTTGTGTCTGTCACCAAGTGCGACCATACCGGAACCCGGACGATGTGTCGCTTACTATAACTCTTGCTGCAAAGGGACGGCTATGCTCATCACATTGCGCCAATTACTGCAGCGAATCGCGCTGACCGCGCCACAGGGTTTGGGCTAGCCGCGACTCGCTGCAGAACGCTTCCGATTCGTTTTGGCTGCAAAGCTGGGGCCGCATGCTTGCGGCTCTCCGGCGACCACGGCTGTGTTTCCCGAACTCTTTCCTCGATGTTGCGCTTCGCTGCACCTGGCGCTGACTTTGCGCTGGCGGGCGCGACGCGCCGTCTCCTGCTCCCAAGTGCTGGTATGTCTTGTTCATTCGTCCGCAACGCGCGGCACGTGTCGCTCGCGCGTGCGCTTCATCGGCGGCTGTATGTGAACTGCGAAGGCCGCGTCTTTGCGGTTGGCGGCCGCATTGCACACGCAAAACTTGAGCTGGCGCTCGCGCGTCAGGACCGCTGCCCGACTGCAGCCGAGGCGCCGAGTCCGAGCGATCTCGGCATCGCAAGCTGCGATGGCGAGTTAGGCCCGCAACTGTTACGTTCGATTCGCCACGCGCTCCACCGCTGGCGCAAGGAACTTTCGGTAGAGAGGCAGCGGACGCCAGCGAAACGGCGCGTAACAACTACGCTGGCTCGCGAGGCGGTGGAAGTCGACAGACTTGCTGCTCGGCTCGACACCTTGCGGAAGTGGCAGGCGGAGATTGCCTGCGGAGCCGAACCGTCAGGCGCGCCCTACTTCTTGGATCCCGCGGCCGAAGAGTCTTTCCAGGCCGCGATAGAAAACGCGCAGCGTGAACATCCGCTGACGCCGCTGATCGCCTGGCAGGCCCGACTGGTTTGTTGGCTGTCGGGCGACTGCGCCGCAAAACGCTTCTTGTCGGCGACGACACGCTTGTTAAACGCATATCCCAAGGCTTCCCGTGACGAACAGGTGCGCCGCTTTGAGCAGGCGGTGATCGTCTGGAAACAGCGCAGCAAGCAGGAGCGGATTCGCAATCTCCTCAATGAGCTCGCACAGCACATCAAGCGACTTGCTCCGGACATCGTCTGCAAAGCACGCCTCTCCGCTCGCCTCCGCGGTCGCACGTTCGGCGATCACTGCGACATCTTATTGCAGGGCTGCACCAAACTGCTGGCCGACGCGCAACGCGATCGCTGGCACAGCATACCGGCGGCACTGGCGGCACTGGCGGCCGCCGATGACAGCTCGACCCCTCTGCCCATGCAATGTTTTCGGGAAGCGGCCGAAAAAGAGAACTTTGCACAGCTCTTGCGGACCATCGCCAAACTCGCAGATCAGCTTGGCCAGCCGGGATACGACGCTCTCCTCGCCGCCATTGACCGCCTGTCCGAGTCGCTTCAGGAGCACGAGTTCGACGTACTACGCCCACTCCTGGTAAAGGGCGCCTCGCTGTCCGATGTCGTCTGGGCTTGCGAGCAAGCTCTACAGCGCCCGCTCGCGAATTCCTGTCTGAGCGTTTCAGCCGCCCGACGTCTAAGCGAGGCATTCGCTCAGCGCGGCTTTGCGCTTAGCGGCGGCAGTCTGAGTTTGCTCGTGAGCGGCGTTCGGAGCAAGGAGGACCTGCAGCCCATTCGGACCTGGCTGGCATGGCTGGGTTCCGTGTCGCCGCATGCCATCACGCCGCGGATGCGAAAGACGCTCGATGCCGCCTTATGGACCAGGTATCTGCCAAGCGTTCAGAAGCGTGAATGGTTCGAACAGCTGGCGCCTTGCTTGGCGCCTGCGCGCCGCGCGCGGGTTTCAGGGGATTGCCAGCCTTTACTGGAGCGGATTGCCTCGCAACAACAAGTTCTGCGCAGAACCCATGCGTTGCCCAAGTCGCTGCGCAAGCTGTTGGGCGTCTGCGAACGCCGGCAGCGAGAGCGCGAGGTCTTGCGCACGCGCCAGGCCGCCGGCGCACTCGGTCGAGCTGCGTTGACGCGATTGCAGCGGCTGGAAAGCGACGCCGGCCCCGCGCTCGATACCGCCAAGATTCGTCGGGCTGCCGAAGAGGCCTTTTTGCTCTTAGGCATCGAACGCATTCTCGCCGCGACCCAGGAACTGGCTAAAGCCGCATGCAAGACGCTCCTGGGCGGCCAGTTCGCGATAATCGAGCCCGAACGATATTGGGCTTTCGCGCAGTGGATGGACGCCATGAGCAAGTCGCAGAAAACTTGCCTGCACGAACTGATCACAACTTACGATCGCCACGGCCGCGACTACAAGCGGCATTTGACCGACAACCATGCATGGCTGAAGGAGGCAAGCGCCCACGGCATCAATCTCGCGCGTTGGCTCGCCGCCGAACCGCATCAGCAGGTAATTCGCCGACAGCCCGTGGAAATCCCGCTAGCCATCGACCTGCACCACATTCTTCGGATGGGCGATTACTTTCGCACGTGTCTGAGCCTGGGCGATTGCAATGAAATGTCGGTGCTCGCCAACGCCTACGATGCCAATAAGCAGGTCGTCTTCATGTTCGCCGCCGACGACGCAGGTCGAAGACGCCCCATTGCCCGGCAACTGATAGCCGTCAGCAGCAATTTCAAGTTGCTCGGTTATCGCTGCTATGTAGACTCGCGCTGGGCAGATGTTGAGCTTCGCCAGCAAGTCATTGCCGCGACGGCCGCTTACTGCGGGCGGCTGGCCGCGCAGTGCGGTCTGGAGCTGGCCGACGAGGGCTCTCCGCAAGAGCTCGGAGATCACTTCTGGTACGACGACGGAGAAATCGAGTGGCCAGCCGCCGCGCGCAAGGCTTTTGCCGAAAGCTCGCGACCGGCCAACCAATGGCTCTTTTGACTTTCTGATTCCAGCCATGGCGGTTTGCCGCGCGCATGGGTATGCAATGACGGCCAAGTAGAATAAGTGCCAGATGCTGCGCCCGCACTGTCAACATTTGCGGAGTTTGGCGCCCCCGGCAGCGTTACCGGGACTTGGTTTTTTGAAAATAACTATAATAATATTATTTAAGATCCTATTTATTCCGTCATTATGGGCTTGGGCAAATGATTGTTGACACGTTCGACAGCAAAAGCGCATATTGCAAATGTTCGCAGATCATTTCCGCCCATTCTTATCGAGGAACATTTCGATGCGCAAGTCATCGCGGGGAGTTACTCTCCTTCGAGGCGACGTAAGATGTGGTTTTACACTGGTCGAACTGCTAGTTGTTATTGCTATTATTGGCATTCTAATTGCCCTATTGCTTCCCGCCGTCCAGGCAGCGCGAGAAGCGGCGCGACGGTCGACTTGCAGTGACAATCTCAAGCAATTAGGCGTGGCGTTGCAAAACTATCACGACGTCAATCGATCGTTTCCCACGATGACCGTCTTTGGCGCCGGGGGGCCGTCTCCACAGCGGGCATACAATCACACGTGGATCACCGCCAGCTTGCCGTATCTTGAGCAGCAACCGCTTTATGAAAACACGAACAAGCTGATCCGCGCGTGGGGACAGCCAATCATGGGAGCGATGCTTCCGGTTCTAAAGTGTCCTAGCGATTCCGACTATCCCAAAGATGTTGCCGGCACGTGGGGACTATCGATCACCAATTACGGCGGAAGCGAGGGCTACCACTGGTGGACCAGCGCCTATAACGTGCTGGGCGATTCGCAGACGCGCGACTACAGCGGCGTCTTCAGCGAGGACCAGTGGAATCGCATTGCCGACATTCCCGACGGAACGTCGAATGTCATCATGGTCGCTGAATGCAACTCGACCGGCTACAAATGGGGAGCATTTCAGACTGTCGGCACCGGAGTCGTGCGGGCCAATCACCCCGGGGAGCGCGTGTTTCGCGCCGCTTTCGTCGGCACCGGAACCAACGGGGAGTGCTGTGAAACTGGTCTGTATTCCAACCCGGACGATTCTGGGCCCAGATCGGCCGGTTGGTTCAAGTCGAGTCCCTACGCCTTTTCCCCCAGCTACCTGACCGCCTGGGGACCGAAAGTGGAGTGGCCTGGGGCAGGCGGAATCCATCCCGGCGTGACGTTGTGCCTCGCTTCGGATGGCTCGGTACGCCCCGTCTCTGACTCGATTGCCTGGAAAGTCTGGGTGCAAATCAATGCACGGCAGGACGGCGTTTCGGTGCAGAACTTTTAAAGCCGGACATGTGAATAAGGTTCGCACTGGCGGCGTTGACAATTGTCCTCTGCAGTGTCGGTTGCAGCGAAAGCAAGCCTGATCCGCGCGACCGACTTGGCTTTGGCGATACATCAGAGCACACGAAAGTGTAAATGCTAGCCTTGCCGCAGCCCCGCGGGCAACCGCCGCAGAGCCAGCAAAAGTAAAACCGCCTTGTGTTTTCACAGCCTGCTTGATTGCTATTCAAGCAGGCTTTTTTATGCGCTGAGCCTGCGGGGCGTTCGACAGTCGGTCATAGTCCGCCAATCTTGCATCGCGGCAATGCCTGACGGAGTTTGGCCGGGCCCGAATCTGTGGCCTTAGTCTTGGCAAGATCGAGCCATCGCAGACCCGTCAGTCCTTGCAGGTGGACCAGCCCGGCATCCGTGACCTGAGTGTCGTTGAGGCCAAGCGTTTTCAGACCCGTCAGCCGTTGAAGTGAAAGAAGCGGGACGTAGTCAACAGATCCTCCCATTGTTTCAATCGCCGCGACTGTCCGCCGCTGCCGCTCGGCCGGCGCGACCCAGAGGCTCAAGATGACGCAGAGCAACGTGATGGCCACCAGCACAGCCCGGAGTGAAACCTGGGTCTATCGCCGTTTCGAATTGAACATGGACCTGTTCAGCGGGATGGCCATGCATCCAGCATCGGATAGTCGGGGGTGGCTTGCAATCGCCGTGATCAACGTTTTCCACGACGCTGGGCGTGCGGCCGTACCGGCGCCGACACCAAGGAGCCGACCAGTTAGGCCAGCATCGCTTAGATCCAGCGTTCCGCTATCCTTACTATCACACCGCCGATGATCTGCCCGATAAGCCCGACTTCGACCGCATGGCGCTTGTAACGGCGAGGCTGGAAAAAGTCGTGGCGGAGATTGCGGTAGTGAAGTCAGTGTTCGGAGCCGGGCAGCGAGAAAGCGCCGAAATTCCTCCTTCGAACCATGACTTAGTCGCCCGGCGACGCGTAGGGGTTGTCATCTAACGGCCGCATGCCAGACCCGGGCGGAGTACGAACGGTGCTCTCTGCCGGCGCTTTACCGCCTCCGTCGAGTTCTGTGACTGCCGCGCCACGTTTACGGCCACGCACGCGAAGCCGGCGAACCGTCGACATCCACGCCGGAACAAGTGCGACAAAAATGCCCGGTAGCGCAAAGCAATGCAGCAGCAGAAAGCGGTTTCTTGTTTCTTCCAAGATTCCCGGCGCGAACGGCCGGACATATCCGCTGAAAGTAGCCAGCATGACGGTCGCCACAGCGGCGAACGAAATTAAGCAAAACTGAATAAACGTTCCCAGCCGCTGCCGAACATGCCGGAGCAGCAAGACGACGCTTGCTGTCAAAACGAATGACGAGATCGGGACTAGTAAATGGCCCGCCCAGCGATGAACGTCTGCAAGCAGGGGCGCTTGACTGAGAAGGCTTGCCAAACCCGAAATCGCTTCGATGCCAAGAATTGCGGCAATCAGCCAGATGACTCCTACAAGTACGAACCGCATTGTTCTTGGGGCATACGCGGCCCAGACAAAGAGGCCCGCGAGCAGCATCATGCCGATAACTGAACCGATCATACGGTTGCGTCTTAAGCTACTGCGTTGCTTTCATGCCTTCCAGCACGCCGCAATGAACTAATGTGGGCATGATCGACTCCGAAGCAATAAGCCCGGCCGCTGAAAGCATCTGACGGAACTCAGCGGCACTGTACGCTCGGCCTTCCGTCAGTGAAAACAGCGAAGCGGAGTAGAGTGCGATCGGTAGCGGGCCATCGTGAGCGTCGTTCAAGAAGACGTCGTGAATCAGCAATCGTCCGCCGGGCGGCAAGGCTGCTGCGCAGCGCCCGACCAGCCGATGGCACTCGAGCAGATCCCAGTCGTGCAGGATGTTGGACAGGAGGATGATGTCTGCGCCGGCCGGGACGGGATCGGCGAACATATCGCCCGGCCGGCGCTCCAGCCGATCGGAAACCCCATACTCGCGGGCAAACTCCTCGGCGACCTTGAGCACTTCCTCGCGATCCCACACGATGGCCCGCAACTGCGGATGTTTCCGCAGCATGGCTACGCTGTACATTCCGCTGCCGCCGCCGACATCGAGCAGAAGCGAAGCCTGATCGAACGGCACGCGCTCGGCGAACAGCGGCGCCACGTTTTTGCCGCGTCCGGCCAATGACAAGGTCAAATTCCGGGCACTCGCCGCCTCATCCATCGCCGACTTGATCCCTTCGCGATAGATGAACGCGGCGCCCGCTTCGTCGGCCGCGGTTCCGGGCGGGCGGCTGCTTCTCAATCGCTCGACCATTGCTAGCACGCCTGGGGTGCTGGCCGCCAGGCCGACATAATCGCCCACATAAAACTCGCCCCCTGGCGTCAGATGCTCGCGGGCCAACGGCGTCAGGTTTAGCCTCTGTTGCCCGTCCTTTGCGATGAGGCCCATCGCTTTCAGGGCCGTGAACAGTACGACCGCTGACCGAGGGCTCAGCCCCAACTCGTGCCGTAGCGTCCCTTCGTCCTTGCCGCCCGCGGCCAGCCGGCCGAACACGTTCAAATGGGCTACCGCCGCCGTCAGTAATTCGGTGGCATGATTTCCGCGGAACAGCTCGAAGATTGGCGTTGGATCGGTCTCGGGAGGCGTCAAGGGGGCGGGCGGCATGGGGAAACTCCTAGGATGCGAGGGCTGACTGCTGCAGTTTAACCGGGGATGTTGTAGGTGGTAGGCGGTAGGTGGTAGATGGGAGGGTGGCTTTTTGATGCGCCTGATTTGGATGAATGTCTCAACGGAAGGGCGCGGCGAGCGGCCATCGCTCCGCACTCAGCGTTCCGAGTTCGGCGCTTCGCGTCCCCGTTGGCCTTTGCCCGACCTGCGGCTACATTCAAACTTATGCCCAATATTCAGCTCGAATCGTTGCCCTCAAGGGTTACCAAATCGGACCTGCTTGATTTGCTCGACCGGGAGGCGGGCGTCGATCGTCGTCGCGTGGGGAAAATCGAACTCCGCGGCATTCAAGCGACCGTGCAAGTGCCCGAAGGTTGGGAGTTTCGCGTCGCCAAGGCGCTCGACGGCGTTTCGCTGGCCGGCCGCCGCATTCGGGCCTGGGTGGCCGGGGCCGCATCGTCCGATGAAGCGAGCGAAGATCATTTTCAGCGTCAGGCGAGGTTGCTTGAGTTAGAAGGCCGGGCCGAAGCCCAGCGATTGCGCGAACGGGCCCGCAAGCTGTCCGCCGTAGAAGCGGAACGGAGCGGCAATAGCCTGCTCGATCTGGCGATTGCCGACGAAGAGGCCGGCTTAGGCGGTCGCTGCCTCGTGAAGCTGGTCAAACGCAAGCGGACTCCCCTGCCCTGGACGCGTTTGGGAGTCGGAAGTCCGGTGTTGCTCTCGCCGACTGAAGATGCCGGCGGACAAGGCGTGCGCGGCGTGGTCTGCGAGCGCGGCGACTCGTATCTGCAGGTGGCGCTAGCGAGCATGCCCGACGATCTGGAAGACGCCGAGAGTTGGCGCGTCGATCTGGCGCATGACGAGATTTCTGCGCAGCGGCAGCGTGCGGCGCTCGATCGGGCTCGGCTCGCGCGCGGCGACCGGTTGACCGAACTGCGCAAAACGCTGCTGGGCCAGAATCCCCCACAGTTCAATCAGCCCAAGCTCGATGACTCGCTCAACACGGGGCTCAACGAAACGCAGCGAGACGCCGTTCGTTTTGCCTTGTCGGCCCGCGACTTGGCGCTGATTCACGGCCCGCCGGGCACCGGCAAGACAACCACCGTGGTGGAACTTATCCGCCAGGCGGTGCGCCGCGGCGAGAAGGTGTTGGCCTGCGCGCCGAGCAATCTGGCGGTCGACAATATCTTCGAGCGGTTACTGGCCGCGGGCGAACGAGCGGTGCGGCTGGGGCACCCGGCTCGCGTGCTGCCCGAGCTACGCGCACATACGCTCGACTTACTGGTGGAAGAGCATCGCGACGTAGCGTTGGCCCGCAAGCTGGTGAAAGAAGCCTTGGCCTTGTTCCGCAAAGCGAACCGCTACACCCGAGCGAAACCCGAGCCCGGCTCTCGCCAGCAGACCCGCCAAGAGGCTCGTTCGTTGCTGGCAGATGCGCGAAAGCTCGAGGCGCAGGCCGTCGAACATATTCTCGACACGGCCCATATCCTGTGTGCGACGACGACCGGCATGGACGACGATCTGTTGGGCTCGCGGCGTTTCGATTTATTGGTCATCGACGAAGCCTGCCAGAGCACCGAGCCTGGCTGCTGGATTCCGCTGGCGCGCACCGACCGGATTGTGCTGGCGGGGGACCATTGCCAATTGCCGCCGACCGTGCTCAGCGGCGAGGCGGCGGCGCAAGGTTTCGGCGTCAGCCTGTTTGAGCGGTTGATCTCGCTCTATGGCCGCGACATTTCGCGCCGGCTAACCGTGCAGTATCGCATGCATTCGTCGATCATGGATTTCTCCTCACTCGAGTTCTACGACGCCGAACTGACCGCGGACGCTTGCGTCGCCGGCCATCGGCTTTGCGATTTGCCTGGCGTAACTGCCGAACCGCTGACAGAGCTGCCCGTCGAATTTATCGACACGGCCGGGGCCGGGTTCGATGAAGAGACCGAACCCGATGGCGAAAGCCGCCTGAATCCGCGCGAGGCAGATCTGGTCGTTCGCAAAGTGCAGGCATTGCTTGCCGCAGGCGTACCCGCAGAATCGATCGCCGTCATCGCGCCGTATGCCGCGCAGGTGCGATACTTGCGCGAACGATTGGAGTCGCCTGGGCTGGAAATTGACAGCGTCGACGGTTTTCAGGGCCGCGAGAAGGAGGCCGTCGTTATCTCGCTCGTCCGGTCGAATCCTAGCGGCGAGATCGGCTTTTTGAGCGACGTCCGCCGCATGAACGTCGCCTTGACCCGCGCACGTCGCAAATTGCTGGTCATTGGCGACAGCGCCACGCTAGCCAGCGACCTGTTTTATCAGCGGTTACTCGAATACTTCGAGGGCCTCGGCGCCTACAAGACGGTTTGGGAAGAACCCGACGCGTGAGACTAGGGGCTGGCAATTGGCGGCCGGGGGCGTCATCGCCCTGACTTTTTGGCGTCGCTTCACGTTCACCCGGCGCCTTATGTCTTAACGCAATCGGTGGGTCGGACTGCCAACAAAAACGCCCCGGCCGAACATCGGCCAGGGCGCGAGAGCAGGACTCATTGAGAATTCACTTCGGTACAGCGATCTCGTTAGTTCGTCGGCGCCGGCAATCCACCAGGAGCGGCGGCCGCCGGATCGGACTTGCCTGCCATCATTTGCCGCAACTGGGCCGCCAATTGATCCTGCGGGTTCAGCACGATCGCTCGATCCAGTTCGCGAACCGCTTCTCGCGGATAGCCGAGGAAGGCGTAATGATAACCAAGCAGGAACCGCAACGCAGGCGAATCCTTTTGCGTGCGTGCGGCTTCCAAGGCTTTCAGTTGGGCCGCGTAGTCGCCGGGGCTGCGGTACAACTCGGCATAGTTCGAAACCACAGCGCCCCACTGATCCGGCGGCATCATCTGCATGCCTTGTTGAACGGCGCCGGCCGCCTCTTCGAATTTGCCGGTAGCGAACAATGCCTGACCCATCATTAACATCAGGCCGCCGTTTTGCGGGTTGTCAACCAACGCATGTTGCCAGTCCTTGAGTGCGGCGTCGTAGTTGGCCGCCTTGAAATCTTGCTCGCCTCGGGCAATGTAATCGGTTGGCCCCGTTGCAACCACCTGAGCAGGCGGCGTGACGACCGTCGTGGAATAGGTGCTGACGGGAGCATAGGAGTAGCCATAGCTCGAATACGGATAGCCGTAGCTGCTGTAGCCATAAGACGGATACCCATAGCCATACCCGCCATAGCCCCCATACCCGCCGTAGCCATACCCTCCATAGCCGTAGCCGCCGTAGCCCCCAAACAGCAAGCTCGATAAACCATAACCTAAGAACGGAAACCCGTAACCATACCCGTACGGATAGTAGCCAAATCCATAGCCCAGGCCATAAGGATAGCCAAAGCCGCCATAGCGTCTGCCATAGCCATAGCCGTAGAGGTTCCTGTATCCCAAACCACCATAACCGTAATTTCTGTACCCCAGCCCCCCAATGCCGTAGTGATTGAAGCCGCGGTTGAAGTTGTTGAAGCCCAGGTTGCGGTTGATATTGGTAAAGCCATGGCGAGACGCGAAAGAGCCGCCCGTTGCGCCGAACCCTCCGCCCGTAAAACCTCCGTGATGCGGAACTGCGGAGAAGTGTCGCGTTGCGAAGCTGCCGCCCCCCGGTACTCCGCGAAATCCCGAGATGCTGCTCCCCGCATGACGATAGGCGCCCGAAGAAATCCCGCCTAAATGATGGGCGCCGCCCGAGAACCCGCCAACCGCGCCCCGATATCCTCCGCTGTAGCCGCCGAATCCGCCATGATGTCCGCCTGAAAAGCCGCTAATGCCGCCGTGGTGTCCTCCCGAGAAACCTCCCATGCCGCCATGGTGACCACCTGAGAAGCCTCCGAACCCGCCGTGATGTCCGCCCGAAAAGCCTCCGAACCCGCCGTGGTGGCCTCCTCCCCCATGAAATCCGCCGCCATGTCCTCCACCGCCATGGCCGCCTCCGCCATGTCCTCCGCCGTGCGCCCAGGCTTGGCCTGACAGAGCGAACCCGGCCAAGGCCACCGCCGTCAAAAGCTTGCCTAACCCTGATGCCGTCCGCATGATCAACCTTCCTCTCCCAAGTAGCTTCCCAAAGTCTGCCCAGCTAATCCCTTCTACGAATTGTAGGAATTACAAGTTGCAAAGAGGCCCCGCTGATTAGGTTACAAATTGGAAATCTTGGATGGGTCGCCAGGGGGAACGGCGCATTCGATCAGAGAAGCGTTCGGCCGTTCGTGACGGCGGCGCGAATCATGCGGGCCAATTGCACTCTCGGATATTCCTGAGGCGGCAATTTGGCGGCAGGAAACATGGACCGAATGGTTGCCGATACCGCCCGCCCGCCCGAAATGCCTCTCTCGCGATTTGCCAAGAAATCGCCCTATCATTCCGATGACTCATCATCTCATGCCTTGCCTTCGCTTGTGTCATTCAAATTGCGACTCGTCTCTGATTGGCTTGCTTTCACGCCTCGGCCTTGCCCCATTGCCACTTTGCGGCCGCTTCCCCTAGAATGCCGCGAATTGTTGCTGAGCCCAACCGGGTCGCGCCCTGTCCATCGCGAGAGCGAGGTGCGCAACCTGCCTGATTCATGGTGGGCAGTGCCCACCCTACATTTGCATAGCGGGCGATGTCCGCCCTACACGAAAACGAGGAATGCCGTGCGCTGGAGCCAGACGCTGATTCCGACAATGAAGGAAACGCCCGAAGGGGCCGAAATTCCCAGCCACGTGTTGATGCTGCGGGCCGGGCTGGTCGGGCAGTTGATGGCGGGCGCCTATACCTATCTGCCGCTAGGGCTGCGTGCGCTGCGCAAAGCTGAGGCGATCGTCCGCGAGGAAATGGATCTGGCTGGTGCGGTGGAGCTGCTGATGCCGGCCCTGACGCCGATGACCCTCTGGGAGCGGACAAAGCGCGTTGAGGCGTTTGGCAATGTGCTCATCAAGTTCTCCGTTCGTCGCCAGAACAAACAGGTCCAGATGGCCCTGGGACCGACGCATGAAGAAGTCGTGACCGACCTGGTGGCCAAGCATGTTTCCAGCTATCGCCAACTGCCGATCACGCTGTATCAGATTCAAACCAAGTTTCGCAACGAGGAGCGACCTCGGTTTGGCGTGCTGCGAACCAGCGAATTCCTGATGAAAGACGCCTACAGCTTCGATGCGTCGGTCGAAGGGCTGAACGAAAGCTACGACAAGATGTACCGGGCCTATTGTCGCATTTTCGATCGTTGCGGGCTCGACTATTTGGCCGTCGAGGCCGAGAGCGGCCCGATCGGCGGCGATGCCAGCCACGAGTTCATGGTACTGGCGGATAACGGCGAAGACTCGGTCGTCCATTGTGCCGCCTGCGGCTATGCCGCCAACCTGGAACGAGCGGAAATCGGCGAGCGCGTGCAGGCGGCGGTTGCCGTGCCGCAGCAGCCGTTGGAAAAGGTCGATACGCCGCACGCCGGCAGCATCGAAGCGGTTACCAAAATGCTCGGCTGCAAGCCGCAGCAAATGATCAAGACGTTGATTTACTCGGCCGACGACAAGCCGATCGCCGTGCTGGTGCGCGGCGACCATGAAGCCAATGAAGGCAAGGTGCGCCGCGCGGTCGGCGCCGCCAAACTCGAACTGGCCTCGCCCGAGGTCATCGAAAAAGCGACCGGAGCTCCGGTTGGCTTCGCAGGTCCGGTCGGACTCAAGATTCCGATCTGGGCCGATCATGACGTCGAAGCGATCGCCAACGCCGTGACCGGCGCCAACGAGGCCGACAAGCACATTCTGGGCGTGAACTTCGGCCGCGATTTCCACGTGCAGGCCTTCGCCGATTTACGCAACGCCGCGGACGGCGATCCTTGCCCTCGCTGCCAGAAGACGATGGCCTTGCGCCACGCCATCGAAGTCGGCCACGTCTTCAAACTCGGCACGAAGTATTCCGACGCGCTCGACGCCAAATTCCTCGATGCGCAGGAACAGCAGCACGCGGCGATCATGGGCTGCTACGGCATCGGCGTCAATCGCATCATCGCCGGGCTGATCGAGACCAAGCATGACGAGAATGGCATCGTCTGGCCGATGTCGCTTGCCCCGTACGAAGTCTTGCTCTCGCCGCTCAACGTCAAGGAAGCCGACGTGATGCAAACGGCCGAGCAGCTGTACGACGATCTACGCCACGCCGGGGTCGAAGTGTTGCTCGACGACCGCGATCAGCGGCCGGGTGTGAAGTTTAAAGACGGCGACTTGATCGGCATCCCCTTGCGAGTTGTGATCGGCGGCCGCGGATTGAAGGAAGGCAAGCTGGAGATCAAGTGGCGCTGGAAAGACGCCGCCGAGATGATTCCGCTGGAAGGCGCGGCCGTGGCCATCGCCGATATGGTTCAGGCTGAGCGCAATCTGTGTCACGCGGCGAGCAAGGTGGCGGGGGCTTAGCTATAGGATGAGGCGCAGTCCCACCGAGAATCGATTATAGTGAAAAAATGGCTCGTAAGATATGCCAGAAGTCGGCGAAAGGCGCCAACAAGACTGCGGCCAATCGGCTCACTTTAAAGCCAACTCTCCCGGCAGGCGCCAACGTTCGGATGCCGTGGTCCGCCCAGATTTCCGCCATCGTCATTGGGATACTCGACGTACACTCCGCATCAATCTAGGATTTTCGCATGATCACACGCCTCTATGCGAACAACTTCCGTTGTCTTGTGGCCTTCGAGTGCGCGTTCGACTCATTCGGCGTGCTGTGCGGGGCCAACGGAGCGGGAAAGAGTTCGGTGTTCGATGCCGTGCGCCTGCTGCGGAATCTTGGTACTGGCGACGGTCTGCTGGGCGGGACGGGCGAACAGGACGTTCCACGGCTTGAATTCACCAAATGGCTCGACAGTAGAATTCAGGAATTCGAACTGAGTCTGAGCGTGGACGGGCACTCATTCGAGTATGTCCTCCACATCGAACAGACGGCTGAATTCGAGAAGCCGCGGGTGATCCGCGAGAATGCCCTGTGCGACAAGCAGCCACTATTCGAGCGCGACTTGGATGGCGTGCGATTTCAGCGGTCGGATGGGAATCAGACCGGCTTTCCGTTGGACTGGCGGCAGGCGGCGCTGGCAGCCATCCAACCGCGCGGGGTCAACATTGGCAGGTTAGCACTGCTCCAGGAGGAGATTGCGAAACTGCTGATCCTTCGTCCCAATCCGCGCAGCATGGAGTCTGAGAGCAAGGCCGAGTCGAAGCACGCGGACTTGTCAATTAGCAACCTGACATCGTGGTACCGGTCGCTAGCGCAAGAGCAGGAATGGACCGATGCATTGCGGGAAGCGCTGCAAGGCGTCTGGCCGGACTTTCGCTCGTTCAAACAGGTTGACGTTGGATTGAACACCAAGGCGTTGCAGTTGCGGTTCGAGAAGAAGGGCGACAAGCCGGTATCCCTGTTTTTTGATCAGCTCTCGGATGGAGAGCGAGCGTTGATTGGGCTGTACATGGTGCGCTCGGCGCTGGAGACCGGCGCAGTGCGGACCGTGCTGATTGACGAGCCGGACAATTTTGTCGGCCTGCCCGAGTTGCAGCCATGGGTTCTGTCCAT